>JANRLS010000060.1:0-33426 GCA_033762315.1 Pirellulaceae bacterium
GTGCCGACATAGACGACGAGCTGCTCGCGGCCGATGCGATATACCAGCAGAAACTCGCGCGGGTGGGCGAGGCGAAAGCCCGTATAAACCAGCATGGCCGCCAGGGCGGACATCGGAATCAGGCGAATGAACGGGGCACAAAACAGCACGGCGACCAGCAGAAATAGCCCATGAAATAGATTGGCGAATTTGGTCTGCGCGCCGTTGTCGATATTCGCCCGGCTGCGGACGATCTCCGAGATCATCGGCATGCCGCCGATCAGGGCGCTGACCAGGTTGGCTACGCCGACGCCGAGCAGATCGCGGTTCAGGTCGGTCTTGCGACGCTGGTGGTCGAGCAGGTCGATCGCCTTGGCGCTGAGCATCGATTCGAGGCTGCCGATGAGCGAGAACATCAGCACCCACTTGAGAGCCTTGGGAAGCAGGGCGGAATTTGAGTAGATCGAGAAGTCGGGCAGCGCGATGGCGGTCGCGATATTCGACGGCACATTGACGAGAAACGACTTGTTGACCGTGTAGTGGTGGCCCAGCACGGTGTAGTCATGCTCGTGCGCGAGATCAAAAAAGAGGGCTAGCGGAATGGCCGCCGCGACGACGACGATTTGCGCCGGCACCATCCGTGCCCAGGGATGCTTGAGCAGCGGATACAGGAACAGCACCAGCAGGCTGAAGCCGCCGATCGCCGCGATCTCCGGATTCATGTTCCAGATTTCTTCCGGAATTTTGGCCAGCAGATGCAGCGGTTCTCCTTTGTTATCGACCCCCAGCGCGACAGGCACCTGCTTGCTGATGATAATGATGCCGATGGAGGCGAGCAGCCCATGCACGCAGGAGGCGGGGAACAAGTCGCCCAACGTACCCGCCTTCAAAAAGCCCAGCACGATTTGGATCGCGGCAGCAGCGACCCCCACCCCCAGCGCCATGCGATAAGCGGCGAAATTGCCCGCCACTTCGGCGGACGATTGCGGACTGGAGACGAACCCGAAATCGGTCGCAGCGCCGACCACGATGACAATCAGCCCCGCCGCCGGCCCCTTGATCGTGAGCTGGCTGTTGCTGATCCACGGCGTTACCAAACCCCCGACGATGGCCGTAAAGACGCCGGCAATCTCCGGAAAGCCGCTGGCCTTGGCGATGGCGAGGCACAAAGGAAGGGCAATCAGAAAGACGAGGAAGCCCGAGAGGGCATCGCTCCGCAGGTGGGCGAATGCGGAACTCGAAGGGGCGGTCGCGGGGTGGGGCGAGTCCATTGGCGGAATCCCTGAGGGGATGCAACAGCTTCGCCAAATGTACCCTTTCCGCCTGGGTTTACAGGCAATCTGACGGGAATGTAACTGAATTTCGCGCGGCCAATTCTTTAGGGGGGACAGCCCGCCCGTATTGCTACCGCTAGGGCTTCCACCTCGCCACTTCTCCGGTTCGTAAGGCGGTATTGGCCAGGTGGGCGGCACTCGCCGCGCTCACTCCCGCCTCGACCGGGCAGACCGGCTTCTGCCGACTGCGCACGCACTCGATCCAGTTGGCCAAGTGCAGCAGCTCGCCGTCGGGGTTCTTGTAGAAGTCGGCCCCGCGCGGGCCGTCGCCCAGCACCAGTTGGCTGGCCGGCAGCTTGCTTCTGGCTTCCGGCAGAATCTCGTAGCGGCCGCGGTCCATGTAGAGCGTCGCCTCGGTCCCCATGAATTCGCACATCGAGGCATTGCGGGCGCTGACAAAAGTCCCCTCGAAATACGCCTGCAAGCCGCGCTCAGGGTACTTCAGCAGCGTCTGCACGGTGTCGGGAGTTTCCCACAAATCTTTCGCGTGGAAGATGTCGCCGATGCTCGCCGCCTGGGTCGGATGATCGAGATCGAGTACCCAATGCACCACATCGATCCAATGCACCATCAGATCGGTGAAAATCCCGCCGCCAAAATCCCAAAACCAGCGCCACTGCCGAAAGCGATACTCATCGAACGGCTGATTCGGGGCGGTGCCCAGAAATCGCTGCCAATCGACCGACTTGGGATCGATGTTGAGGTTCGGCCGGCCGGCCCGATTGCTGTTGCGATTCCAGGTGAGATGCACCTTATGAATCTCGCCGAGCGCACCGGACTGAATGATCTTTCGGGCCTGCTGAATGTGCGGCATCGACCGCTGCTGCGTGCCCACCTGCACCACCCGGCGATGATCGTTCTGGGCGGCAATCACCTTGGCCCCCTCGGCCAGATCGTGCGTCAGCGGCTTCTCGACATAGACATCCTTCCCCGCCGCGCAGGCATCCACCGTCAGCGGCACATGCTGGTGATCCGGCGCGCCGATCAGCACCGCGTCAAGATCCTGGCGGTCGAGCAGCGCCCGATGGTCTTTGGTGGCAAAGGCACCGGGCTGGGACAGCTTGCGCCCCTCCTCGAGATGCACGTCCCACACGTCGCACACCGCGACAATCTCCACACCGGGAATCGTCGCCAGCGACTTCATCAGCGTCCGGCAGCGGCCCCCCGTGCCGATGCAGCCCACGCGGATCGTCTCGTTGGCCGCGTAACCGCGCGCGGTGGCGCTATAGCCGGCGGTGATCGCGCCGGCGGCGGCAATGCCCAGAGATTCGAGCAGATCACGACGAGAGAGGTTCATGGCAAGCTCCAAGGTTCAGGATGGCGTCGGCCTATCATATCGCCCGCGGCACTCGTCTGCCGGATATTTGGCGGCGTTCTTCAGCATCTTGTCGCGTACTGCCGTGGCCAGATCGATGTCGAGTTCGTTCGCCAGGGCCAGGGCATAGCACAGCACATCGGCGATTTCGTCCCGGATGCCGGCTAGTTTCGCGGAATCGGCGGCCGCGCGGCGCGACTCGGCGACGTCAATCCACTGGAAATGCTCCATGAGTTCCGCCGCTTCGATCGCCAGCGACATGCTCAAGTTCTTGGGGGAATGAAACTGCCGCCAGTCGCGCTCGTCCACGAATTGCCGGACCAGTTCCCGTAGGGTCGCCACGGTGGTCGTCGCGTCGGCGGTGGCAGAGTACAAAGTTTCTGGTTCAAGGTTCAACCTTCGAGTTGGATTCGACGCGACGGGGAGTTCGGAAACGGGAACCTCGAACTCGGAACCTGGAACTTCGCCCGCTAGCTCCGCCAGTCCGTGATGAAACGGTCCATCGCCGAGCAGGTCGAGGCTCCGCGCGAGTCGGCGCTGATCTTCGCTTCGCGGCAATTTGGCGAGGGCAAACAGCACCCGGTCGAATTGCGGCGGGGTGACGGTGCTTGTCAGTGGCTGCCCCAGACCCATCAGGAACTTGGCCCGCTGCAAATCGGCGAACTTGGCCGGGTCGTCCTGCATCGCCTGAAAGAGGGCGGTGACGGCAGTTTGCGCGGCGGCAACCTCGTCCCAATCCCCTCGCTCGGCAGCGGCCAGGATGTGCTGATATTGAAAGACCGCCAGCGACATCGGCCCGCTGGTCACGCCGCACCGCTGCCGGGCTTGCGAATCAAACTTTGGCCCGTCACGCAGCGCTTGGGCAAGGTGCGGATCCCACCCTTGCACGACCTTCAGCCTCGCAAGGCGCGATTCCTGCAAGAACCGGAGCGTGCTGGCGTCGTAGCTCGCCTCGGTCACTTTGATCGCCACGATCCGCCCCCCCTCCGGACTGGCAGCCAGCAGGGCAGCCGCGGCGGGTGTCAGCGGCAGGCCGCTAACGTCAGGAATCGAATAAAGGCCGACCGCTAGCCCCGCCTGGGCGGCAGCTTGCACGGCGGGGCGCATGTTGGCGGCGACCGCTTCGTCGGTGGCATCGGGAGCAAGATCGCGCCCGGGACGGACAAACGCCACCGCGTAGCCCAACTCGGCCAGCAGGCGCGCCAAGCGTTCGTTGGCTGCCGTGCCGTCTTCAGGACGCAAGAGCGCGGTCAGCACCGTCTCTCCCAGCTTTGCACTGGCCGCCACGCGATACCACTGCGCCAGTTCCTCGACCGTTCGTAAATGGCCATGCCCGGTCGATGCGGCAATCAGCACTGCCGGCGCGCCGGCCGCCGCCAATTGCTCGAGAAACCGAACCGTCCGCTCTTCATCAAGCGATCGCCGCGGTAAGTTGCCGATGGTCGGATCGAAGCAAGCCACCGTCGCGGCTGGATAGTGAGCGATCGGATCGGCGACAAGTCGCTCAACAAGCGCGGTAATTCTGTTTGCTGGCATGGTCGATTTGTTCCGCAATCTACTCTCCGCCTCGCGCCGACTCCAGGCGGGGTTCAGTGTTCTGAGGCCACGGTCCAAGGTCCAAGGTTCAGGGTTCGGGGTTCAGGGTACAAAATCCGGTGACACTTCGATCCTCCTCAGTCGATGCTTTGGGGTAGCATGTGTGCTGACTCCTGGTTCCTGGTTCCTGACTCCTGCCCCCACTCTCCCTCATGAAACTCCATTTCCTCGGCGCGAATCGCCAGGTCACCGGCAGCCGGTACGTGCTCACGGTCGCGGGCGAGCAGGTGATGATCGACTGCGGCATGTTCCAGGAGCGGAAGTTCGAATACCGCAACTGGGATCGCCCCGCCTTGCCCCCTTCGCAGCTCGAGGCCCTGCTGCTGACGCATGCCCACATCGACCATAGCGGCCTGTTGCCGCGACTGGTGAAAGAGGGCTTCGGCGGGCCGATTCACACCACCGCGCCGTCCGCAGCCCTGTGCGAGATCATGCTCCGCGACTCGGCCGAGATTCAGGTCGAAGACATGAGCTACAAGGCCAAACGCCACGCCAAAGAGGGGCGCGTCGGCAAATTCCCCTACGAACCGCTCTATGCCGAGGAGGATGTCGAGCGCGTGCTCCCCTTGTTTCGCCCTTGCGGCTATGGCGAGCCGATTCAGGTGACCAAGAACGTGACGGCCCGGTTTTTCGACGCGGGGCACATTCTCGGCTCGGCGATGATCGAGCTCGACGCGACCGAGAACGGCCAGACGCGGCGGATCGTGTTTTCGGGCGACATCGGCCAGCACGGCAAGCCGATCATCGACGACCCGAGCTACTTGTCGAAGGCCGACTACATCATCATGGAATCGACCTACGGCGACCGGAACCACCAGCAGGCGGGGGATGTCGAATCGCAACTGGCCCGCGTCATCACCGAGACAGCAGCTCGCGGTGGCAACGTGGTGATTCCGACCTTCGCGGTCGAGCGGGCCCAAGAGCTGATCTATCACATCGGCCGCCTCTCGCGGGCCGGCCGCATTCCGCAGCTGCCGGTGTTTCTCGACAGCCCGATGGCTGTGGACGTGACGAACATCTTCCTCAAGTTCCGCGACTATGCCGATGAGGAAACGCGGCGGATGCTCGCCAGCAATGAGCCGCCGCTCCGGTTCCCTGGCCTGACGATGGTCCGCACGGCCGAGGAATCGAAAAAGATCAACACGCTGCGCGAACCGGCCGTCATCATGGCCAGTTCGGGCATGTGCAACGCCGGCCGGATCAAGCACCACCTGCGCAACAACATCACGCGGCCCGCCTCAACGATTCTGTTCGTCGGCCATCAGGGGGAAGGAACCCTCGGCCGGCTGATCCTGGACGGCAAAAAGTTCGTCCGCATTCACGGGCAGGAATTCAAGGTGCAAGCCAGAATCGCCCAGATCTATGGCTTCTCCGGCCATGCCGACCACGACGGGCTGTTCACGTGGCTCAATGCCTTTCAGAACCATCCGCGGCGGATTTTTCTGACCCACGGCGAAGAGCAGGTCGCGCTGGGGCTGGCCGAGGAAATTCGGGTGAAGCGGAAGGTGGAGGTGGAAGTGCCGTTTTATCAGGAGGAAGTGGAATTAGGTTAGGTAGACGGGGAGACGAGGCGAGGGGGAGAGTGGGAGCCATGAAATTGGGCCGGAAAAAGGCGTTTGTACTTCACGCTCCGGACCGGTTACGATAGGTCAGTGAGGTCGTCATGACGAAACCGCTGCTGACCGCTAGTATCGCCGCCCTGGCGGCCCTGTTTTCCAGCCCGCTAGGGGCCACGGATGTTCCTTCCCGCGAGGTGCTTGCCCGCTGGGCCGATCAACTCGGCAGCGATCAGTTTCAGGACCGGCAAATCGCCACGCGGGCTCTGCTGGCGGCAGGGCCGGAGGCGGCTGAGTTTTTGCTCGCGGCGGCGCGGCGCGGCGATGCGGAAATCCGCGCGCGGGCGATTCGCGTCCTCACTGAGCAGGCGATGTCTCCCCAGGAGGATCGTCGCGGACCTGCTCAGCGGGCATTGGCGGATCTGGCCAGTGGGGCCGAGCCCCTCGCCGCCCGCGCGGCCCAGGCGGCACTCGCCGATTTGCGCGAAATCAACATCGCCCATGCGGTGGCCGAACTAACGCGCCTCGGCGCAACGGTGATGCCTCAAGAGAATACCAGCCCGCTCCGCTACGCGGTGCAGATTCGCCAGTCGTGGACTGGTGGCGACGACAAGCTGGCCCTGCTTGCCGATTTGGGCCCGGTTCCTTGGCTCTCGCTCGAAAACGCCCCAATCACCGATGCTGGCCTTGTCCACGTCGCCAAGCTGACCGACCTGGAGCGGCTCTATCTCGGCAGCAGCCGCATCACCGGGCGGGAGCTGAGCAGGCTCGCTCCGCTCGTGAACCTCAAGTATCTGTCGCTGAAGGGGCTGCCGATTGGCGACTCGGCCCTGGCCACGCTGCCGAAGCTCGGCTATCTGGAGCATCTCGGGCTCGATTTCACGCTGGTGAGCGATGCCGGCCTGGCGGAGCTTGGTCGCTTTCCCGCCCTGCAAACCCTGTGGCTTGACGCCACGCCGATTACCGATGCCGGCCTCGCCCACCTGAAGCCGCTCGTCAATCTGCGGACGCTGTTCATTCCCAGTACGCGGGCGACCGGGCCGGGGCTCGCCCACCTGAAGCAGTTGCCAAGTTTGACCTATGTCTCGCTCAAGGAGTGCAAGCTCGCGGCCGATTCGGTGCGGCACATCGCCGAATTGGAGCAACTGGAAACCGTCGGCCTCGACCATACGAATGTGACCGACGATCAGCTCGCGGACCTTGTGAGCCTCTCGCGGCTGCGGATTCTCTGGCTCTCCAAAACGGCGATCACCGACGCGGGACTGGCCCATTTGCAGAAGCTGCGAAACTTGCAGGTCGTTTATCTGCATGGCTCGGAAGTGACCGCCGAGGGGGCTGAGGAGCTGCGCAAAACCTTGCCCAATTGCCACATCGCGCGGTAACCCGTGGGACAGGCGACCGGCGTGCCAAAACAAAGCCGCGACCATTGGTCGCGGTCTGCCACCAAAATGCGAGACAAGGAATGAATCTCGCGGAGGAGTTGCGGCGATACGGTCCCGACACCGACCATCCAACACCCACGCTCCACGAGGCCCGCGCCTACTGCCGCCAATTGGCCGAATCGCACTACGAAAATTTCACCGTCGCTAGCCGGCTCTTTCCGAGCCATTTGCAGCAGCATCTGTGCAATGTCTATGCCTACTGCCGCTGGGCGGATGACCTGGCTGATGAAACGCCAGATCCCGCGCGTTCGCTGGAATTGCTCGCCTGGTGGGAAGGGGAACTCGGTGCGATCAATAAACCTCCTGCTCCCCTCTCCCCTTGCGGGAGAGGGGCCGGGGGTGAGGGGTTGTCCCGCCAACACCCCGTGTTCATCGCCCTGGCCGAAACCATCCGCGAGTTCGCGATCCCCCAAAAGCCCTTCTCCGATCTGCTCGTCGCCTTCCGCCGCGATCAAGAGCAATCGCGCTACGCAACCTTCGCCGACCTGCTGACGTATTGCCAGTGCTCGGCTAATCCAGTGGGGCAAATCGTCCTCGCGCTGGGGCGCTCGACAACCGACGAAAACGCACGCCTTTCCGATTCGATTTGCACCGGCCTGCAACTGGCGAATTTCTGTCAGGATGTGGCCCGCGACTGGAAGCGCGGCCGAGTCTATCTGCCGCAAGACGAGTGCCACGCCGTCGGCTGGAGCGAAGCCCGGTTCGCCGTCGGCAAGTGTGACGACGCTTTCCGCGAGTTGCTGAAGCAGCAGGTCGAGCGGGCCGAGAAATTCCTTCTTGCCGGCCAGCCGCTGGTTGAGCATGTCGGCCGCGACTTGCGTTTGCCGGTGCGATTGTTCGTCACGGGGGGCCTCGCGATCCTCGCCGCGATCCGCCTTGCCGGGTACGATGTGCTCTCCCGCCGTCCCACCGTCAGCCGCTGGACCAAGCTGCGGCTGCTGGCGTCGGCCTGGTGGCAAGGATGAACGACCTAATCGCCGCAAGCTATGCCCAGTGTCGGCGAATCGCCCGGGCGGCCGCGTCGAATTTTGCTTGGGCCTTCTGGTTGCTCCCCGCCGACCAGCGGCGGGGGATGGAAGCCCTGTACGCCTTCGCCCGGCTGACCGACGACCTGGCCGATGGGCCGCTGCCACTAGCCGACAAGCGGCAGGCCCTTGCGAGTTGGGAGGGCGATCTCACCGAAGCACTGGCGGGCCGGCAAGCCAGTGCCATTTGGCCGGCCTTGGTCGATGCGGTCCGCCGCTTCGAGATCGACCCACAATACCTGCGGCAGATCGTGCATGGCGCCCAAATGGACCTCGATCACGCCGGCTTCGAAACCTTCGCCGACCTGCGGCACTATTGCCTGCATGTCGCCTCGGCAGTCGGCCTCGCGTGCCTCGCCATCTGGGGCTCCCGCGACGAGCGGGCGATTGGCCCGGCCACCGACTGCGGCATCGCCTTCCAACTCACCAATATCCTCCGCGACTTGAAAGAAGACCGGGAGCTTGGCCGCCGCTACTTGCCGCGCGAAGACCTCGCCCGCTTTCCCGATGAGCTGGAGCTATTGCGATTCGAAATCGCCCGCGCCCGGCAGCTTTATGATTCCGCAAGCGAAACGGCGCGCTACTTGCCTGCTCCCGGCCGGCGGATGTTCCGCCTGATGCACGCCACCTATCGCGACCTGCTCCGGCAAATGGAGCGCGACCCGCGTGTCGTGTTGCAGCGCCGCATTCGCCTATCGCGCCCGCGCAAGGCCTGGCTGGCGCTGCGAAGTGTATTGACATAGTTGGCAGAATAATGGGGGCAGAATAATGTGTTTGATATTATTCTGCCCCCATTATTCTGCCGCCGCTTTCGCATGCCGGCCACCGAAGCATTGATTGACCCGACTCGGCCAGGGGAATAGCTTTGAGAACTGCGCTGGTTGAGTTAGGGATCGCAACGAAGGATGTGTTGACGTGAAACCTAAGCACGCAGTAGTTGAAAGCTCGGTCCAGCCAGCGCTCAACCCCTATCAATCTTCGCAGCAACCAGCCGAGCCACTGGCGGCGAGCCTGATTTCATCGAAGGCGATGTTCCGCTGGCGGGTGTATCTGGGACTTCACATTCTGGTCGTCGTCGCGAGCGGTGCTTGGAGCTATCTCGATCAGACCGGCGGGGTTGTTCCGCTGTGGGGACTCGAATATCTGTTGATCCTTTGGGCGCATGCCTCGAACGTTGTGGCCATCGTCTTGGTCGTGCTTGCCGTGAGGCGGGGCGGGCCTTACATATTGGCCGCACTCGTTGAAATTGTTCTCGTCGCTGCCCATTGGTTCGTACTCTTTTCGTCGGTTCAGTAGAATCACGTCTGCCATTGCCTCGAGTTTGTCGTGGTCGCTTAAAATTGGTGGCCTATGTTGCGTTCTCTGATTGTTGCCGCGCCAGTGCAACTATTGCTGGCGTCGGTTGTTCTGGCGGAAGAACCCTTCACCCAGCCGCAAATCTCGGTCCCCGATAGTTACACCGTCGAGCTCGCTGCCGGGCCGCCGCTGGTCGAGCATCCGCTGATGGGGGGCTTCGACGAAAAGGGACGGCTCTATATCGCGGAAAACGCGGGCCTCAATCTGCCTCGAGTAGAGCTCGAGAAGCAACTGCCGAACTACATCTCGCGGCTGGAAGATACCGACGGCGACGGCAAGTTTGATAGGCGCACGGTCTTTGCCGATAAGCTCACGTTCCCGCAGGGGGCCCTCTGGCACGAGAGGTGGCTCTATGTCGCGTCGAGCGGGGCGATCTGGCGGTTCAAGGACAAGAACGACGACGGCGTGGCGGACGTGCGCGAGCGAATCGTCAATAGCTTTGGCTATACCGGCAACGCAGCCGACGTGCATGGCTGCTTCCTCGGCCCGGAGGGGCGCATCTGGTGGTGCGAAGGGCGGCACGGGCACGAGATCGTCGATGCGGCCGGCGAGGTGCTGAGCAAAGGCAAAGCCGCCCGCATCTTCTCGTGCCGGCCCGATGGCAGCGATGTGCAAATCCACTGTGGCGGCGGCATGGACAACCCGGTCGAAATCGACTGGACCGATTCCGGCGAAATGCTCGGCACGGTCAACATCATGTATCAAAAGCGGGGGGACTGCCTCGTCCACTGGATGCACGGCGGCGTCTATCCGCGGCACGACCAGGCGGCGGTGCTCAGCGAATTCCGCAAGACCGGCGACCCGCTCGATGCCGTCTTCGACTATGGCCACGTCGCCGTCAGCGGCTGCTGCCGAATGCGCTCTTTTCTCCCTCTCCCTCTGGGAGAGGGCCGGGGTGAGGGTGTATCGACATCGGGGAAGAAGCCAGACCCTCACCCTAACCCTCTCCCAAGGGGAGAGGGAACGGTCAACTCCACCTTCCTCGTCACCGAGTTCAACACCCACAAGGTCGTCCGCACCGACCTCTTTCGCGACGGCTCGACCTTCCGCGCCGAAACGACTGACTTCCTCCAGGCCGCCAGCGACGATTTTCACCCGACCGACGTGCTGGAAGATGCCGACGGCAGCCTCTTGGTGATCGACACCGGCGGTTGGTTCCGCATCGGCTGCCCCACGTCGCAAATCGCCAAGCCGAACATTTTGGGGGCGATTTACCGCGTGCGAAAAACGGGCGCGAAGAAGATCAACGATCCCCGCGGCCTGGCCATCGAATGGAACAAGCTCGAAGCCGCCCCGCTCATCCAATTGCTGGCCGACGAGCGGCCCGCTGTCCGCGAACGGGCCATCGGCACCCTCGCCCGCCAAAAGGATGCCGCCCTTCCCTACCTGAGCCGGGCTTTGACCAACAAGAACGCCACGATCCGCCGCAACGCCCTCTGGTCGCTCACTCGCATCGGCAGCCAAAAGGCCCAGGAAACCGTGCGCCTGGTTGGCTTGACCGAACGTGATCCCAGCGTGCTGGCCGTGGCGATCTATAGCGCCGGCTACTCCCGCGACGGGCGTGCGTCCCACGACCTGTGCGAATTGCTCGCCGATAAGAAAACGCCGCCGGAGTTGCTGCGTGCCGCCGCCACGGCGCTCGGTCAGATCGGCAGCGATGAGGCCGTGCCAACCTTGATGGAAGCCCTGGCAAGCGACAGCGACCGCGTGCTGGAGCACGCGCTCATCTATGCCCTGATCGAAATCGACAACCGTGATAAGACCCTCATCGGCCTGCTTCGATTGAGCCCTCGTGTCCGCCGCGCCGCCCTGATCGCCCTCGACCAGATGCCCAGCGGCAACCTGACTCGCGACGAAGTCGCCGCCCTCCTCGACACCACCGACCAGCTCCTGCTCACCGCCGCCCTCGACGTCATCAGCCGCCGCCCCGGCTGGACGGACGAGTTGGTTGAACTGGCTGGCAAGCTGCTTGCCCAGAAAGCATTGTCGGAAGGCGAACAATCGCTGCTTAGCGGGGCACTGGTGGGTTTGGCGAAGGATGAGAAGGTGCAGGCGCTCGTCGGTCAGACACTCGCGCGGCGCGACTTGCCTGTGGTGTTGCAAAGCCTGCTGCTCGATGTGGTCGGTCGTAGCGACTTATCTCCCGTGCCCGCAAGCTGGGTCGAGTCCTTGACGGTGAGGCTAAACGCAGCCGACGAAGCAATTGTTCGCGGGGCAATCTTTGCCGGGGCGTCGTCACGCAGCCCAGAGATCGATGCTGCTCTGCTTAATGTCAGCCGCGACGCCGGCAGGTCGCAGGAAATCCGCTTAGCAGCACTCGGGGCGGTTGCGGCTCGACGCACGACTATTGACGATTCGGACTTTGCTTTCCTGTGCACCATCGCGGCGGGCGATTCCCCGCTGAGCCGAGCGGCCGCCGCTCGCCTCATCGGCGATGCCCAGCTGAGCGAGCAGCAGCTTTTGCAATTGGTCGATGTGCTCAAAGGCGCCGGGCAGGACATTGGTCCGATACTCGAACCGAAATTCAAGAAAGCCAGCGAAGCGGTGCGAAAAAAACTGAAAGATCAGAAAATCGTATTGCGCAGCGACCTAGCCGGATTCGTTCCCCGCGGGCAATTTGGTGATACTCAGTTCAACCTCGAAAAGATTGAAAAGGACCTCCCCCTCGGCGGCGCTATTTCCGGCAAACAAATCTTCTTTGGCCGGAAGGCGGCGTGCAGCGCGTGCCACAAAGTGGGAAGCGAAGGGGGCAAAGTCGGGCCGGACCTGACGAAAGTTGGCGAGCGCCGGAGCGAGCGCGATCTGCTGGAGGCGATTGTGGTCCCCAGCGCGTCGATCGCCCGCGGCTTCGATTCGTACACGATTTTGACAGCCGATGGACTCACGCTGACCGGCCTCGTCGTTCGCGAAACGGCCGATTCGCTTTTCCTCCGCACGACCGATCAGCGCGAAATTCGCGTCCGCCGCGACAACATCGAAGCTCAGAAGCTCAGCCCCCTCAGCATCATGCCCGCCGGCCTCGAAAACACCATGAACCGGCAGGAGCTGGCCGATCTGCTGGCCTTTTTAAGGTCGCTGAAGTGAGGGCTGCCACGAGTCCTCCGCTTCGCCGCGGATCAGCGAGACGAGTTCCAGCGTGCTGAGCTTGCCGGCCTGGTCGGTCCCTTCGAGGACGTCGGCGACGAGGTGCCGCTTGCCGGCGTGCAGAGCGAGGATTTGCTCCTCGATGGTGTCCTTGGTGACAAGCCGATAGACGGTGACGGGCCGTGTCTGGCCGATGCGATGGGCCCGGTCGGTGGCCTGGTCCTCGACGGCCGGGTTCCACCAGGGGTCCATGTGGATCACGTAGTCGGCCGCGGTGAGGTTGAGCCCCGTGCCGCCGGCCTTGAGCGAGATCAGGAACAGCTCGCCTTCGCCGCGCTGGAAGGCATCGACCCGCCGCTCGCGGTCCTTGGGGGGCGTCTGACCGTCGAGGTATTGATACGTGATGCCGGCCGCGTCGAGCGCCCCGCGGATCAGACTCAGGTGCTGCACGAACTGGCTAAACACGAGAGCCCGATGATTCCCTTCGCGCAGCTCCTCGACGATCTCCATGAACAGCTCGAGCTTGGCCGAGCCGCCGGGCCACTCGGCATCGACCAGCTTGGGATGGCAAGCGAGTTGCCGCAGGCGAGTGAGGGCGGCCAGGACCTCGAACCGCCGGTCTTTCGGTCCGCCCGCTTCGCTTTCGCCGGCGCCGGCCAGATCGGCGATGGCGGCCAGGCGCGCGGCCTGATAGCGCTGCCGTTCGTCGGGCGTCAGCTCGGCAGTGCGGATGATCTCGGTCCGGTCGGGCAATTCTTCCAGCACTTCGGACTTCGTTCGCCGCAGGATGAACGGCCGCATCAGGCGGGCCAGTGCGCGGCGGCGGCCGGAGTCTTTCTGCCGCTCGATCGGTTCGGCGAACTTCGTGCGGAAGCGGTCCCAACTGCCGAGGAGCCCTGGGCAAACCGCCCGAAAAATGCTCCACAGTTCGCCCAGGTGGTTTTCGAGCGGCGTGCCTGTCAGCGCGAGCCGCCACTTGGCTTCGATCTGCCGCACCGCCTGAGCTGTTTTGGTGACGCTGTTCTTGATCTTCTGAGCTTCGTCGAGAACGAGCGTCCCCCATTCGACTTTGCCAAGCTTCTCGACATCGCGCAGCAAGAGGCCGTAGCTGACGATGAGCACGTCGCCGGCCGCGAGGTTTTGCAGCACGTCGTCGCGGTCGGTTTCGCGATAGAGGATCGGCCGCAGCGTGGGGGCAAAGCGTTGGGCTTCGCGAACCCAGTTGAAGGCCACGCTCGTAGGAGCGATGACGAGTGCCGGCCCTTCTTCCATCCGATCGATCAGCGTGGCGAGCGTTTGCACCGTTTTGCCGAGGCCCATGTCGTCGGCCAGGCAGCCCCCCATGCCCCAAGCCGCCAGCCGGCTCAGCCAGCGGAAGCCCTCGACCTGGTAGTCGCGCAAATCGGCGGCCAGGGTGATTGGCGGATCGGGGGTGTGCTCTTCGGCTTTTTCGAGCCGGGCCAGCGATTCGTCCCAGGCGAGGCAGGTCTTCAGCTCGATGCTCGGATCGCAAACCTTTTTGAGCACAGGAGCGGCAGTGATGTCGAACTCCAGCTTGCCGGACTTGGTTTCGTGGGTCACGTCGTCGAGCGCTTCGAGCGACTGCCGCAGCGTTTGGGCGAGGCGGACGAACTGGTTCGGCCCGACTTCGACGTAGCGATGACCTTTGCGCATCGCCCCCAGGATTTTCGCCAGTTCAACCTCTTGCCCGTCGATTTCGACCGTGCCGTTGAGGCCGAACCAATCTTGCTGCGACTCGATCTGCACGCGCAGGGCGGCGGGCGGCACGACCTGGCTGACCGTTCGCGTTTGTCCTTCGGGCCACTGCACGATCAGGTCGTCCACTGGCTGGTCGGCCAATTGCGCGAGGAGGTCGAGAGCGTCGTCGCTTGTCGGCAGGTGCCAGTGCCAAGGCCTGGCCGAGGTGAATTGCGCCAGCCGCAAGGTTTCGACGGCATCACTCGCCCGGCGGCGCTCGTCGGCCAATTGCCGCTCATAGCGAAATTGCTTGCCATCCTTGAGCACCGAGAGAATCGGCGGCCCTTCGCCCGGGGCATAGGCGGCCCGCTCGGCAACGGGAACGACGACGAGGTCCGCGACAATTCCCGCCGGATTTTGCGGGGCCAGGCGGAGCACCAGCCGGCGATCCGCGGCCAAGGTGCCGCCTGAATGGCTGTCGGGCAAGGTCACTGGCAGGCGTGATTGCAACACCGCCAGCTTGGCCAGCAAGAGCTGCTGCCCCTCTGGGGGAATCGGATCGGGAATCGTCGATAGTTTGGCCGCCAGCGTGACCGCGGCCGAATCGCCGACCCCCAGCACCACACGATTGTTCGCTCGATCGACCCAGAGGGGCTTCTCGAACTTGTTCCCTTCCGCGCTCCAGATCAGCTCGCGCGGCGGGCACTGGCCATTGATGGCGGGGCGAATTCGCCACCCTCCGGGCTCCTCCTTGATGATGAGGCCGAATTCTCCCTTCACCACTTCGACGGGCGTATCTTGCGCGTCCTCCCAAGTTATTAGCGGATGACCGATCAATTCCAGTAGCAGGTCGTAGGCCCGCAGCGTCGGTTGGGGGGAATAGTAGTCATAGCTGCTGCCGAAGCCATAGCGATAGCCGGGCGATTGTAGCGACTCCTTGATGCGCTGGGCGGTGCGGCGGTCGGCCTCGCTGGTCCACGACGCCTCCAATCGCGAGAATTCGTCGAGCGAGAGCTTGCGACCGCGGGTCCAGTTCCCCCCTTTGCCGATTTTTTGCTCGAACGGCAAGACTGCCATCGTGACCTGAATATTGCCGTCGGGCTGATCCTGCGAGAGATACTCCACGCGCCAGACGACGCGCGTTTGCAACTGCTCGACGACCGTCGCGGGGGCGGGCTGCGTGGAAACAAGAAAGTGCTCGACCAATTGCAAGGCTTGCCGCCACTCTTCCCCCTGGCCAAGCTGAAACAGCCGTTCGCGGAGCACATTCCCCTTTTCCCCGAGCAAGGTCGCCAAACGGCGAACGGCCGTCAGCGTATGCTGGCACCACCGGCGGCGACGAAATTCGCTGCAGGTGCCTGACAATCGCGCCACGCCATGCGGAACCATCATCCGCCCGTCGTACTGGCCCGCCAGATACAGCGTCACCCGGCAAGCTTTGCCAGGGGCGTGCGCGGCGAGCGTCCCCTGCTTGGCATCAAAAAAGAAGCTGGATAGGTTCAGCCCCTGCGAGGGGAGCCGGACGCCAGCCTGCCGATGGTCGTTTTCCCAGACCGCTAAGTCTTGTTGCAGCTGGTCGAGCGACAGCAGCCGTTCGGCCGGGGTCGTGGGGTGAACGGGCGAAGGGACGGGCTTGGCCACGCGGTTCCTCCGTGAACATGAACAAAAAACGGAGCTTTAACTTAATGCAGGTTTGGCGTTTCGGCCAGTCGCGTTTGCTTGACCGGCAATTTCGGGCAAACCTAGAATGGGGTTTCCCGTCGGATGCCGGCTGGCATCTCTTAGTGCAATTCCCCGCGTTACTAGCGAATTTTCCCAGGCTGTTGCCATGTGCCGTTTTTTGCTGCCTTTGATTGCAACCTCGCTGGTTCTGACGCTCATCTGGCCTGCCGCCGCGGCCGAGCCGAAAATCAGCTTTACCCGCCAGATCAAGCCGATTTTGGCCAACCGGTGCTTCGTTTGTCATGGCCCGGACCGGATGGAGAATGCGGCCGAGCTGCGTCTCGACTTGCGCGACGAGGCGGTTCCCGCCGCGATCAAGCCGGGGGATGCCGAGCATAGCGAAGTGCTGGTGCGGATCTCCAGCACCGACCCCGAGCTGAAGATGCCGCCGGTCGCGTCGAAAAAGCCCGGCCTGACGGAGACCGAAATCGCCCTCATTCGGCAGTGGATCGACCAGGGTGCCGAGTATGACGCGCATTGGTCGTATGTGCCGCCGAAGCTGCCGGCGATTCCCGCCGTGAACGATGCCGCCTGGCCGGCAAACCCGATCGATAACTTCATCCTGGCAAAACTAGCAGCGCGAGGGATTGCTCCCGCGCCGCCGGCGGACCGGCGGACACTGCTGCGGCGGATGAACTTCGATTTGATTGGATTACCGCCGACGATGGAGGAGCTGAATGAGTTTTCGTCAGCGGCGGCCCGCGATCCGCAAACCGCGATGGAAACGGTGATCGACCGCCTGCTCGCGTCGCGGCACTTTGGCGAAAGGATGGCAGTTTATTGGCTCGACGTGGTCCGCTATGCCGACACGGGGGGCTATCACAGCGATAATCACCGGGACATCGCGGCTTATCGCGATTACGTCATCGGAGCCTTCAACGCGAATAAGCCGTTCGATCAGTTCACCATTGAGCAAATGGCGGGAGATTTGCTGCCAGGCGCGACCGTCGAACAACGGATCGCCTCGGGCTACAATCGCCTGCTGCAGACGACCGAGGAAGGGGGCGCGCAGCCCAAGGAATATACCGCCAAGTATGCGGCCGACCGGGTGCGTAACACGGCCGCGATCTGGCTCGCCAGCACGATGGGGTGCTGCGAGTGCCATAGCCACAAGTTCGATCCCTTCACGCAGACCGACTTCTACAACTTCGCCGCCTTCTTTGCCGATATAAGCGAAAAGGCGGTCGGCCGGCAGGAGCAAACGAAGCTCCCCTCGCCCGAACAGGCCGCCGAGCTCGCGCGGATCGACAAGGACCTAGCCGCCGCGAAGGCCGAACTGGCCGCCAAGTCGCCGGACCTGACCGCCGCCCGCGAAGACTGGGAAGCGGCAGCGTATGACGATGCGCCGAAAGGTTGGCCGCCCGAGGTACTTGCCGCCCTCAAAACGTCCGCCAGTAAGCGCAACGCCAAGCAAGAAGACCTGCTCGAAGCGCATTTCCGCAAGACGACGCCGCTGCTCGCCTCCGCGCGCCAGCGGGTCGCCGCGCTCGAAGCCGAGCGTGCCGAGGTCGATGCCAAGATTGTTTCGACGCTCGTGTCGATGCCCGTCGCGCCGCGCACGGTTCGGCTCTTGCCGCGCGGCAATTGGCTCGACGACTCCGGAGCGGTTGCCCAGCCGGGAATTCCCGCCTTTTTGGCGTCGAGCACGGTCGGCAGCGACTCGCACCAGTCGGCCGCGAGGCCCACGCGCCTCGATCTGGCTCGCTGGATCGCCAGTCGCGACAATCCGCTGACCGCCCGCGTGCTGGTGAATCGGCTGTGGAAGCTGCTGTTTGGCCGGGGCCTGTCGCGAACGCTCGACGATTTCGGCGCGCAGGGGCAGCTTCCGACGCATCCCGAGCTGCTCGATTGGCTGGCGGTCGATTTCGTCGAGCATGGCTGGGACATGAAGCGGACATTCAAGCTGATGCTCCTCTCGCGGACGTATCAGATGTCGTCGGTGCCGACCGCCGAGCACCTGACCAAGGATCCGGTGAACGACCTCTTCAGCCGCCAGCATCGCTATCGCCTCGATGCCGAGTTCGTACGCGACAACGCCCTGGCCGTGAGCGGCCTATTGGTGCCGAAGATAGGTGGACCGAGCGTCAAGCCTTATCAGCCCGCCGGGTATTGGCAGTATCTGAATTTTCCCAAGCGCGAATGGCAGAACGACACGGGGGAGGGGCTTTATCGTCGCGGTCTCTATACCTACTGGCAGCGAACCTTTTTGCATCCGAGCCTGGCCGCTTTCGACGCCCCTAGCCGCGAGGAATGCACGGTCGAGCGCCCGCGCAGCAACACGCCGCAGCAGGCGCTGGTGTTGCTGAATGATCCGACGTATGTCGAAGCGGCCCGGTCGCTGGCGGCGCGGGTGCTCGCGGACGGAAAGGCCACTCCCGAGCGCCTCGGCCTGGCTTTTCGCCGTGTGCTGACGCGCGAGCCGCGACCGGACGAGATCGCGGTGCTCAGCCCCTTGCTGGAGAAGCACCGGCAAGAATTCGCGACCGACCTGCCGGCGGCCGAAAAGCTGCTCGCCGTGGGAGCTTCGCCCGCGCCGGCCGGGGTCGATCGGGCGGAACTAGCCGCCTGGACCAGCGTCTGCCGCGTGCTGCTCAACCTGCACGAAGCGGTGACGAGAAACTGACCTGCGTCGGATTGATGAGAGGATGCCGATATGAGCGCTCTATTGCAAATTTCGCCCGTTTTTGCCGACGTGGCGGGCCGCGCCTCGACGCGGGGGCCAACGGCACGCACATGACGCCGGAAGAGTTTGAAGCGGTCACCGAGAGGGATGAGCACTATCGCTACGAGCTTGTCAACGGAGTAGTCATCGTAAGTCCTACGGTTTCCAATGGTGAGGCGGACCCCAACGAGCTTCTCGGCTACCTGCTGAGGCTTTATCAGGAAACGCATCCTCGGAGCGCGGCCCTGGAATGCACCGCCTAGGAACGCGAGTTTTGCGTGGCGAACAACATCCGCCGCCGCGACCGGGCACTGTGGATTGGCCTCGGCCGCTTGCCGGACCCCAAAGTCGATCTGCCGACGATCGTGGTCGAGTTCGTCTCGCCGGGACGGCGTAATTTTCTGCGCGACTATTCGCCTCTCTTGCCGGGCTTCGAGCTGCCCGTCGGCCGGCTGTTGGCGACTGCCAACCGCTAGGATGCGAAGCAACGCCGCTCAATCCTCCGGCTCGATCACGGCCAAGAGTTGGCCGACCCTCAGCCGGTCGTCCACCGCTGCGTGACGCTCGATCAGGCGGCCGGTCGCCGGCGCGGCCAGGTCGATCGTCACTTCCCCCGCCAGCACCTCGACTAGCCGATCCCCTTCGACCACCCGCTTGCCGATGGAGGCATGCCAGGTGACCAGCACGATAGGGGTCGCTCCCAGGTCGAAATCGGGCAGGCGAAATTCCATACGAGGAGAAAATGGTTAGCGCAGCGTGAATTCTAGCGCAAGAACCGGTTGACGCTTGGGCCGCGAGTCTCCCATGATGAGCAGCGGACTGGAAATCATCGCAGGAGCCTCCCATGCGCGGCCGATCGCTATTGCTCGTCGGGTTGGTACTGATTTTGTCCGGCGCGCGAGTGTTTGGACAAGGTGAGTTTCGCGCCGGCGGCGGGAAGATTCGCCCGGACCAAGACTCCACGCGGTCCAGCATCTATTTTAAGGCCCGCGTGACACGCGCGGCTGCGGCCCGCATCGCCACGGACAATGGTGAGCGCGTCGAATCGCTGAATCCCAACGAGGAGTTCGTGCTACTGGAAGTCCGCGGAAGATCCGCGCTGCTGGTGGTCGGAGGATTGCCCGCCGCCGTGGAGGTGGCGTCGCTGGAGTTCGGCGATCCGGAGCCCGTTCCGCCCGGCGCGGCCAACCCGGCGACGGTTGCCCGCCAGAGGTCAGCCCCCCGACGCTGGCCCCCAACCTTGGGAATCGGCGCGCTCGCGGACGGCCGCGACGGATTGATCGTCGGCGGCATCGAGAAGGGTGGATTAGGCGAATCGCGCGGACTGCAGGCGGGAGACCGAATTCTCCAGGTCAACGGCGTGGAGGTCGTCACGCTGGACGACTATCGCGTGGGGGCCTTTCGCGGCGAGGGAACGCTGCAACTCGCCGTCCGCGATTCGGCGGGCCAGGTGCGCGAAATCATCATTCGGGCGGAATAGCACCCAGCGCGACCGCTCCTAAAACAGCTCCGCCATTTCGCGGGCGTGATAGCTCGACCGCACGAAAGGCCCGCTCGCCACCTGCCGAAAGCCCAACGACTTGGCCGCCCGACCGAACTCGGCGAACTCCTCCGGCGGCAAGTAGCGGGCGACCGGCAGATAGTGGTCGGCGGCCGCGGCGCTCGGCATCAGGTATTGTCCGAGCGTCAGCAAATCGCAGCCCGCATCGCGCAGGTCGGCGAGCACGTCGAGCACCTCGTCGCGCGTTTCGCCGAGCCCCAGCATGAGGCCGCTTTTGGTTTTGATCGCCGGGTTCAATTCCTTCACTCGCCGGAGCAGGGCCAGCGTCCAGCGATAGTCGCTCTTGGGTCCGCGCACCGGTCGATAGAGCCGGGGGACCGTTTCGGTGTTGTGGTTGAAGACTTCGGGCGCGGCGGCGATCACCCGGTCGAGCGCCGGCTTGCAGGCGACAAAATCGGGCGTGAGCACTTCGACCGTGGCTCCCGTTCGCGCGCGGACCGCCAGCACCGATTGGTAGAAATGCTCGGCCCCGCCGTCGGGCAGGTCGTCGCGCGTGACCGACGTGATCACCACATGCGCGAGGCCCAGCCGCGCCGCGGCTTCGGCGAGGCGAGCCGGTTCGTCGGCCGCAAGCGCTTCGGGCCGACCCCGGGGGACGGCACAGAACCCGCAAGGTCGCGTGCAAACGTTCCCCAGAATCATGAACGTCGCCGTCTTTTGCGAATAACACTCCATCCGGTTCGGGCACTTCGCGCTTTCGCACACTGTCTCCAGCCGCAATTCGTCCACGAGGCCGGCGGTGAAATGGTTGGCGTTCCCCTTGGGAACGTTCCGCTTCAGCCAAGCCGGAAGGCGGCGCGGCTCGCTGGCGAGCGGAAGATCTCCGGCAATGGGAAGCTCGCCGGGGGGCAGGTCGATCGTCGGCAGTTCAAGCGGCGAATTCACGGTGGTCGGCGGGCAATTCGCTCAGGTGGGGATGGCCGGCATGGACGTGCGGATCGACGCAGGCGAACGCTTCCGCCAGGCGCGAGACCAGAACCGTCCGGACTGTCGTCATCTTAACCGCCGCCAGCCGCTCCGTCAGCAGGCTCGTCAGCGACCGGCCGGGGAGCGTGTGAACGCGGGGATAATCGCGCATGTCGGGATTGACATTGAAATAGGCTCCGTGCGTCGTTACGCCGCCGCGCACCGCGACGCCGAGCGCCGCTAGCACCCCCGTTTTGCCGAGCAAACTGAATCCCCCGGCAGCCGGCGTGGCACGAATCTGGGATTCGGCCAGCACCGCCGCCAGCCCGGCCGACAATCGCCGCAGATGCTCACCGACCGACCAGCCGTGCCAGTCGAGCGGAACGATGGGATAGATGGCCAACTGCCCCGGCCGATGCAAAATGGCCCCGCCGCCGCGGCTAATGTGTCGCACTTCGAGGCCACGGGCCGCGAGCTCGTCCCCGGAAAGCCGCACATCGCGCCGCGAACCGCCCCGGCCGAGCGTGATGAGGGGGGGATGCTCGCCGATTAGAATCACGATCCGCCCATCGGCACGGGTCAGCGCGTCGTAAGCGAGCCGCCGCTGCAGCGAAAGGCAATCCTCGAAATCGACGCACCCCAGCAAATGAAAATGAGCCGCGAACGCGCGCGGCCGACGGCCCGAATTGGAAGCGGATGAAAGCGGCACGAACATCGGCATCCCTCGCTGGGGGCCGGATCGTACCCATCGCCTGGGCCGGGGGATAGAGCGAATTCTCGGGTGAGGCGCCGCGGCGTAAGTCGATGCGGGTTATGGGCTTGCGAAACGTCGCGCGTTCAGCCCGATTGCAAGATCAGGTTCGCGTATTGAATGGTGTCGCCGGTGCGGATCAGGCCGATGGCGGAGGGGACGCGGAGCTTGAAGCTGTCGTGCGGCTCGTGAAGCAAGGGGATGCCGGCTAGGGCGGCGGCAAAGCGGGCTTGCGTAGCGGGAGTGTTGTGATTCACAAACTCGCGGGCCATCCAGGCGCGGCCGATGGCAAAATTGGGCCGAATGGCCGCCAGGACTTGGAGCACGATCGGAACGTCATCGACCAGCGAGAGATCGATGGTTTCGAGTTGCGGCCAGAAAGGGAACCCCCGGTCGGCGATGACGAGCGTGTTGGTATGGCGCACGCGGGCGAGAAGCGAGAGGAGATGCGGGTTAAGGATCCCGGTGTGCAGCATGGTCTATTTCTCGGCGAGCAATTCGTCGATCCAGCCGCGGGCGATCTTGTCGCCGGTGGCCCCTTCCCAGCGCAGCTCGCCGGGCCAGAAATAGCGGAGCCGCCCTTGCTTGTCGAGCACATAGACGGTGGGCCACATCGTGTTTCCCCAGGCTTGCCAGTTGGCGAGGTCGGTGTCGGCCAGCACGGGGAATTGCAGATCGTCTTCTTTCAGCTTGCGAACGAGATTGTCGATATTCTTCTCGGCAGCCGTTTCGGGGGTGTGGATGCCGATGAGGGCGACCTCCTTGCCGGCAAGTTCCGTCTGCCACTGCCGATAGACGGGATAGTTATGGACGCAATTGATGCAACCAAAAGCAAAGAAGTGGATGACGACCACTTTGCCGCGGAGCTTGGACAGCGACAGGGACTGGCCGTTGTGCCAGGCGGTGGGGGTGCCGATCAGTTCTGGTGCTTGAAAGGCGGGATGGCCGAAGCGGGTCACGTCGAAATCGCTCGCCACGTGGTCGCGCCACTGGCGCTGTTGGTCGAGCCGAAAGATTTTTTGCAGGCGGGCATTGTGTTCGGTCTGCAGTTTGGCCACTTGTTTCGCGATTTGATCGGCGGTTTGGTCCTTCGCGGCGCGGGCCGCGTCGATGGCGGCCTGCGACTCGTCGATGGCCTGCTTCACATCGGTTCGCTGCTGGTCGGTCAGTTTCAGCTTGTCGGCAAAATCAGGGCGAAGCAGCGCCCGCGTGCCGAGCATCCGGGCGAGCAGCTGGTCGAGCCGGGCCGATTGGCTGGGAGTCAGAATCTTGCCGACTGCCGCGCGGGCCGCTGGGAGAATCTCGTCCATGCCGGCGGCCACTTCGCGGCTTGGCTTGCTCCGTAGGACGAAGAATTTGCGGTCGAGCGGCACCAGGGCTTCGTGCCAGGCGGAGCGCTGCGCGGGGGTGAGGGCCAGATCGTCGGGAACCGCCAGCTCGTGCAGCAGCATCCACCACGGATCGATGGGATGCGGGGCATCGGCGGCTTGGCTGGGTTGCGTCCAGGACCAAACCACGGCGACAACAATCACGCTCCGCCAACGATTGCCAATCATGCTCGACTTCTCCGCTCGTGCCCCTGGCCATTTAGCCTACTCGATAGCGAGCCAGGGGAGGAGTCGCGAGCGGATCAGCCGCGCGAATCGCCCTCCTTAGTGCCGTTGGGCGAAAATGCCAGTGGCGTACCAGACGCCGTTGGTGCCGAGCTGCATGTCGTAGGAAAAATAGACATGCTGGCGGCTGACTGCGTCCCAGTGGCCCGACGATTGCCGCCAGCTATGGACGCACTCTTCGGCCGCTTCGACGAGATTTTGGCCCGGCCAGCTTTCGGCACAAACCTCTTGCGAAACGAGGCCATCGGGCAGGCGGCTGTTGATGCTGTGAAATCGCGAACCCCAGTTGTGATGCCCTTGCAGCGTGATGCTCGCCTGATGGATGGAGTGCTTTTGCGTTTCAGTTTCCAGAACCTCGTGCAGGTCGGTCGAAGCGCTGGCGGGTCGCTCGGGATGTGTCCGCACCGCCCAAATCAGCGTGCGCTGCGTGAGCGTGCCGGTAGGAAGGTCGAGCATCACGCGCAGTTGCTCGCGGGTGATGTAGCGCTCCTGAAACGGAAAGATCGAGACCACGCGGCCAAAGTGTGGGCTCGCCTTGTCGCGCAGGTCGATCATCGCGACTCCCGGCAAATCGAGCAGCTCGCGAAACGCGCCGTGCTTCAGCAAAGTGATTTCCTCGCCACTGGCGAACGACTTGGCATCCACCGGCAGCTTGATGGCAATGCAACTCTTCGCCAGACGCTCGGCAATGTCGGGTTGCTCAAAAACGGCTGCCGCAAACTTGGCGTCCTCCGCGCTCCATTGGGGATTGTGGAACCAAACCAAGAGGAACTTGCGGGAAAAGCGAGCCTCGTCCATCGCCGCCCCATAGTCGCTTTGCCAAGCAATGGGGGCTACCGATTCAGCGTTGGCGGTCGAGATGGCGAGGGTCGCCCAAACCAACCACACAAGCGCGGAAAGGGTCCGGGACATATCGGCCTCGCCAGAAAAACGGGATGAAAGTGCCAGTCGATCCGTGGGAATTGGAAAGGGCCGGAGGACCGAGCGACTTCCGTAAGGTGGGATAAATAGGATGGAAGGATAAGGAGAGGAGGTGCCAAGATAGGCGGGTTGCTTCGCTGGCGTCAAGTAGTCCGATTACGTCGATTGTTCTGCTTGCAGAATTCAGTGGATTGGCGGAAGATGGGGGCTTGAGGGACGCGAATCATCCGCCACACTTGTCTGTTCCGTGTTTCCCGACGGTATTTGCGGTTCGGTTGTTCGGTGTTGGTGCGAGGGTCCCTCCCAATGGAGGCTTTCCGAGCAGGATGCCGCCAGCTTGCGGCTACCGGCTTTCCTTTCCCAAGTCAGGAGTGGGCAAGATGTTGCGAACCTTCGCTGTCAGCTGGATGACCATCGGATTGGTCGCGGCCGCGCCAATCGAAATGCGTGCCGAACTTCCCACTGAACCCGCGAGTGATGTGCGGACCGCGCTCGACGAACTCAACCAGTTCATCGGCAACGGAGCCAATGGCCAGCGGTGGCGCTCGTATCTGAGGACCGCCGACCTGACTGCCGAACTGGAGAAGCCCGAAGGAGCGGACCGCGAAGTCCTGGCTGCGATCATCGCCAAATATTCGGGCCGGCAGAATGGCCTCGCCCTGCCGCAATTTCGAGCAGTGCGAACGGCGCTCATCGCCTGGGATGCCGCGCTCGCCACGGACCCCGCGACGGACGACCAACCCGCGGCTACCCGAATCAACGACGTTCAGTTTGTCGCCGCGCAGCCAACCACGCCGGCCGGCCCGCTCGAGCTGCCCGCTGCTCTGAAGGAGGTCAAGTTCGAGCCGATCACGCCGGAAGAAGTGGCCCAGGCCAAAGCCGAGCTGGCGACCGCGGTGAGCGAGCTCGAAGCGATGCTCAATCGCAGCCCGCGCGGCTTTGCCGCCGGCTGGAAGAAGCATTTGGGTTGGGACAATCTCACGGCGGTGCTCGAAGGAAAAGAGCTGCCGCCCCCCGCCGTGGTGAATGGACTGATCGGGCAATTCCGCGCGAACAAAAACGGCCTCGAAATGCAAAAGTTCGTCCGCGTGCGCGAAGCCTTGCAAAAGTATTCCGCCCTGGCCGCCGCCTCGGCCGACCCGAAATTGCAGGACCAATTCAACGAGCAGCTCGCCCTGCTGACGAAGCATCTGGAAGCCTACGAGAAAAATCCCGCCTCGGGCGACGACGCCCTCGGTGCCGCTCGGGCCGCCGGCTTGCTGGGCCGCTGGCGACAAGCGGGGGGAGTGCTCAAGGCGGTCAGTAGCCGCTTTGGCAATCCGAACCTGTTCGGCTCCGCTTCGCAGCGCTTCGCTGCCGTCGGAATCGAGAACGATATCAACCAAGTCACGCCAGTCAACGACAACATCCTCGGCACCAGCCTGCATGGCACGGCCCACATGACCGGCCGGACGAAGCTGGTGGTCGAGGACGATCCGAACGCGGCCCGGTTCAACATCCTGCTCTCCGGCGTCGCCGTCTCGAATAACGTCGGCTACAACGGGCCCGTGACGGTTCACACCACCGGCGTCACCAGCATTGCCGGCAGCAAATCGATCTATATGACGGTCGCCGGCATGGCGGGCGATCCGGCCGCGGTCGGAGCGAGCACGAACTCGACGATCAATAGCCTTTGCGCCCGCTGCGGGCTGGTCGAAAAAATCGGCTGGAAGCGGGCCGGCCAGCAAAAGGGACAGGCCGAGGCGATTGGCTCCAGCCATGCCGCCGCCCGCGTCGCCGGCCAGATGAACCAGCAAGCAGGCGAGATGATCGCCGAGCAGAACAACAACTACATCCAGAAGTTCAAGTTTCCGCTGGTTCGCCGCGGCGAGTTTCCCGAAGATTTGCACTTCAGCAGCAAGTCGGATCGGCTCTTCATGCGGATGCTGCAAACGGGCCCAACGCAGCTGGCCGCGCCGGCCGCGCCGCCGGCCAACGGCGAACACGATCTGTCGGTCGTCGCCCACGAATCGGCGGTCATCAATCATGGCGAAGCGGTGCTGGCGGGCTACGACCTGACCGATCTCGAACTCGAACGGATCATCCGCGACGACCTCAAAGCCGAGGTTCCCGAAGAGCTGAAGCTGACGCTTCCCGACGGGACCATCGACCAAGAGAAAGACCCATGGTCGATCGTCTTCGCCGACGCCTTGCCGGTGCGGGCCAAATTTCAGAACGGCGGCCTGTGGATGGCGATTCGGGCCAAGCAATTCAATCGCGGCCAAGACCCCGACACGAAAATCTATGAGCCGGCGATCAAGGAACTGGTCGAAATCGCCGCCGACTACACCATCGAACGGACCGAAAAGGGAGCGACGCTCCGCCGCCAAGGAGATGTGCAAGTGCGTTTCCCCGCGCGGGCCAATCCCGACCAAATCACCCTCCGCGACAGCCCCATCGTCACCTTCATTCGCCGCAAGTTCCGCAGCATGTTCAAGGAAGAGTTCGTCGGCGAAGGGTTGAAGTTTAAGGGCAACTGGGAGAAGGCCGGTACGCTGGCCCTCAAGGAACTTGAATCGAAAGATGCCTGGCTCGTCGCCGGCTGGGACATGCCCGCCCCACCCGCGGCCGCAGGCGAGACGCCCGTCGCGCCGGGAAGCGAATAGCAGCGGTGACGCTTCGCAGACACCAACCCGCGTTGTCAGCCAGGGGCTTCGCATTTTCCGCCACCGACCGGGCATGTCCCGGCGGAGCGATGATTTTGCACTAGCGGGTGGCCTTCCTAAAGTCATGATTTCCTCCGAGATCGAATCAGGGCTCAACCGGGGCGAGCCCGGCCGAGGCCGCGGTTGCTTGGTCGCGAACTCTAGTTCGCAATCATGCTTCCACCCGGACAAGCCGGGTGGTGAGCCGGGCGATGATGTGCCGCAACCGGCCCTGAACCGCGGGGAGATTGTCAAACTGCCGGCGCTCGATGTGCAGCCAGCGGAGCCAATTCAGTCCGGCGAGGACGAGCCCACTTTCGTCGAGTAGCTCGACGAGCGCCCGGTCTTCGTCGCTGACTGCGTGCAGTTCTCCATAGGCATCGCAAGCGGCGGCTCGCAGGTCGCGGTCGCTCCCCGCCACGCTGCCAAGGAGGCGGGCGATGTCCACCAGCGGCGTATCGATCCGCAGCGCGCCGAAATCGATGATGCCGGTCACTTCGTCGCCGCTGAAGAGAACATGCTCGCCGTGGATGTCCCGAATCGCCGGCTGCAGGGGCAATGGCCGGCGGGCGGCGATGGCCAGGGCGGTTTGCAGCGGCGCGAGGCGGCCGCGAACCAGCGCCACTATTTCCCCCGCCATCGGCTCCGTCAGTCGCTCGTACTCGGCGAGTCCCCCCGCCAGCAGTTCGTTCACGAGGGCGAGTCGCTCGGCAATGGCGGGCGCGGGAGCCCGCGCGGGTTGCGGCTGGCCAAAGCTCGCCGCCGCGCGATGAAACCGGGCCAGGGCGGCAAAGGCGGCGGATAGCTTCGCCGGCTCGGGGCGGGTCCAATCGGCGGCAATTCCGGGCAGCCAGGGAGTCAGCTCCCAGAGCCGGCCGTAGGCGGAAACAAACGTCTCGCCGCTCGCCGTTTTCAGCGGCGGCGGAATAAATTCGATCCTTCGAGCGGCGACGTGCGTAAGAACTGCATGGATCAGCGCCAGCCGCTGGGGCGTCGGATGTTCCGGCGGCCAACCGCGCAGACAGAGCGACTGGCCGTCGAGCGTCCCGATTTTGCAGATCGTTGCCCCGCTAAAGCCGGTCGCCCCAGCAACCGGCTCAAAACGGGCAATCAGGCCGAGAGGCAAAAACTGGCCAAAAATCGACCGGACCAGCTCGTCGGAAAATGGGTGGCGAAATTGCATAATCGTTACAAACCGCGTAAACCGCCAATCTTATAGGAATGACGGGGAAAATGGGGTATATTTAACGAGCGACCTGCGCCCGTCCCTCCGTCCCTCCTGCCGCAAAACTCCACCGGCATCGCCCGGATGTCGTCCTCTCAAATTCTTCAGCAAGTGAGCGTGGCTTATGCCCTGGCGTGATCTTCGTTTGTGCGTCGCGGGTTCGACCCTGGTCTTGGTGCTGGCCGGCTTGGCGAGCGCTCAAGACGCGAAAGCCCCCAGCACGGCCGACAAACCCTCGGCCCCGCCGCCACCCCCTTACGCGGCCATTCTGAAAGACGCCAAAACCAGCTCGGGCATGCTCACGTTGCATCAGCGGGGAAACAACCTGCTCATCGAGCTGATGCCCGGCGATTATGCCTCCGAATACATGATGATGATCGCCATTAGCCGCGGAATTGCCCAGGGGCAACTGCTGGGCGGGATGACGTGGAACTTCGGCGACGAATGGGTGTGGCAATTCCGCAAGATCGACGAGAACGTCCACGTGATCCGCAAGAACGTGCGTTTCAAGGCCGATCCGAATTCCCCCGAGTCGCGGGCCGTTCATGCCGCCTATACCGATAGCGTTCTCTTCAGCCTGCCGATTGCCGCCAAGGGACCAAAGGGGGGCGATCTTGTCGATGTCACGCCGATTTTCATGAGCGATCTGCCGCAAATCGGCATGACGCTGCCGGGCTTTATTTTCTCGGCTCAGAAATCGACCTGGGCCGATGTGAAAGCGTTTAGCGACAATGTCGAGCTGGAAGTCGCCGCGACTTACGCCTCGGGCGGGTCGGCCGAGATCGATACCGTTCCCGATTCGCGCGGCGTGACGATCAACGTCCACTATTCGATCAGCAAAATTCCGCAGACCGGCTATCAGCCCCGCCTGGCGGACGACCGGGTCGGCTATTTCCTCACCGTCGTCAAGGATTTCTCGAACAAGTCGAGCCGCGACCAGTTTGTTCGCTATATCAATCGCTGGGATTTGCAAAAGGCCGATCCGACGGCCGAGCTTTCCCCGCCGAAAAAGCCGATCGTGTTTCACATCGAAAAGACGGTGCCGTTCAAGTATCGCAAGGCGATTTACGACGGCATCTACGAGTGGAACAAGGCCTTCGAGAAGGCGGGGTTCGTCAACGCCATCGAGGTGCATCAGCAGCTCGACAACGACGACAAAGACCCGGAAGACGTTCGCTACAACTTCTTCCGCTGGATCACCAGCAACGCCGGCTTCGCGATGGGGCCGAGCCGCGTGAATCCCTACACCGGGCAAATTCTCGATGCCGACGTGATTTTTGATGCCGACTTCGTGAACGGCTGGAAAGAAGAGCACGAGACCTTCACCGCCCACGCGATCGCCGAAATGACCGGCGGCGAGCTCGACTTGCCCGGCCTGCCGAAAACGGCGCAAACCAGCCCGTTTTCGCCCCGCCCCTCGCAGCTCGACATGTGCAAGCTCGGCCACGGCATGCCCTTGCAGTTGGCCTTTGGGGCGGCGGCGATCGAGGCTTTTGCCGTCGATCCGAAAACGGCGGCCGCCAATCTCGACAAGCTCATCTCGCAGGGGCTCAAGGAGGTGACGATGCACGAAATCGGCCACACCCTCGGCCTGCGGCACAACTTCAAGGCCAGCAAGTGGCTGAGCCTGAAGGACATGCAAGACCCGGAGAAGTCGAAGAACGGCCTCGTTGCCTCGGTGATGGATTACAGCCCGGCCAACATCGTTCCCAAGGGTTGGAAGCAGGGAGATTTCTATAACACCACCATCGGCCCCTACGACTATTGGGCCATCGAATATGGCTACAAGGCCCTCAGCGGCGGCACGCAAGGGGAAGCGGCCGAGCTGAAGAAAATCGCCTCCCGCAGCGGCGAGCCGGCGCTGCAATTCGCCACCGACGAAGACACCCGCGGCACCGACCCCGATCCCGATAGCAATCGCTTCGACATGGGAAGCGATCCGCTGGAGTATGCCAAGGCCCGCCAGCAGTTAGTGCAAGATCTCATTCCCGGCCTCGTCGATCGCGTCACCAAGGATGGCGACGATTACGTGCAAGCCCGCCGCACGTTCAACATTGTGCTCGCTCAGTACGGGCAAAGCATTTTCTTCGCCTCGCGCAATATCGGCGGTCTGAAGACCTCGCGCAGCCACAAGGGGGACAAGGACGGCCGCCCGCCGCTCGCCCTCGTCGATGTGAAAGCCCAGCGGCAAACGCTCGATATGCTCGAAAAGGACCTCTTCAGCGACAAGCCGTTCCAGTTTCCGCCGGAGCTGTATAACCAATTCGGCTGGTCGAACTGGATGCACTGGGGCACCCGCCAGCCGCTGCGCAAGGACTTTGGCATTCACGATTTCATTCTCCAGTGGCAAGATCGGGTGCTCGATCAGGTGCTGTCCGGCGTGACGCTCGAACGGATGCACGATGCCGAGCTGCGAGCCGCTCCCGATGCCGACGTGTTGACCACCGCCGAGCTGATCTCACGACTGACGAAAACGGTCTTCGCCGAAGTCGAAACGATCAAGGAAGGGGACTATACCGCCCGCAAACCGGCCATCAGCAGCTTGCGGCGCAACCTGCAGCGGTCGTACTTGCAGCGGCTCTCGACGCTGGCGCTGGGGCAATCGAGCACCGCGCCGCAAGATTGCCAAACCGTGGCCTGGTCGGAGCTTGCCAGCCTCAACCAGCGGATGAAGAGCCTGCTCGACAACCAAGCCATTGCCGGGAAGCTCGATCCCTACACCCGCGCTCACCTGCAGGAATCGTCAGCCCGCATCGCCAAGGTGCTCGACGCCAAGCTGGAACTCCCCTCGCCGTAAAGCTCCCCCTTCCCTCTGGGAGAGGGCCGGGGTGTGGACCTCTCCGGCTTCTCCCTCTCCCTCTGGGAGAGGGCCGGGGTGAGGGTCCTCCGCGTCTTCCCCACCGAACTATCTCTTGCCCAGCTCCCCATTCGCCTCCCTTCCTCACCGGCGGATTCACCCCCCTTGCGCCACCCCCTCGCTGGTCGCTCGCGCCTTATGTCGCGACACAACTTTGTTCCCCGGAAAATCAGCCCTAAATCCTTTTGCAGGAACGACTTGCATTCCTTATTATTCCGCCAATCGCCCCTGCCTTACTATAGTTACAACGGTTCTCGCACCCCTTCAATTAGCCCCGGCCTCATCCGTCTCTAGGGCGTTCGCTCTTCCCTTCTCGGCACACTCAGCAGCTCGTTCAAGGCTCCCCGCCAACCATTTGCTGGACATCGTCTCGGCCTTCGGTTTTTCGTCGGCGGTTGCCCGATTCCCCACGCGTCCGCTTGTCGCCGCGCGATGCGCCGTGGAGGCACTTGCATTAAGTGAACAGAATTGATCTTATTATCTGAAAGAAACTTGCACACGTCAAGGAAGTCGCGCGCGGATTTTTGGCACCGCCGCCACTTACGCCACCTGCCCCGCGCGCCATCCCTTGCCCCGCCACCCGACAACCCACCTGACCGCGGCGTCATTAGCCGGTATCCTGGCTTTGGGGCGCACCACCCGCCGCCGGCAAGTGAGCTGGGTCGTTCGCCCACGGAAGTCATGCGAAAGCATCCTCGGATCGATCCCGCGCGAACTCTGATGAGGGGGGTGGTGCCGTGCTAATTCTGAGGTTCGTGCTCCTCGCACTAGGAGTGCTTGGGATTGTGATTTCCTTGCCATTCTTGGGGTTCGCGGCACTCGGGTTCGTCGGAATCCTCGCTGACATGAGCTATGCCGAAAATCGCGCAATCGGCGTTCAAGCGCTCACTCTGGGGCTACCACCCTTGATCGGCGGCGTGGTGTTGTGCGTGCTCGGACTCCTGACGTTTGCTTGGAATCGCCCACGCACGAATGGCGAGCGGAGCCCCGTGGCAAACCCGGCCCGCGACGGCAGTCCCGGCAAGTGAGCGGAGTCGTTCGGCCGCGGAGGCGCTACAGCGATGTCGCTCGACTATCCCTACTACGAGGAACTATGCCGCCACAAGCATCGGGCGGCGTGGTGGTGGTTGGTCGGAGACCGGCTGTGCTATCTCGGGCTGCTGACGGGCCTCATCTCGCTGCCAGTAGCCGGCGTGCTAGTCGCTGGCTGGCGGTTGGGACTAGGCGAGCACTACCTTGCAGTCGCCGGACTCGTGGCAGCGATGTTTCCAGTCGCGGCAACCGTGTTTGCGGTCGGATCGGTGCTCAAAAGGCACGCCTACACCTTGGCCGAGCGCGATGGCATCTCGTCCGCCGAGGTTCACGAGCGTGGGGCCGCGCCTCAGCCCCTAGACGGCGAACCAGGCGCTCCAGCCGACCGGCAGGTGAAATAGACTTACTGGTGGTTATTGCCTTTGTCCACCTTCCGCCTTTGCCTTGTTCGCAAGTTCCGCTCGGGAACACACGTCTCGAAGCTCTGCTTCGTCATCCACTCCCTCGGGCGGTTGCCAGCGAATCGCGAAGCGGAGCTTCGGGGATGGGCGTTAACAGGTGGAGCTTGGCAACGTGTTCGTGATTCGCGCAATCGGTCAGAACCGGGATCTCGCCATCGGAACCCAACAGAAAGTAGCGCCCTTGCCAACTCACTACTTGACAAACAACTGTGCGGCCCCCTAACTATGGTGGGTAATCCGGCTTGTTTTGAGAATTCAGTTTATCTCGCCGAGGTTGGGACATGAGCCCGATCCGAGTTTCGTCGTGTCCGGTGATGGTTCCTTCGACCGTAAATTGCGAGCGGGACTACTCTGCTCTGACATCCGCTGATCTGGCAGCAATGCCTGAGGAGCAACTTGCGAGTATCGATCCGCTGGCTATGAATCTTGTAGTGGCCAAGGGTGTGCCCGCGTTGGCCGACCTTGACGTTCGCCAGTAACCGTTCACGCGTCGGCCAGTGAGGGTGGGTCGTGGTGGGTGAGATGAGCTTCGAGGGCAGTGGTGACGAAGGTGAATACGTTGCGGGATTGTTGGCGGCAGGTTTCGACGACGGTGAGCAGGGTCTCGACGAAGCGGCTGCCGGCGGCGCTCTGGGTGCCGAAGGAT
>JANRLS010000061.1:0-23314 GCA_033762315.1 Pirellulaceae bacterium
TCGATAAGCTGGCTCCAGAACTTTCGGCGTCTTGTCACGCGTTACGAGTACCATGCCCATCTCTTTCACGGATTCGTCCAGCTTGCGTGCCTCATCGTCGTCCTAGGACGGTTTTGAAATACGCTCTAGTAACTATAGTAACGGGGGATGGAACTAATCGCCGGCGCGGCGCGCAAGTGCTTGTCACGACTGGCTTTGCGAACTGGTCGCGCGGGCGCGATTGGGGAGCGGCAATAATCACTCGACCGCGCCGCGATCCGCCTCCAAGGGAGCCGATTGCGGCGCAAGCGATTTCGACCCGCCCAGCCGCCACTTGCTCCGCCCACGCCGCCATTTCGGGTGCCACGCCGACGGAACGTGGGCGAGGTCGCCCGTGAGTCAGCACGCCCACGCGGGGCATGAGACATGGCACCCGACCCCGAAATTTCGTTTTGGATGGAAAGTTACCCCAAGAACCACAGCCACTTGGTCGCGGTTTTGGGACGCTGGGCGGCGACGGTGTCGTGAATGAACCTCAGCTTTTCGATCACCGGCGGCGACAGGACGAACGGATAGCCATCGGGCAACCCCATCCCCCGGTTGAGGCTGTTGAGCATGTAGGTCAGCGGAAACCAGCTTTCGATCAGCCGGTCGAAGGCGGGGCGCTTGTCGCTGGTCGGATCGGGCACCGCCTTGAGCGTGGGCTTGTTCGCCTCGCGCGGGCGCAGCGACACGCCGCAGCAGGCGGCCGTTTCGAGCACGTCGGTCATATGCAGATAGTGGGCCCAGGTTTCGGCCCAATCTTCCCAGGGGTGGGCGGTGGCATAGGTGGTCACGAAATTCCCCTGCCAATCGGGCGGCGGGCCATTCGCATAGTGCCGCTTGAGCGCTTCGCCATAGTCTTGTCGCTCGTCGCCGAATACCTGCCGAAACGGCTCCAGCCGGTCGGTGTCGCGAATGAGGCGATCCCAATAATAGTGCCCCACCTCGTGCCGAAAGTGGCCGAGCAGCGTGCGATACGGTTCGTGCATGGCGAGGCGGCGGCGCTCGCGCTCCGCGTCGTCGGCTTCGGCAATGTTGATCGTAATCACGCCGTTGGCGTGGCCCGTGAGCACCGGTTTGGCATCCTTGGCGTCCTTGGGGGGATCGGCCAAGAACTCGAAGGCGATTCCCCCGTCGGGATCGACTTCGCGATTCTCGACCGGCAAACCGAGGGCGAAAATGCTGTAGGCCAGCCGGCGCTTGGCCACTTCCAGCTTGAACCAGGCCTGTTTGTGGCCGGGAACTGAAAGATCGGGAATGACCTGCGTCACCCGACACGAGCCGCACAGCTCGTGGTCGTCGGTGGCGGGAATGGCCCAGTTGCAAACGTTGTGCTGGGTGTAGTTTTCGCAGAGTCGATAGTGGCGTTGCTCCTTGTCGCCGGGCGAGGTGAACAGTCCCTCCCCCGCGGGTTCGAGCGAGCCGACCTCCTGGACGTCGGGCAAAAAGCCGAGCGGAGCGCCGCATTGCAGGCACTGCACGTTTTCGAAGAAGACCAGGTTGCCGCAGTGATCGCAGTGAAAGACTTTCATGGTGAATGATCGCGAGGGAGAGGAAGGCCATCCCGTGGGGCGGCTGATTGGTGTATGATAAACCGATTCTAAGGGTGGCGATGGGGCCGCTCGAGCGCCCGTTCTCGCCGGCGAGCGGAACGGCGCAAGTCTCGTGCCAGCAAGCATTTCCGATCATGACCGCAATTTCTCCCCGCACGATGTTCCAGAAAATCTGGGACCACCACGTTGTTCATGCCGAGCCCGGCCAGCAGTCGATCCTGTATATCGACCTGCAATTGGTGCATGAGGTGACGAGCCCGCAGGCTTTTGAAGGGTTGCGCCTGGCGGGGCGCAAGGTGCGCCGCCCGGAGCGGACGGTCGCCACACCCGACCACAACATTCCCACCACCGACCGCAGCTTGCCAATCGCCGACCCAATCTCGCTGGCCCAAGTCGAGGCCCTGCGCAAAAACTGCCGCGATTTCGGCATCAAGCTGTATGACATGCATGATATTCGCCAGGGGATCGTGCATGTCATCGGTCCGGAGTTGGGGCTCACGCAGCCCGGCATGACGATCGTCTGCGGCGATAGCCACACCGCCACGCATGGGGCCTTCGGCGCGCTCGCCTTCGGCATCGGCACCAGCGAGGTCGAGCATGTGCTCGCCACGCAAACGCTGCTGCAATCGCTACCGAAAACGATGGAACTGCGCGTCGAAGGAAAGCTGCCGCGGGGAGTGACGGCGAAAGACTTGATCCTGTATTTGATCGGACAAATCACCACCGACGGCGGCACGGGGTATGTCATTGAATACACCGGCGAGGCGATTCGTGGCCTGTCGATGGAAGAGCGAATGACGGTGTGCAACATGACCATCGAAGCTGGCGCGCGAGCCGGGCTGATCGCGCCCGATCAAGCGACCTACGACTACCTTCGCGGCCGCGAATTCGCCCCCCAGGGTGCCGCCTACGATGCGGCCGTGGCGAAGTGGAAAGAGCTGCCGACCGACCCCGGCGCGAAGTACGACAAATCGCTCGTGTTTCAGGCGAAAGACATCGCCCCGCAGGTGACCTGGGGGACCAATCCCGGTCAGGTCGCGCCGGTGGTCGCGAAGGTGCCCGATCCGGCCTCGTTTGCCGACGAAACCGACCGCAAATCGACCGCGCGAGCCCTCGAATACATGGGACTTTCGGCGGGCACGCCGCTGACCGACGTGAAGATCGACCGGGTCTTTATCGGCTCCTGCACCAACGCCCGCATCGGCGACTTGCGGGCCGCGGCCGCCGTGGTGAAGGGGCATCGTATCGCCTCGACCGTACACGCGATGGTCGTCCCCGGCAGCGGCCAGGTGAAGCGCGAAGCCGAAGCGGAGGGGCTCGACCGGATCTTCAAGGAAGCGGGCTTTGAATGGCGCGAAGCGGGCTGCAGCATGTGCCTCGCCATGAATCCTGACAAGCTGGAGCCCGGCGAGCGCTGCGCCAGCACCAGCAACCGCAACTTCGAAGGGCGGCAAGGCAAGGGGGGCCGCACGCACCTCGTCTCGCCCGCCATGGCCGCCGCCGCCGCCGTGGCCGGGCATTTTGTGGATATTCGGGAGTGGAAGTATGAGGCGTGAGCGATGTCAACTGTTTTGCGGATTGGTCCCTACCGTTTTTACATTTATTCGGCGGATCGCGCGGAGCCAGCCCACGTTCATGTCAAACGTGATGACGCGGAAGCCAAATTCTGGTTGATGCCAGTCCGTCTTGCGCGGAACGATGGGTTTCGGACACACGAGTTGCGCAACCTGAAGAAAGTCGTGGAAAAGCACCAGCAAGACCTTTTGGAGGCCTGGAATGAATCTTTCGACCTATGAATTTCCCGGCATTTTTGCCCGACATGTCGAGGTCACCGACGACATGCTGATTGTTCAGCTATCCGATGGGCGAGTCATCTCGGCTCCCGTGCTTTGGTATCCTCGATTGGAACACGGATCACCCGAAGAGCGCGCGAAGTATGAGTTCAATGGCGGCGGATATGGCATCCACTGGCCCGACCTCGACGAAGATATCAGCGTCGCGAACCTGCTGCGCGGGCAGCCTTCGGGCGAGAGCCAGAAGTCGCTGCAAAAGTGGCTCGATTCGCGCAAGTCGGCAGCCGTCAGCAGTTAGATTCGCAATCCCCATTCAGGTTTCATTTCGTCCACTCAATCACGCACTCCTCATGCAACCCTTCACCACCCACACCGGCCTCGTCGCGGCGATGGACCGGGCCAACGTCGATACCGACCAGATCATCCCCAAGCAGTTCCTGAAGCGGATCGAGCGCTCGGGCTATGGGCCGTTTCTGTTTTTCGATTGGCGCTATCGGGACGACGGCAAAACCCCCAATCCCGAGTTCGAGCTGAACCAGCCCCGCTTTGCCGGCGCGACGATCCTGCTTGCCCGCCGCAATTTTGGTTGCGGCAGCAGTCGCGAACATGCGGTGTGGGCGATCGACAATTACGGCCTGCGCGTGGTGATCGCCCCGTCGTTTGCCGATATTTTCTACAACAACTGCTTCAAAAACGGCGTGCTGCCGATCCGCCTTTCCGAAGAGCAAGTGGAAGACCTTTTCCAGCGAGCGGCGACGCCGGGATACAAGCTGACAGTCGATCTCGACGGTCGCAAATTGACTGACGATCGGGGTCTGTCGCTCGCCTTCGCCATCGACGATTTCCGCCGCCACTGCCTGCTGAACGGCCTCGACGACATCGGCCTCACCCTGCAAAAGGCCGACAAAATCGCCGCCTACGAGCAGCGCCAAGGCTTCGCGCCGGTGGCCTAGTGCTTTGTCCTATTCAAAATTTTGGATCGTAGGACGATGCCGTGCATCGTCCAGAGCGGTAGTTGCATCGTCCAGAGAGGTAGTTGCAAGGGAACAATTTGGTGGAAGCACGGCTTCGACCTACGCCAAAATCCAATGGTGACAAAGCACTAGCGACCCGCGCTCGATTCGCCGAATCGGCACTCCCCCCAAATCGCGGCAAGTCCGCCGAAAGTCGCGTGACACCGGAGTACCCTCACGATACATTCATCCAAGTTCGTTTATCGGTCTAAGTGCTTCCCGGCAAGGGATATGCGACGATGAACCTGCGATACCAATTTGTTTCGCTCGCGTTCTTCCTGCTTCTGTCCACCGCTGCTGCTTGGGGTCGGCCGGCCAACAAAAAGGCCCTGGCCGAATATTTCGGTCCCCGCCTCGCCGACAATCTGAACGACTGCCGCACCTGCCACCTGCCCGACGAAACGGCCCGCGAAGGGAAAAAGCCGCACAATCCATTTGGTGCCCGGCTCAGCGCGCTCCGCCGCGAGCTGGAAGAGGCCGGCAAGCCCAGTGGCATTCCCGCCCGGCTTGACGCGATTGCCGACGAAGATAGCGATGGGGACGGGGCCACGAACTTGCTCGAAATCCTGGCCGGCTTTCCCCCCGGCGATACGACAGCCAACCCGAGTGACGCGGAGCTTGAGTCGGCTCGCGGCAAAGTCGCCGAGTTCCGCCAATCGCGAACGGCCTATGCCTGGCAGCCGTTCGACAAGGTCGAGCGCCCCGGCATTCCCGCGATCAAATCCACCGACTGGGCTCGCAATCCGATCGATCCTTTCATCGCGGCCGAGCAAGAGTCGCGCGGCCTCGCTCCTCGGCCCGAGGCCCCGAGATCGCTACTGATCCGCCGGTTGTATCTCGACCTCGTCGGCTTGCTCCCGACCCGCGGCGAGTTGCAAGCCGCCGCGGCGGATACCGCACCCGATTGGGAGGAAAAGCTCGTCGATAAGCTCCTCGCCAGTCCCCGCTATGGCGAACGCTGGGGGCGACATTGGATGGATGTCTGGCGCTATAGCGATTGGTACGGCTATGCGGGCGTTGTTCGCCACAGCCAGCCGCACATGTGGCGGTATCGCGACTGGATCGTTGAATCGCTGAACCAGGACAAGGGCTACGACCAGATGATCGTCGAAATGCTCGCCGGCGACGAACTGGCGGCCGACGATCCGCAGGTTGTCCGGGCCACCGGATTTTTGGCCCGCAACTTTCATGCGCTCCCCAACACGCGCGACAAGTGGCTGCAAGAGACGGTCGATCACACTTCGCAGGCGTTTTTGGGGCTGACGATGGGCTGCGCTCGCTGCCACGATCACATGTACGACCCGCTGACGCACCAAGACTACTACCAATTTCGCGCCTTCTTCGAACCGTATCGCGTGCGGATCGATACGATGCCGGGTAGCTATCCACGGATCGATTTGAGCAATGGGTATTTCGCTTCGGGCAACGGAATCGCGCGGGCCTTCGATGAGGACGTGACCAAGCCGACCTATCTTTTCCTTCGTGGCGACGAAAACACCCCCGACAAATCGGCCTCCCTCCCACCCGGAGTTCCCGCCGCGCTCGGTGGAAAATTGCCGGAGATTGTGCCAGTCAAGCTGTCTCCCGCTGTTTACGATCCGGAAAAGCGGCCAATTGCCGTCGAGGAGGTCGTGGCGACGAGCGCGCTACGGGTGACGCAGACTGCCGAGCGACTCGCCAAGGCAACCGGCGAGCCGAGTCGGCGATTGGCCGAGGCGGACCTCGCGATTGCCGAAGCCAGGCACGCGGCCCTGCTGGCCGCGCTTGAGGCCGAGCGATTGGAAGATGCCGGTCAGATCGACAGCGACCCCGGCCGCCAGTCCATCGCCAACGCCGCCCGGGCGCAGCGCCGGCAATCGATGGCCGAGGCCGGCAAAAACCTGGTCGTCGCCAAGCTGGAACTGGCAAGCCCGATCACCGCCCCCGCGGCCGCGAAGAAGATCGAAACCATCGAACAAGCAATCGCCAAATTGGCCGCCGAAGACGATGGCCCGCCGAGCACCACCTATGTCAAGCGGCCGATCAAGTCCTATCCGCGCGAAAGCACCGGCCGCCGGCTCGCGCTAGCGCGGTGGATCGCCAATGTCGAGAACCCCCTCACCGCCCGGGTCGCGGTCAATCATCTTTGGCTGCGACACCTGGGGCAGGGATTTGTGTCGCGCTCGTTCGATTTCGGCCGCGCTGGCTCCCCTCCCACGCATCCCGCCCTGCTCGACTGGCTGGCGAGCGAGCTGATGAAGGGGGACGCCGCCGCTGGTCAGCCCGCCTGGTCGATGAAACGAATGCATCGGCTGATGGTGACGAGCGCGACGTATCGCCTCGCCTCGACCAGCGATCCTTCCAGCATGAGTCGCGATCCCGACAATCGCTACTACTGGCGAACCCCCGCGCGGCGAATGGAGGCCGAGGTCGTCCGCGATTCGCTCTTCCACCTGTCGGGAACGCTCGACTTCCGCATGGGAGGGCCAGAACTGCCGCACGCCCAGGGCCTGACGTTGCCGCGGCGGAGCATCTATTTTCGGCACGCGCAAGAGCATCAGATGGAGTTCCTCAAAACGTTCGACACCGCCTCGGTCATCGAGTGCTATGAGCGGGTCACCAGCGTCGCCCCGCATCAGGCGCTCGCCCTGAGTCATAGCGATTTGGCCATCAGTCATGGCCGGCTCGCGGCACGAGCGTTGCACCAGGAAATCGGCCCAGCGGCGGAGGATTTTGTCGTGGCGGCCTTCGAGCTGACCTTGGCTCGCCAGCCGAGCGACACCGAGCTCGCCGCCTGCCGCGGCTTTCTCGAAGAGCAAGCGAAGCTCTATCGAGCCAATTCGAGTGCCACGGCCGATGCGACGGGCCGTCAACCCGCGCCCGATTCGCAGCTCCGCGCCCGCGAGAACCTGCTGGGCGTTTTGATCAACCACAACGACTTCGTCACGATTCGCTGAAGCCCCGTCGGCAACCAAGGAAGCGACCCTACCATGACACCGAGCAACCAGCCGCGCACGCGGCGTTCGTTTTTGGCGGACACGGGGATGGGCTTCACCGGCCTCGCCCTGGGGGCGATGCTGTTCCAAGACGGCACGGCTCAAGCAGAAGAGGGAGCGATTCCCACGGGGCAGCCGCATCACGAGCCCCAGGCCAAGTCGGTCATCTGGATCTTCTCGTCCGGCGGCGTCAGCCACATCGAATCGTTCGATCCCAAACCGGAGCTCAATCGCTTCACCGGGAAGCGCGTCAGCGAAACGCCGCACGCCGGCGCGGTCGCCGAAAAGTATCACGCCAAAAGCGTTGGCAACATGCAAATCGGCTCGAAGAAATATGGCCAAAGCGGAATTGAAGTGGCCGATTGGTGGCCGCATATCGGCAGCTGTGCCGACGATCTCGCCGTCGTCCGTTCGCTCTGGGTCGATGACAATTGCCACGGTGCCCAGCTCACCTGGCACAACGGCCGCCATTCGCGCGAAGGGGGCATTCATCCGACCATCGGGGCGTGGTCGAGCTATGGCCTGGGGACGCTCAATCGGAAACTGCCGCAGTTTGTCGTTCTCGGCGGCGGCGTCAGCGAATGTTGCGGCGGCGAGTGGGCGCATGGCGGCGGCTACCTTGGCCCGACCTATGCCGGCGTGCGTCTCAATGGCCGCACCGGGTTGCCGTATCTGTCCCCCAGCGCGCCGCGCGGACAGCAAGAGCGCGAGCTGGAGGTAAACCTGCTCGGTCGTCTCAATCGCCTCGCCAGCGTGGAATATCCCGACGACGCCGACCTACAGGCCCGCATCCGCGCCTATGAGCTGGCGTTTGCCTTGCAAAGCTCGGTTCCGGAAGCGATGGGAATCGAGCGCGAAACCGCGGCTACACGCCAGATGTACGGCCTCGATAATCCGAAGACCAGCAACATCGGCGGGCTCTGTCTCGCGGCGCGGCGGCTCGTCGAGCGGGGAGTCCGTTTCGTGCAGGTCTATCTGCCCCTCGGCTGGGATGCTCACAACGACGTCGTGGGGAATCACGGCGGCAATGCCGCTCAGTGCGACCAGCCCATCGGAGCGCTGGTCAAGGACCTCAAGCAGCGCGGCCTGCTCGACGAGACGCTGGTGGTGTGGGGAACGGAGTTCGGCCGCGCCCCGTATAACACGCGCGGCCGCGACCACTGGGCCGATGGCTTCTCCTGCTGGCTCGCGGGCGGCGGCATCAAAGGGGGCGTGGTTCATGGCGAGACCGATCCGTTTGGCTTTGCTCCGGTCACGCCGCCGCACTACATCACCGACATCCACGCCACCGTGCTGCACCAAATGGGGCTCGATTCCCGCCGCCTCACCATTCCCGGCCGCCAGCGCTTCGACCGCGACTTCGGCACCCCGATCCGCGAGATTATCGCCTGAGTTGGGCCGCGACAGATCGCTCGGCCGTTATGGATGAGTTGCTCCGCACAACCGCTACACACCGCAAAGTCGTTGCTAGCCGTGCCTTGAGCATTTCAAGCTCTACCGGCCGATTGCGATTTGCTGGCATAAGCCGCATAACCGGGCCGAAGCAAGTGCTATGCTTTCCGGCCCCCCGCGCGGTGCTATCACGGCGTTCGTCCTGACGCTGGCCTGGTGGCTGGTGCCGTTCGCCGCCGCGCAGCATCGGCTGCCGATCATCTTTCCGGAACAGCGGACGATCGACTGGCGCGACCCCAGCCAGCTGCCGCAGGTTCCGCTGCCACCATCGTCCGAGCCGCCGACGGTGAGCAGCCCGCCGACGGGGGACACCCGCTTTTTTGCCCTCGATGAATCGATTCGCATCGCCCTCGCCAACGAGGGCGTGGTGCGCGTGCTGACCGGCACTACCGCCGTGAGCAGCGGCCGCACGATCTATGACACGGCGATCACCAACACGCTCATCGATCAAAACACAGCCCGCTTCGATCCGTTCGTCACGGTCAACAACAACTGGGACCATTTTGATCCCCCGTCGGCCCTCTTCATTGATTCCAACAATCCGCTCGTCGGCTCGCGCATCGGCGGCGTCACCACGAACGACCACCGGGTCGATGTCAGCGTGACGAAGCTCAATCCGCTCGGCGGCGAGTGGCGGCTCGACTTCAATAGCACGCGGCAAAAGTTCTCGCCGGGGCTGTTTCCGCTCAACCCGCAAACCACGTCGAACGTCGATCTCAGCTACAACCAGCCCTTGCTGCAAGGGTTTGGCCGGCCGGCGAACATGGCCCCAATTCTGGTCGCCCGGATCAACACCGAGATTTCGTTTTTTCAGCTCAAAGACGCCGTCCAAGAGCAGGTGCGAGGGGTCGTCGAAGCGTATTGGAACCTCGTCGCCAGCCGGACCACCGCCTGGGCCCGCCGTCGGCAAGTGGAGCAAGCCGAGTTCGCCTACAAGCTGGCCGACGCCCGGTTTCGCGTGCAAATCGACAACGGCGCCGATGTCGCCCAGGCCCGCGTGACCCTGGCCCAGTTTCGCGCTCAGCTGATCGCCGCCGATGCCGACGTGCTGCAGCGCGAAGGGGCGCTCCGCAATATCCTGGGCCTGCCGCCGTGGGACGAAGCGCAGCTCATTCCCTCGACCGAGCCGACGCTGGAGCGGTTTGTTCCCCGCTGGGACGAACTGGTGGAACTAGCCGCCCAGCGCCGCCCCGACCTCGTCGAGCTCAAGCTGATTCTCGAAGCCGACGAGCAACTCCGCATTCAGGCGAACAACAACGCCCTCCCTCGGCTCGATGCGGTGGCCCTCTATCGCTGGAACGGCCTCGAAGGGGAATTGCCGAATGGCAACGGACTGTCGTCCGGGCCGGGGCAATTTACCGATTGGACGCTGGGGGTGAACTTCAGCGTCCCGGTCGGCCTGCGGCAGTCGCGGGCGCAGCTGCGGCAGCGGGAGCTGATTATCGCCCGCGACCAGGCGAATTTGCAGCAAGGGCTGCACTTTGCCTCGCACAATCTGGCGACAACGGTCCGCAACATTTCGCTCGCCTACGAGCAATATCTGGCGTTCAAGGAGGCTCGCGAGGCGGCCCGCACCAACCTCAACCAGCAGCTGGCCCAGTTTCGCGCCGCGCGGGTGAACTATCTGAACGTCCTCGTCGCGATCACCGATTGGGGCAACGCCATCACCAACGAAGCGGTCGCCGTCGCCAGCTACAACACCCAGCTTGCCGAGCTCGAACGGCAAACCGGCACGATCCTCGAAACGCACGGCATCGCCTTCTATGAAGAGCGCTATGGATCGATCGGCCCCCTCGGCCGGCTCGCACATCCGGTCTGCTACCCGCGGGCCAATCCGCCGACCGGCAATGCCGATCGCTACCCCGCCGGCACGCGCCCGGCCGAGCAGATTTTCAATCTGGACGATCCGACCCAATTCCGTGTGCTGCCGCAAAACACCGAAGAACTCCCCGCTCCTCCGCCGCTGCCGCGCGGTCCGGGAGAACGGTAGCTACCACCCTGTCGCTGGTGTTCGTCCAGGCAACGGCCAGAGCCGCGCGAGCCGTCCAGCAGTCCAATCGAAGACCGGGGCGAAATCTCGCCGCCATTTGCCAGTGGTTATTGAAACTGGGGAGGGGCAGCTTGCTTCGGGAGTAGCCAGGCGACATACTGCCCAAGCATTGGTCGTCATTTTCTCTGGCCGCTCCGGCCGCCCCGACCTTCTCTGCGGGAGATTTGTCATGATTGCGCGCCCCGTCTGGCGGCTGGCTTGCGCCGCTGCATTTGTGTTGCTCGCGGCTTCTGCCTGGGCACAGGCCCCGCGCCCCGTGGCGGCCAACGGAAGTCTTTCGGTTGACGAACAGGTGATTCGCCGGGCAGTGATCGCGTTTGTCGAACTCTACAACGCCCGCAACGCCGACGGCCTGGCCGCGCTGTTCGCGCCCGACGCCCGCGTGACATTTCGCGACGGGACTGAAGTCAACGGCCGCGACGAGCTGAAGCAAGCCTTCGCGAAGGCGTTTGCCGCCAGCCCGAAGGGAGCGGTCAGTGTCGTCGTCGATTCGATTCGTTTTCTGACCCCCGATACGGCGGTCGAAGAAGGCTTCACCAGCCTGTTTCCTGATGGCGACACGCTCACCGCCCGCAGCCGCTATACCGTGCTGCATGTCAAGAAAGATGGCCGCTGGCAAATGCAGGCCGTGCGGATTGTCGAAGAAGAATCGCTCTCGGCCTATGGCGAACTGATGCCGCTGGAGTGGCTCGTCGGCGAGTGGATCGACGAGGGACGAACGGAAACGGTCGAGGCTCGCTTCCGCTGGGACGACAACAAGAGCTTTCTGTTGGAAGAGTTTCAGGTAATTCGCGAAGGGGATGTGGTCCTTAAGGGGACGCAGCGCATCGGCTGGGATCCGCAGGCGAGGCAAATTCGCTCGTGGACGTTCGACTCGGCGGGCGGATTTGGAGAGGCCACTTGGACTCCAGTCGAGGACCGCTGGGTGTGCAAGGCCAAAGCAGTGACGGCTGACGGCACCGCGGCCTCCGCCACTCGGACGCTGCACCGCGCCGCGCCGGGCCGCGTCATCTGGACCGCCACCGACCGACTGGCGGGGAACGAACAACTGCCCGATTTGGCCGTGACGATGGTCCGCAAATCGCCGCTACCGCAAAAGTGAGTGTCACCGTGCATTGCCAGCCCCCCTTCTTTACAAAACAACCGGAGTATTTGCCATGAATCGCCAGCTCAAGCAACTTACGAGCCTGTTGCTCGTTGTCCTGACGACGTTCGGCCCAGCCTCTGTGGTTTATGCTCGCGGTGGCGGTGGAGGCCGCGGGGGTGGCGGTGGTGGAGGGGGCCGCGTGGGTGGCGGCGGTGGTGTCTCTCGTCCCTCGCCGTCGATGGGCCGTTCGCCGTCGTTCAGCAGTGCGCCCCGGCCGGCCGCACGGCCTGCAACTCCCTCCCGTCCGTCGCTCCCCACTGGCCCCAACAATGTAGCGCGACCTTCGCCCGGGATCACACCGGGGAGTCGTCCCGGAACGGTTGATTTCGGATCGGGGCATCGTCCGAGCCTGACCCCCGGTACGCGGCCAGCCATTGGCGGGCCGGGTGTGCGCCAATTGCCAACGACACCGCGGCCGGGATTTGGCGGACCCGGCGTTGCCGGTCCTGGCGTGGGGAATCGGCCCAGCCTGCCCGGCGGCAGCACCGCGCTGCTTCCCGGCATGGGAAATCGGCCGGACCTCGGGGCGCGGCCGGGTCAGCTTCCCGCCCGAACGCCCCAAGAGCGCCGCACTGGCTTGCAAGACAAGCTGGCCACGCGCGATCAGTTGGGCGACCGAAATCGCGACGACTGGCAGGACCGCCGCGACCAGATTCACGAAGACTGGCACGACCGCTATCAAGACATCTACGACCGCCATGACGACTGGCACCACGGCTGCTGGAATGGCAACGCGGGTGATTGGTGGCATCACATGTGGGACGAGCACACCGCCCTGATGGCCTTCGGAACCACCATGTGGGGAGTCAACCGGCTGGCCTACGGCTTCGGGTACTGGGGGTACGAGAATCCTTATTACACCGAGTCCTATCCGATCGAAGGAGGCGCGCCGCTCGACTATTCGCAGCCGCTGGCCGACGAAACGCCGACCCAGCAACCAGCAGGAACGCCTACACCCGGCATGGCCGATTTCGACGCGGCCCGGCAGGCGTTCTATCAGGGAGACTATGCCGCGGCACTCACCGCGACCAACAAGGCACTTGCCACGCTCCCCAACGACCCGATCATCCACGAATTCCGGGCGTTGGTGCTGTTTGCCCAAGGCAAGTATCAAGAATCGGCAGCCGGGCTGTATTCCGTCCTGGCGGTCGGACCCGGGTGGGACTGGACGACGCTGAGCAGCCTATACCCGAACCTTGACGTCTATACGACGCAGTTACGCGCGCTCGAGAACTACATCCGCCAGCGACCCGACGCGAACGATGCCCGCTTCGTGCTCGCCTACCATTATTTGACGGCCGGCAATAAGGATGTCGCGGCCGATCAGTACAAAGTGCTCTACAACAAATCGCCGCAAGACAACGTGATCAAGGAACTGTTGCTCATGACCGGCGGCCCGGAGGCGATCGGTGCGCCGACCACGCCGGCACCGACGGTTCCCGTGGCGAAAATCGATCCTGCCACGCTCGTCGGCAAGTGGAGCGCCGCCGGCCAAGGGGGAGCCAAATTCGCACTTGAGCTGACGGCCGACGGCAACTTCACCTGGACCTATGCCCAGGGAGGCAAAACCGAAAGCGTGCAAGGGGTTTATGCCTTGGATGGCAACGTCCTGGCCATGGAGCCGGCCACCGGCGGCACCATGCTTGCCGAGTTGACCCCGCCACAAGCCGGTGGCTTCAGCTTTGAGCTGCTGGGGGCGCCTCCGGGCGATCCGGGGTTGAAGTTCACGCAGACCAGGTGAGAGCGTTTGCGGGGGCTTGCGGGCCCGTCAATACGCGAAACGAGGTTGGCCAGTCTCCCCACTGGGAATTCGCCCCCGCATCGGCTTATGATCCGCTACGGAGGATGGGCCATGCTGTTTCCGTCGATTGTCAAACTCTCGGAAATGATTGCGGGCGAGGAGGCCGATGCGTTCGTCTTGCTGGCGGCAAAGACCGCCGGCACGACCAAGGATGGCAAGCCGTTTTATCGGGTGACGTTTCGCGATGCGGGGCGGGAGGTGTCGTTTCCGATCTGGAACGATTCGATCTTTGCCGAGGCCTGCCGCGATCAGTGGCAGGTGGGGCAGTTCTACAAGGTGCGCGCCGTCTATACCGAAACGAAGTTCGGCCCGCAGCTTGACATTCGCAAGATTCGCCCCGTCACGCCCGAGGATCGGGCCGACGGCTTTGATGAGGCGATGTTCTTGCCCCGGTCGAAGTTCGATTCGGCCGAAATGTTTGCCGCCTTGGTGAACCTGGCCCGCACGGAAATTCGGGACGAGCAGCTGGCAGCCTTGGCGGTGGATTTGCTCGAAACGCACCGCGAGACCTTGCTTACCCTGCCGGCGGCGCGGCGGAATCATCACCCGTTTGTAGGCGGATACTTGGAGCATGTGCTGAGCGTGAGCCGCAACGCGATCTTCCTGGCCGACAAATACGGCCGCGACTATCCGGAGCTGAATCCGCCGCTGTCGCGCGATCTGGTCGTCGCGGGGGCGATTTTGCACGACATTGGCAAGGTGCGCGAACTGGCCCTGACGCCGGCCGGCGCGGAATACACCGCCGAAGGGGAACTGGTGGGGCATATTCTGCTGGGGCGCGACCTGGTGCGAGCCGCGGCCACCCGCCGGGCGATTGCTCCCGAAACGCTGCTCCGCCTGGAGCACATCATCATTTCGCACCAAAGGCTCCCCGAATGGGGCTCTCCCAAGCCGCCGATGACCCCGGAGGCGCTGCTGGTCCACTTCGCCGACGACGTGGACGCGAAGTTTCAGACCGCGCTCGCCGCCCTGGCTGAAACGAGCGAGGGGCAATTCACCTCGCCGCGCAACCCGCTGCAATACCGCATTTTCCGCGGCTTGCTGGGGTAGATGCAACGCGGCTCCAGCGCAAGACAAGCCGACCTCCACCGACACCCATCGATACCGAAGTCTCCATGCCTCGCCACCTTCGTCTCCTCTGCTTGCTGGTCCCGCATGCGCTGCTTTTGGTGGTGGCGGTTCACGCGGAGGAGAGCACCCCGGGAATCGTCGATCCGCCGCTGCCGGACGGAACACTCTCGGCCACGCAGCGCATCGCGGGGCTGAAAATGCCAGCCGGATTGTCGGCCGCCCTCTTTGCCGCCGAGCCGCTATTGGCCAGCCCCGTGGCGATTTGCCTCGACGAACAAGGACGGCTGTTCGTGGCGGAAGAATATCGCTTCAACCGCGGAACGCAAGAAAATCGGACCCGGCCGTTTCTTTTGGAGGACGATTTGCAATCGAGAACGGTCGCGGACCGGCTCGCCATGCACCGCAAGTTCGCCAGCAAGTTCGACGGCGGCCTGAGCTGGTTCACCAGGTACACCGATCAGGTGCGGCGCTTGACTGATTCCGACGGGGACGGCCGGGCGGATCTGTCGAGCGTTTTCGCGGCCGGCCTCAACGGTCCGCTCGATGGGCTCGCGGCGGGGGTTATCGCGCGGGAAGGCGACATTTACCTCACCAACATTCCCCATCTCTGGCGGCTGCGCGACGGCGATGGCGACGGCGTGGCCGAGCAACGTGAGCAATTGCTCTCGGGCTTTGGCGTGAATGCGGCCTTTTTGGGGCACGATCTGCATGGCCTCGCCTGGGGCCCCGATGGCAAGCTGTACTTCTCGGTCGGCGACCGGGGATTTCATGTCGTCACCAAGGAGGAACGCACTCTTGGCCTGCCGCGACGCGGGGCGGTGTTTCGCTGCCAGCCCGATGGTTCCGAGTTCGAAGTGCTGCACGTCGGCCTCCGCAATCCGCAAGAGCTCGCCTTCGACGAGTACGGTAACCTCTTCACCGCCGATAACAATTGCGACAAAGGGGACCACTCGCGGCTGGTCTGGATCGTCCCCGGTGGCGACAGCGGCTGGAACATGGCGTTTCAGACGATTCCGAAGCCTTATGAAACCGGCCCGTGGCATGCCGAGAACATGTGGCAACTCACGGCCGACCCTCACCCCGGCCCTCTCCCAGCGGGAGAAGGAATCGAAAGGCCGGCGTCGATTTTGCCCCCCCTCGGTAAGCTCGGCGCGGGACCAAGCGGCTTTGCCTACAACGCGACGATCTGCCTGCCGGACCAATTTCGGGGACGGTTTTTCCTATGCAACTACACGGGCAACGGCGGCATCGAGACGTTTCGCATCCAGCCGAAGGGGGCCGCGTTTGAACTCGTCGATCCGCAAGACTTCCTCAAGCCGATCTCGGCGACTGACTGCGAATTTGGCTACGACGGCAAGCTCTATGTCAGCGATTTCGTCGGCCTCGATTGGAATGGTACCTCCCGCGGCGGGCGCATCTACACCGTCTTCCAGCACCAACAAATCGAATCGGCACCGGCGGCGCGGCTCGCCGCGCTCTTTCGCGCGGGCTTTAAGCACCGCGAGAACGACGAACTGGCCGAACTCTTGAAACATGCCGACATGCGGGTTCGCCTCCGGGCGCAGTGGGCGCTGGCCGAGCGCGGCGACCGGGGAACCGGCGTGTTCCTGTCGGCGATCATGCCCGGCGGCGAGCGGCTCTGGCGGCTGCATGGGCTTTGGGGATTGGGGCAAATTGGCCGGCGATTTCCCGACGCGCTCCGCCACTTGCTGCCGCTGTCAGCGGATGGTGACGAGGAAGTGCGCACGCAGGCCGCCAAAACCTTGGGCGAAGCCCGCCACGCCGCCGCCGCCGATTCTTTGCTCGCGCTCCTCAACGACCAAAGTCCAAGAGTTCGCTTTCATGCCGCCATTGCCCTGGGGCAACTGCGCCACAAGCCGGCCGTCCAGGGCCTCGCCGACCTCGTCCGCGAAAATGCCAATCGCGATCGTCACCTGCGGCACGCGGCGGTGTTTGCCCTGGCCGAGATCGGCGACCGGACCGCCGTGCAACGGTTGGCGGTCGATCAAGATGCCGCCGTTCGCCTTGCCGCCTGCCTTGTCATGCGGCGATGGGCTGATCCGGGGATCGCTCGCTTCCTGAAGGATGACGACCTGGGAATCGTCACCGAAGCGGCCCGCGCTATCAACGATCTCCCCATCGACGGCGCGACCGGCCAGCTCGCCGCACTCGCCGCCGACCACGCGGCAGCCGAATTTCTGCCCGAGCCGCTGGCGCGGCGCATCCTGAATGCCAACTTTCGGGCGGCGGACCGTGGCTCGCTGAACCTCGTTCGCATGGCCACGAATCCGCGGCTTTCGGTGGCGATTCGCCGCGAGGCGTTGGCAGCTTTGGGCGATGCCAAAGCCCCGCCGCAACGTGATCGGGTCACGGGGAATTGGCGGCCGCTTCCCGGACGTGACATCGAACCGCTGCGGCAATTGCTGCGGGAGCACGTCAGCAGCATCCTCGCCGCGAATAGCCGCGATCTGGCCGAGGAGGCGCTCCACTTAGTCGCGAAGCTCGAGTTGCCAGCCGAGGGAGCGCTGCTGGCGAGCTACGTTCGCGATGACAAGCTGGCCGAACCGGCGCGAGTTGCGGCGCTCGAAGCGCTCGCGGTGATCAGCAGCGACGACGCGCCGAAGCTGGCCGCCGAGCTGTTACGCGACGACCGCCCCGCGGTGCGAGCCGCCGCACTGCGCGTGCTGGCCCGGTTGCGGCCTGACGAGGCTTTGCCGCTCGTCACGGCGCTCATCGTGGACGAATCCGCGACACATGAACGCGCTCCAACCATCTTCGAGCAGCAACAAGCGATTGCCCTGCTGGGGCAGGGATCACTCGCGAAGCTCCCCATTCCCAGCGAAATCCTCGCGCGGGTTGGCACCGAGATGACACCGCTTGCCTTGCGGCTGGATTGGCTGGAAATGCTGACGCTCCGGACCGATGCCCCAGCGGAAGCCGTCCTGAAGGCGTGGCGGGCGAAGCTGGGGCCGAACGAATCGTCCGAGCACTCGCGTCTGGCCCTGATTGGCGGCGATGCGGCACGGGGCCGCGAGGTCTTCACCGGCAATCGGCAGGCCCAGTGTTCGCGCTGTCACAAGGTCGATGGTCGCGGCGGTGACGCGGGGCCAGACCTTTCGACGCTCGTCAGCAGGACAATCAACGAGCCCAGTTCCGGTATCTCGCAAGCGGGGGACGACCCGTCCCTCTTGCTTCGAGCCTTTGTCCTGCAGTCGCTCCTCGCGCCCGATGCCCATCTTGCCGCCGGCTTCGCCAGTGTCACGCTACGGCTTGCCGATGGGCGCATCATCGCCGGGATGCTCAAAGCGGAAACCGCCGAGCGGATCGATTTGCAAACCCCCGATGGCCAGGTGCTCAAGATCGCCACGGCCGACATCGACGAGCGCACGCAGCCAAAATCTCCCATGCCCCCGATGGGCAAAGTACTTTCGCCGCGCGACTTGCGTGACGTGGTTGAGTTTCTGGCGACACGACGATGACACCAAGAGCGTTCAGCGGCGTCGATTACTCATCCACGATCGGCAGCAAATACGGATCCTGAAAGACATAGCGCCGTTTGGCCTGGCCGGCGGCTTGCACATACTTGCGAAAGGCGGCCGGCGTCGAGCCCGCCATCCGATAGTCGAGCCACAGCTGGTCGAGCTGCTTCACGTACGCTTCCCAAGCGATTTGCCGGTCCCGATCTTCCGCCTGCCGCTCGAAGAGGCGGACGGTCGGCTGAGTGTAGTGGCCGGGGTGGGCATGATTCACCACCTCCTGACCGGGGGGAACCATTGTCGTCGAAACGGCAACCGACAGAACCAGGGCGGAGATCATCGGCGAAACTCCCATAGGCGAAACTTGCTGACTCCGTCTAGTGTACTCCAGGCTGAGCGGAGCGGCGGGCAATCGATCCACCCCAAGCGGCGAGCCGCCAGCGAAAGCCGCCATCAGACCTGGCGTAATCGGTAATCTCGGCCCAACCGCTGCCCTTTACCGGCCGCGACCTGCCCCTTGCGGGGGAAGGACCGTCAAAGCTATTCTGCGAGGTTGCCTGTCTCGCTTCTAGCGACGCCATAATCTGTCCGGTCCGGGCAATTCAAGCGGACCGGTTTGTAGCACATCAAGCTGTCTTGCCCAATTTGACGAAGTTGAGGAAGGACTCGAATGTATCGCCGGTCGCGAGCCCATCGCCCCGCCGGCACCCGCTTAGCGCCGACTTGCCGCCGCGCGGCGGCCCCTCCTCCCGTTGACCCGAGCGAAGAGTCGCGATGATTGAAAAGCCCACCTTCTTCGCCCGCCGAGCGATCTTGATTCTCGTCGTGGTGTTCTTCTTCGTCCCCTTCGCCATGCGCGGCGCGCGAATGGCCATTCAAGGGATGAAGAACGACGTGAAGGACTGGCTCCCCAAGGACTTCGACGAAACCCGCGACCTGGATGATTTCCGCAAGAGCTTTCTCAGCGAACAGTTCGTGCTTGTCAGTTGGGACCAGTGCTATGGCGACGCGAGCGACGAGCGTTTTCGCCTGTTCACCGCCAAGCTGCTTCCCGAAACGCCCCCCTCGCGCCAGCCCAAAGCCGCCACGCCTGCCGACGACCTCGCCGACGACGGCGCTACCGCGTCCGCCGAGGCGTTGCCCGCGGACGAAGCGGAAAAATCTGCCAGTCCCACCCGCTACATTCACAGCAGCCAGGATTTCATCGGCGACAAGCTCGGCCTCTATATCGCCGGCAACACGCACGACAATTGGGGCGATCGCCAAGAGAAATGGCTCCGGGGCCTCAAGCTCGAAGCCCCCGGCAGCAACGAGGAATGCTGGTACTACATCACCCCCGAGGGAGATCTGTTTCGCTGGAATGACGTCGATTCCCCGTTTGCCAAGCTCACGCGAATGATCTACCGGTCGGCGGTCACCAAAAAGGTCGAGGGGACGCTGGTTCACGCCTTCGGACCAAAAGACGGACCCTGGTATCATGCCGACCCACGCCGCCTCCGAGCGCAGCTCTTCAAGACCGTGACGACCGGCCCCGGAGTTCTCGCCAGCCTGACCGGCGAAGGGGGAGAACTGGCCGGCAACGAGAAGGAAGCGCACGAGCGGCTGGCGGGAACGCTGTTCGGTCCCGACGGCAAGACCACTTGCATCATGCTCACGCTGACCGACCCCGCCCGGCAAAACCTGCATCTGGTGCTGGGGCGCGGAATGCTCGGCAAGCCCCGCGGTCGCCTCTACGAAATCGCCCAAGAGTCGAACATTCCCGAAGACGAGCTTCGCATGGGGGGGCCGCCGGTCGATAATGTCGCGATCGACGAGGAAGGCTCAATCACCCTCGTCCGACTCGTCGGTTTCTCGGCGCTGCTGGGAATTACGCTCTCGTTGATTTGCTTTCGCAGCATCACCGCCACGATCATGATCTTCTTCGTCGGCGGCATCGCCGCGATGATGAGCCTCGCCTTTGTTTGGTGGTGCGGCAGTTCGATCGATGCGATCATGATGTCGATGCCCTCGCTGGTCTATGTGCTAGGGCTGTCCGGCGCGGCGCACATTATCAACTACTATCACGAAGCGGTCGATGAGCACGGGCATGTCGGCGCGTGCGAACGGGCCATTTCGCACGGCTGGAAGCCGGCCCTCTTGTGCAACGTGACCACCGCCATCGGCCTCGTGTCGCTAGTGACGAGCGAGCTGGTGCCGATCCGCAAATTCGGCCTCTTTTCGGCCCTGGGCGTGATGGCGACGCTCCTGATCCTGTTCACCTATCTCCCCTCCGCGCTGCAAATTTGGCCGCAAAAGAAGCGCAAAAAGTCCGAAGGCGAGCAGTCGTGGCTCGAACGGAAACTAGCCGGCTTCTGGGAAAACTTTGGCGGCTGGGTGATCAACCATCATGGCGTCGTCGCGGTCGGCTGCACGGTGCTGATCATCGCCGTTTCGTGCGGCCTCATGCACATGCGGACGAGCGTCAATCTGCTGAAGATGTTTCACAGCGACGCCAAAATCATCAAGGACTATGAATGGCTTGAGGCGAATCTGGGGCAGCTCGTGCCGATGGAGATCGTGCTCCGCGTGCCGCGCGACCAGCAATGCCCGTCGAATGTTCGGCTCCGTGAGCTGCAGGCCGAATTGGCGGCCGACGAAACAACCGCCGAGCGAAAACTCGCGATCGAGCAGATCCTTGCGCAGACGCCGCTGCAAATGCCTTTTTTGGAGCGAATGGAGCTCGCAGCGCGCGTGCAGGGAGTCATCGAAGACGAGTTCGGAACGGAAGGGCGCGGCGTGGTTGGCAAGGCGCTGAGTGCCGCGACGTTCGTCCGCCCGCTGCCGGGCTCGGGCGCGAGCAAGGGCTCGGAGCGGAGCGTCATGAGCGGCCGTTTGGAGGCCCATCGCGACGATTTTCTCCACAGCGACTATCTCCGCATCGCCCACGACGGAACCGAGCTTTGGCGAGTCAGCTTGCGCCTCGGCGCGACGAGCGGCGTCGATTACGGCTCGTTTGTCAGCGACCTGCAAGAGACCGTCGAGCCGGTGGTCGCCGCCCAGCATCAGCGGCTGGCGATCCTGGGCGAGCTGACGACCCGCCTCTCGGCGGCTGCCGGCGAAACGACTTCGGCCGCGGGCTCGCGCGTGCTGCTGGTGGGGCTGCATCCCGAGGCGATTCCCGCCAAAAAAGCCAAGGGGGGAGAAGTGGCCGGGTCAGCCACCCTCGCCACGGCCGGCCCTACGCCACCCCCAGCCAAGATCGACCAGCATCGCATCTTCAGCAAGTCGCTACTGACCCTGCTGCAAAATGCCCGCCTGCGGCTAACGATTCATCCCCCCGGTGAGCCGTTGCCGGCTGATTTCGCCGAGGCGGCCAAGGAATACGACGCGGTGGTGCTGGTGGGTGACGACCCGCGCTACGACATGGCCGCCATTCGCGCCGCCGCGCCGCTGGCGATCAATGCGACGAGCCACTCCTTCATCGCCGGCCAGCAGAAAACCCACTATCAGGCCGATCCGCAAACAATCTCCGCCGTCTATACCGGCGTGGTCCCGATTGTCTATAAGGCCCAGCGGATGCTGCTCGACAGCCTGATTCAGAGCACGTTTTGGTCGGTCCTGATGATTACGCCGCTGCTCATGTACATCGCCCGCAGCCTCGGTGCCGGACTCGTGGCGATGCTTCCCAACGTGCTGCCGATTCTGATGGTCTTTGGCGGCATGGGCTGGCTAGGGATCGATGTCGATGTCGGCTCGATGATGACCGCCAGCATCGCGCTGGGGGTCGCGGTGGACGACACCATTCATTATCTCAACTGGTTCCGCGAAGAGCTCGATAAGCTAGGCAATCGCAAAGCGGCCATCCTGGCAGCCTATAAACACTGTGCCACGCCAACCTTGCAAGCCGCAACGATCAGCGGCATCGGCCTGTCGATTTTCGCGATCAGCACCTTCACCCCCACGCAGCGGTTTGGCGTGCTGATGCTGGTCATTCTGTGGTTGGGGGTCGTCGCCGAGTTGATCTTCTTCCCGGCGCTGCTAGCCGGGCCGCTGGGGATGGTTTTCAAGCCCCGGAAGAAGCCCGCTCCGCCGCAGTTGCAGATCGTCAGCGACGACGCTGCCGAGCCGGCGGGGCTCGACAGTGCCCACGAAGGCGCTCCCGCGCCTCACGCTGGAGCCGGAACCAATAAGCCAAACGTGCTGCACAGCCTGCGACAAGATAGCCCGCACCGGCGGTAGATAAGGTCGCCGGTCAACAGGCGGCGCGGCATCAGGCCGCCCGGAGCAGAATCTCTCCCCGGCCCCCTTGCAGCAGGTCGCCGTGGTAGAGGTCGTACGAGCAGGTGAAAAGCTCGTCCGGAACCGGAAAATCGAGCTGCCGCAGCCGGCGATAGATCAGCTGCAGCACGTCGGGGTGATAGCGGCAAGCGCGGCGAAACGTGGGAAGCATTGGCGGCGCGTTGCGCCCCAAAAAGGCGAGCGTGCCCCGTTTCATGGCCGCGCCGTGCCGGATGCCCGCCTCGCCAACGACCAAAATGCTGCCGGCCAGCATGTTCATCCCGGCGACATCGCCGGCGTTCCCCCCGATGGCGATCAGGCCGCGGCGCATGGAATGGCCAATTTCATTCCCGGCGTCGCCGCCGATCAGGATCGTTCCCTTCGTCATTCCCTTCGGGCTGCCGCGATAGGCCGAGCCGACGAGGTGCCCGGCCCGGCCGCGCACATGAATCAGCCCGCCGTGCATTTCGCCGCCGACCCAATCGCTAACGTTGCCCAAAACGTGTATCTCGCCGCCCCGCATTTCGCTCCCCACGTGGCGCCCCGCATTGCCGTGGACGACGATCCGCCCAGACTGCATCTTCGTGCCGATCCAGTGGACGCCGGCCAGGTCTCCTTCCCAATCATGCACTTCGTCCGCCGGATCGCCCGCGACCGAAAAGAACGCCGCCAGCGGCAGCTTAACGTTCCCCTGAAACATCTCCA
>JANRLS010000062.1:0-3700 GCA_033762315.1 Pirellulaceae bacterium
CAGCGCCTCTGCCGACCCCCGTGCCGCTGCCGGCTCCTTCGGTCCTTGACACGCTCCTCCCCCCCGGTGCGGCCGCGACCCCGGCCTCGACCAATACCATTGGGATCGCGCCGGCCGGCCCGGTGCCGTCGGTCGTAGATACACTGCTGCCGCCGGGGGCCGCCCCGGTCTCCACCGCGGCCGCCGCGCCAGGAGCACAGGTGGCGATTCCCGCCGCGCCACAAAAAGCGCCCGTTCTCGCCCCCGGCGCGGTTGCCATGCCGACGCCGGACGGCGGCGTGGTCGCGGTGCGCGACAAACCCAAGACGCTGGGCCGCGGCGATAGCGAGATCGAGCTGCGAAGGCTGTCGCCCGAAGAGAAGGCCCGCCGCCGGTTTCGCCGCAACCTGATTTTAGGAACGGTTTGCGTCGTGATTCTGCTCACGGTCGCGTTCGTGTTGGGTTGGCAGTAGGCTCGGCGATTGGCAAGCCGCGCGAGTACAATGCGGATACCCACTCGCCACCGGCCAGGCTCATGTCGATACCCAGTCCACCGCCGAGAATCAACTGCCCGCATTGCCAGGGAGCAATCAAGGCCCCCGCCTTGCCCCCCGGCTCGCGCGTGACTTGCCCCAAATGCGGCCAGACGTTCGCGATTGGCGGTCCCACTGCCGTCGCTAAGCCGGCAACACCGACGAAGCCAGCGCTCGCCTCGCCGCCAATCGCCAAGCCGGCGGCAGCGGCCAATCCGCAACCCGCAATCCGCCATCCGCAATCGCCCCCTACCGTCGATCCGCTGCAGCTTGGTCCCGTCGCCCGGCCCGCCGCGGCCAAGCAGACGGAGCTGGCGGTTGTCTGCAAGCTCTGTGGCACGCGGATGTATGCCCCGCTGACGCAGGTCGGCAAAACAATGCCTTGCCCCGATTGCCACACGGTGAACGAGATTTTGCCGCCGAAGCTCGCCCCGCCAAAGCCCGCCGGTCCGACGCTGGACAACGTCGAGGAATACCAGCTTTCGGACCCCGGCGACCGGCCGAAGTATCGCCCCACGGTCGCCCCGCGCGGCGACTATGCCGAGTTGGCCGAGTTCGAGCCGGGCGCGCATCCGCCTGGTTTTTCGCGACCGGTCGCGGGGCAAGGTGCCTCGGCACCGGTCGGGGGGGAAGACGATGGAGACGACTTCAAGCTCGCCGCCCCCGAAGAGCGGATCGAAACGAAAACGACCTACGTGCTGCCTCCTCCCGACCCGGTCGAGCGGGAAGGCTCGCTCTACGATGGCAAGTACGACGACGACCTGATCGGCGAGAATGTCGATCCCCGCGCGCCGGATGCCTGGAAGAAATCGCCGTTCGTGCTGCGGATCGTGGAGTTTCTGTTCTACACCAGCACGCTCCCGCGGTGGATTGCTTATTCCGTGGGGTTGGCGGGGCTCGTGCTGCTCGGGCACCGGGCCTACGAGCAGGCGATGGTCGAGGGCATGACGCAAGTCTTTGCCATTCCGATGTTCATGGCCCTCGTGCTGGGGGGGGGAATCGTGCTGCCGCCGCTGGCGGCCAGCTTGTTGGCGGTGATCAACGACACCGCCAACGGCACGGACGAAGTCACGAGCTGGCCGAATTGGAGCCCGCTTGAATGCCTGGTCCAGGCGGCCTACGTCTTCGCGGCGGGCCTCGTCGCGGGGCTGCCGGGAATCGTGGTCAGCATGCTGTTGCTCGGCTTGGGGCTCGATCCGATCGTGGGGGCTTTTGCCGCGGGAGTGCCGATTATCGTCAGTTGGACGGCGCTCTTGCCGATCGTGCTCTATTCGATGTTGGCCGAAAACTCGGTTGCCGCGGTGGTTTCGCCGCATACGCTGCGCAGCTTTCGGCTCGTCGGCGAAGCGTGGATGCTGTTCTATCTCTATTCGCTGGTGATTGGCCTGTTTGCGGCGGTGGGGGCGTCGCTGCTGGCACTCAGCGGATTGCTGCCCATCGTCATCGGCGCGATTCTGCTGCTGACGATGGCTATGCTCTATTGCCGGTTGCTGGGCCGGCTGATGTGGTATGCCTCGGAAAAAGAAGCCAAGCTGGCGGAGCGGCAAACGCCCCCCACGCCGGCCGCGTCAGTTTAGAAAATCGTTCCCCAGCAGGGCCTCGATTCGCGGCAGGAGGGCCCGCGTCTCGCGAATCGCCGCCACGATTTGCCGATAGTGCGGATCGGCCGCGTCGCGATGCTTCGGTTGCAGCCACTTTCGCGGCAGGTCATAACCGCCGACGCGGAACGGTTCGCCATAGTCTGTCTCTCCACCGCTGGTCGGCTCGGCGTTCAGTCCCCGCAGGCAATGCAGGCCAATCAATCGCCATCCGAAGTCGCCGAGCGCGGCTAGTTGGTCGGCGTTTCGGGGCGGAATCACCCGCGGAAAGCCCCCCCGCAATGGCTCGGCATAGCGCTCGCGGTAGCTCGGCCAATGGAACAGGGCGTAGAGATAGCCGAAGAGCGCTTCCGGGCTGACTGGCTGGCCCAGCCGCACCGCGAGTTCCTCGAGAAATTGGGGGGCGAAATTTGGCCGGCACGTTTCGCCTTCCCGGAGCCAAAGCGGAAACAGCGATTCGCTCCCTCGGTTGTCGCTGCGAATCACCCCATCGAGCGCGAGACCCTCGGCGACCCAGAAGTAGGTGCAAGGCTGGGTGGGGAGTTGTTGGCGACGGGTGAGGAGGCAGAGACGGGGAGACGAGGAGAGGGGGAGAGAGGGAGACGACGAGAGCAGATGCCGCGTCACTTCCGTTCGCGGCCAATCGATCATCGCGGGATGCCAAAAGACATAGCGCCAGTCGAACGGCCGATAGAGGCAGCGAACGATGTGCGACTTCCAATCGCTCAAGGCGGCGATGACGCGGCGGGCCTCGGAAAGCTTCCAGCCGCGAGTATCGCCCGGCTGATAGCGGGCCGAGCGGGTGCGGGTGAACCAGCGATTGCGGATTTCGTCGTCGGGAATTGACAGGTCACGGAACTGCTCGATCCGCTCGTGCAGTTCTTCGCGAGTGAAAGCAACGACAAAGTGGTCGCGAGCGGTGACCGGAGCCGAAGTGTTCACCGGCATCAGGTCGGTCAGCAGCCAGCCGTCGTCGTATTCGGGATGGGAAGTGCCGAGGTGGGGAACGAATCGCCATTCGGGAGCTTGTGGCGTCAGCACACGAACCCGACTCGCCAGCGAGGAATCCGCAAGTTGGCTGAGCTTATAGTCCCGCGAACCCCAAAGCTCTGTATGTTCGACGCAGCCGGATTCCTCGCTAGCGCGTCCGGCTTGTGCGAAGGTCGCCTTGCCGACGCTTCGGGTTGGTGTGGGCCGACTGAAGACGCCGAGGGCAACCCCTTGATCGAGGCCGAAAATGTTTTCGTCGGGGCCGCCGCCGGGGGCAGTTTCGCCCTTTTTGCGGTTGCCGTGCAGATCGACGATGAGTAGCCGCCGAAAGACGCGCAGTAGCTCCTTGCGCAACAAGCGAAACGTCGCGTTGTCGAGATAGCCGTGATTAGTGACGAAAGCGGCGATTCCGTGCCCCGCTTCCTCGACATGCCATTGCGCGAGGCGGAGGAATTTGACGTAGTCGTCGTGCAGCCAGGTCTTCTTCTCCGCCAACCGATCCTCCCCGGCAATGACATAGCCCGGCTGCTCGCGGCTGCCGCGGACAAGGCCGGTGATCCACGAGCCACGGTTGTCCGACAGGCTGGAGAAGGGAGGATT
>JANRLS010000063.1:0-99505 GCA_033762315.1 Pirellulaceae bacterium
GATGGCCCGATGCGGTTTGAGTTCGATATCGAAGTCCGCCCCGAATTCGAGCTGCCGAATTGGAAGGGTCTGAAAATCGAGCGCCCCGTCCACACCTATACCGACGACGAAGTGCGGCAGCATCTGGGCCGCCTGCTTGCCAAGTATGGCACGATGGAAACGCACGATGGTCCCATCGAAGCGGGGCACTTCGCGACGATCACGCTGCGGGCCAGCAAGGATGGCGTGCAAATTTCGCAGCTCACCGAAGAGACGATCGAAGTTCGCCCCACGCTGAGCTTCAGCGACGGCAAGCTCGAAGGCTTCGACAAGCTGGTGATTGGCAAGGTTCCCGGCGACAAGATCGACACGAAAGTGACGATCTCCCCCGAGTCGGATGTCGCCTCGCTCCGTGGGCAAGAGATCGACCTGTCGCTCGAAATCGTGGCGGTCGAAGTGCGCAAGCTACCCGAGCTTTCGGCCGCGTTTCTCGACAAAATCGGCGGCTTCAACGACGAATCGGAGTTGCTCGCCGAAGTTCGCAAAGAGCTGGAGCGGCAGCTCAATTTCCACCAGCAGCGGCGGGTCCGCCAGCAGATCACGGGCAACCTCACCGTGGCGGCCAATTGGGATTTGCCCCAGTCGCTGCTTCGCCGGCAAGCCCAGCGCGAATACGACCGCATGATGCTCGAATTGCAATCGAGCGGCTTCGGCGAGGGGGAAGTGCAGGCGTATCTGAACGACATCAAGCAGAATGCCCTGGCCTCGACCGCCAAGGCCCTGAAAGAGCATTTCATTCTGGAACGCATCGCCGAGGACGAGAAGATCGAGGCGGTCGAGGAGGATTACGAGAACGAGGTGAAGCTCATCGCCGAGCAAAGCGGCGAATCGCCGCGTCGCGTGCGGGCTCGGCTCGACAAGCGCGGCCTGATGGACACCCTCCGCAATCAGATCATCGAGCGGAAGGCGATCGAGCTGATTCAATCGCAGGCCGAATTCAAGGACATCACCTTCACGCCGCAGCAAGACGAAGTTTCGGCGGTGACGTATGCCCTGGCCGGAGCCGGCGATGCCCTGATTCCCGAAGCCAAGTATCAGGAAGCCGCCCCCATTCCCGGCTCTCCCAAGCTGCCCGACGCCAAGGAATAGGCGCGGCTTGCCTTGACTCTTGAACAGCCGGGCCCAAAACCTGGTCCCGGTCCGGCGATTCGCTCCCGCGCTGCTGTTCGCCCCGCAGCGAGCGAACCCTTCGCCGCGGACGCCGTCGGATTTCCCGGGGCTGTCCATTTTTCGTTTTCGTGATGCCGTTGGTTTCGCCCCCAGGCCACCCCCCGCGAAACCGCCCTGTTCCAATTTCCTCTGGCGGGGAATAATGGGGCAATCGATTGGCACTCGCAATTGTCGGCGGGAATCCCTCCCGCCCCTACGCAAGGATTTTTTCCCGCATGAGCCCTCCCTATCCGCTGCCGATTCAGAATTCGTATTCGTATCAGAGCTACCAGCGCCAGCGGCAAATGACGCTGGGCGACCTGCTGCTGGAAAACCGAATCATCTTCCTGCAGGGAGAAATTTACGACGGCAACGCCAACGAGCTGGTGATGAAGCTGCTGTATTTGCAGAGCGAAAACCGCCGCAAGGACATCCACTTCTACATCAACTCCCCCGGCGGCAGCGTCACCTCGACGATGGCCATCTACGACACGATGCAGATCCTGTCGTGCCCCGTGGTGACTTACTGCGTGGGCCTGGCCGCCAGCGGCGCGGCGGTCCTGCTGGCTGGCGGATCGAAGGGGAAGCGGCACATTCTGCGGCACGCCAAGGTGATGATGCACCAGCCCTACGGCGGCGTGCAGGGGCAAATCAGCGACATCGACATCCAGGCCAACGAGATCATCAAAACCCGCGAAGAACTGAACCTGATCCTCGCCAGCCACACCGGGCAAGACCTGGCCAGGATCGCCAAGGACACCGACCGCGATTATTACCTCGGTGCCGAAGAGGCGAAGCAATACGGCGTGGTCGATAACATTCTCGCCAAGCTCCCCGGCGCGGACGACGAGAAGGACAAAGACTAGGTCGCGGGGGAAAGCACCAAGAACCAAGCATCAAATCGCCAGGAAACCCCAAGCACGAAGGCAAAAAGGCAGCTCAACCGTTCGTGGTTCGACCCCTGGCCTTGTGAATGTTTGGGATTTGTTGCTTCCCATTTGGTGCTTCGACCCTTGCAATTCGATATCGAGAAAATCCACACCAGCACTCTGATCGGAGCCTTTCCGGATGCCACTCATTCCCTACGTCGTCGAAAAAAGCGGCCGCGAAGAGCGGGTTTACGACATTTATAGCCGCCTGCTGAAGGATCGCATCATCTTTTTGGGAACGCAGGTCAACGACGAAGTCGCCAACTCGATCGTCGCCCAAATGCTGTTCCTGCAATCGGACGATCCGAAGGCCGACATTCACCTCTACGTGAATTCCCCCGGCGGCAGCGTCAGCGCCGGCATGGCCATTTACGACACCATGCAGTTCATCACCTGCGACGTGGCGACCTAGTGCATCGGTCAGGCCGCCTCGATGGGGGCGGTGCTGCTCACCGCCGGAGCGGCCGGCAAGCGGCATGCCCTGCCAAACGCCCGGATCATGATTCACCAGCCCCTGGCCGGCATGCAGGGAACGGCCGAGGAAATCATGATCCACGCCAAGGAATTTCGCCGCATCAAGCAAAAGATGAACGAAATTCTGATCCGGCACACCGGCCATCCGCTCGAAAAAATCGAGCGCGATACCGACCGCGACCGCTTCATGTCGGCCGAGGAAGCCGCTGAATATCGCCTCGTCGATAAGGTGATCGAGCGGATGCAGGTGGTGCCGCAAGCCAGCAAAAGCAGCGATTAGCGGACGCGGTCGTCGGCTTGGGGCGAAGCCATGCTTGGCCCTGTGCGCATCGAATGGTTCCATCGGGTACACTGCGCGGCTCGATTTCGCGCCTTCTCCGGAGCCTGCCGATGCGTTCGCCTTCCCCGCTCTCGCCACTCGTTTGTTTTGGCGGGGCACTGCTCGCTGCTTTCGTGGCGAGCGCGGCCCACGCTGCCGGCCCGCATTTCGCCACCGGCATGAAAATCGGCGAGGTCACGGCCGATTCGGCCATCGTTTGGACCCGGCTGACCGCCAGTGATCAGCCGGTACCCGACGACGGCAAGACAGCGCCGCCGAAAACGGTGGCCGACGACGCCCTTGACCAGGTTCCCGGTGCCGCGCCAGGGATGGCGGGCCAAGTGCGGCTGCTGATCAGCCCGAATGCCGATTTCGCCGGCGCGCGGCAATTGCCGGCGGCGAGCGTTACCGAAGCGACTGATTTCTGCCACCAGTGGCGAATTGCTGAATTACAGCCCGCCACCAGATATCACGTCCGGGCCGAGGCCCTCGATCCCTCCGGCCAGGTTCGGAACCACTTCGACGGCAGCTTCTCCACTGCTCCCCGACCGGGCGATTGGGCCGACGTCCGCTTCGCCGCCGCCGGCTGCCAGGCTTATCACGATCGGGATGACCCCGCCGGCCTCAAAATCTATCGGGCCATGGCCCAGGCGGGGCTCGATTTCGCGGCGATCACCGGCGACGACGTGTATTACGACAGCGACCCGCCGAATGCCGACACGGTCGCCGCGGCCCGCTTTCACTGGGCGCGGATGTATTCGCAGCCGCTGTTGGTGGAATTTCATCGCCGCGTGCCGAGCTTCTTCGAAAAAGACGACCACGACACGATGAAAAACGATAGCTGGCCGCCGCCGGGCCCGAATGCCGACCGCTCGGACGAGCTTACCGGCAAGCTCAATTTCTTCAAGGGGATTCGCATCTTTCGTGAGCAAGTGCCGATGGGGGAAAAGACCTATCGCACGTTCCGCTGGGGGCAGGGGCTGCAAATCTGGCTGACGGAGGGGCGCGATTTCCGCTCGCCGAACAATATGGCCGACGGGCCGGAAAAGACGATCTGGGGGCGCGAGCAACTCGCCTGGCTGAAGGAGAGCATTTTGGCGAGCGACGCGACGTTTCGCGTGCTGATCAGCCCCACGCCAATCGTCGGCCCCGACCGCGATAAGAAAGCCGATAACCACGCCAACCAGGCGTTCTTTCACGAGGGGAACGCCTTCCGCCAGTGGACCAAGGAAAACAAGCTGACGAACCTGTTCGTCTGCTGCGGCGACCGGCACTGGCAGTATCACTCGGTCGATCCCGCCAGCGGCCTGCACGAGTTTTCGTGCGGCGGCGCGAGCGACAGCCACGCCGGCGGTTCGCCCGGGCTCGATCCGGCGTTTCACCGCTTCCACCGGGTGAAAGGGGGCTTCGTCAGCGGTTCCATCACCCGCGCCGACGGCATTCCCACCATTACCTTTCGCCATCACGACGTGAATGGCAAAGTGGTGTATGAGTTTCAGGCACGAAAATAGACCCCACACCCCGTAAGGGCCGGGAGCGGGAAGAGCGGCGCGCTGGGCATCACGCCCATTCGACTTGCAAGGTTCACTTGCAACACCAGCCCCGACGGCGTCGGGGGCCTACGATTATTCCCGAATCACCTCGCCCCCCGCGACGGTGCATAGGGCGCGGAAGAGGCCGAGTTCGACGTAGTTGCCGACGAACCGGACCGAGCCGTCGGCCACGGCGAAGTTGCAGCCGCCGAGATGGAAGCTGTGAAAGCCGTTCTGGTGCATCCAGTCGTGGTCCTCGTATTTCACGCCGTTGGGGCTTTTGGCGTTGGGGGGCAAGTTGCCAAAGGCACACGCCTCGACCGGATGCGCCCAGGCATAGCCCAGGCCATAGCAGGGCAAATCGCAGGTGGCGCGGGTCTGGTTCCAACTGTCCTCGCCGATCATCAGCGTGTTCGAGAGGCCGTCTTGAATCATCGCCAGCGGCTTCTTTTTTTGCCAATCCATCGGATAGAAGCAGCCGTCGCCGTGCCACCACCCTTCGCAGTCGTTGCCGTTGGTGCCGCCGTTGGCCCAGTCTCCCCAGCAGAAATTGGCCCCCTGCACCCCCTTGTAGTTCGTCAGGCCGACTTTGAAGCCGGTCCGCAGGTAGTGGGTCGTCTCGGGAAAGACCTTGATCGTGGCGACCATGTCGGTGGGGCAATGGAACGCCGGAATCGAGGCATCGATCGTCCCCGCGCTGGCATTGAGCGCGACGTTGGGAATGTTGCCCGAACGATAGAGATTCCCCTGTTCCAGAAACGGCAGGATCGCCGCGAGCCAGCTCCACGACTGCGAATTTTCGTACGGCCCGCCAAACGACGTGTAGCCGTCGTAATCGCCATAGCGGTTTTGCGGGAGCTTTTTGTGGCTGTTCTCGAAGTTTTGCACGGCCAGGGCGACTTGCCGCAGGTTGCTCGCGCATTTCATCCGGCGGGCCGATTCGCGGGCCGTCTGCACGGCGGGCAAAAGCAGCGCGATGAGGACGCCAATGATCGCGATTACGACGAGCATTTCGACGAGCGTGAAACCACGCGCGAGCGACTGGCGATGGGTCATGGCGAGCTCCACGGGCAAGTTTGAGCCTATTTTTGCAGGTCGAAATCGTAGCTGCCGGGGGGGGCATCGGGCTTGACTTCGACCGCCAACGGCGTGGTTTGCACCTGATTGTAGCGCGTGCTGATGAGCGACTTGGGCATGCCGGGATGCGATTTCCCCTTCTCTTCGGTTCGCTCGTTCGAGAAGACGACGACCTTATACCACCCGGCGGGCGCCCCCTCGCGCTCGTTGGTGAAGAGGGTGTAGCGACCTTGGGGATCGATCATGCCCGTGGGATGGTGGAACAGCTTGTTCCCCTTCTCGACGTCGGGACGCAGCGACACCGTGCCGCCGCCGAGCGGTCGCTGGGCTTCGGTAATCGTGCCGCTGACCGGCACATAGCTCGGCTCGCGGGAGCAACCCGCCAGCAACAGGGTCGCGGCAAACGTGCAGAGTGCGTCGAGGCGCAAATAAAACGACGGGGTCATGCGAAAAGCTCACCGGCGCGCGAAGAGGAGACGCGCTCGCCCCTATTAAAGCGGTGCCGCGCCCCTCTTGCCAAGCACAACCGCGTAGGTCTCGCGGCAAGCCGCAGCAGTACCCCCCGAATGGAAATCGGGAGTTTTTTTTCGGTGGCGCGAGCGGGGGTCGATGCGGCGCGTCGTCGTGATGTAAACAGTTGTCACCTTTGGACTTTCGTCGCGCGGGGCAGTGGTTCTTCAGAAGTTGTTGAACAAGTCGTGAATGGGGTGCTGGTAGAATGCAGCGAGGGTCCGCGGCCCGAAAACGTCGGCCTCGGTGCGGCCGCCTTGCAGGTTCGCGCGAAAGCGGTTGGTTGACGGCGTGGAGGGCATTTCACCGCGACGAATTGGGGTCCGCGGGGACGTTAGCAGGCCCAAACTCGCGAGGGAGCGATTGTGAAGACCCCTTATCGCGCTAATCGCGTATCGGCGAATAAGAAACGATGCAAGTGCCTGTCGGAAAAGAACTTAGGAAGAGCAGGCGGGGTCCGCGAATTCGCGGAGAAAATGCGATCCATAACTAATTGGCGAGCCGCGAACCCCTGAAAGGAGGGCTACCAAATCGATAGCGAGGCTCGAAAAAGCGCCGTCAGTTCGGCTTCGCCGGCGGGGCGGGGAGAGAGCTTGGTGACGCGGTGCTGCGGCAGCGTCCCTTGCACGAGGGCCGGAATATCGGCCTCGGTGTAGCCGACCGCGGCGAGGCCGTTGGGCATGTTAAGTAAACGCATGAAGTCGATTACCCGCTCGGCCAGGATTTCGCCGGCGTCCTCAGGCTCGGCGTAGTCAATCACGGCTCCCAGCGCGCCGGCGGCATACAAATGGCGCTCTGGACTGGCCGGTGCGGTGAACCGGACGACCGCCGGCGTATGCAAGATGACCGACATGCCATGAGGGACAATCGCATGATCGACCCGATACCCCTCCGGCTGAAAGCCGCGCACCATGCCTGCGACCGGATACGACATGCCGTGCGGCAAGTGGACGCCGGCGTTGCCAAAGCCGATGCCCGCCATCGACGAGGCAAGCAGCATCTGGCCGCGGGCTTCGTCGTCGCTGGTGTCGGCGACCGCGCGCGGCAGGAACTGGGCGACAATTTCGAGGGCGCGAATCGCCCACAGGTCGCTGATCGGATTGGCCCCTTGATAGGCGGGCCGCAAAATCGGCCGCTCGGGGCGCGGGCGGAGGTCATAGGGGATCGCGGTGTACGACTCCAAAGCATGGCTGAGCACATCCAGCCCCGCCGCGGCGGCGACGGCGGCGGGCTGCGTGCGAGTGTTGTCGGGATCGACGATTCCCAGCGTCGGCCGCAAATAGCGATGGGCGATGCCCGTTTTGGCTTTCCGCGCGAGCAAATCGAAAATCGCGACGCCCGTCGTTTCGCTGCCGGTGCCGGCGGTCGTGGGAATCGCAATCAGCGGCTTCAGCGGGCCTGGCACAGGCAAACCGCGGCCGATGGGGGCGTTCACATAGTCCAGCAGGTCGGCGGGGAAGGTCGAATAGAGGTTCGCCGCCTTGGCGGTGTCGATGGTGCTGCCGCCGCCGACCGCGACGAACGAATCAAACCGGCCTTGGGTGGCGAACTCGATTGCCGCCGCGAAACTGCGATCGGTTGGCTCGACTTCGACCGCGCTGAACACCTCGTGGTCGATCTTCGCCGCGCGGAGCGACTCGCGCACCACTTGCCCCGTCGGCAAATCGACTAGCGCCGGATCGATGACCAAGAGCGTCCGCTGGAGGCCCATGTCGGCCAAATCGAGGCCGACTTCGCGCGTCGTGCTGGAACCGAACCTCAAGTTGGCGGACGAGATTTGAAAGGCCGTGTCGAATTCCGTCATGTCCGCCTCGTGGTACTTGCCCGACCGCGATTAGCCCGTGCGCCGCGCCGCCAGCACTTCGCGAGCCCAGGCCGCTTCGCTTGGCGAAAGTTGCGGGTCGATGGGCAGGTCGTAGTTCAAGATCGCGTCGTAGCCCGCCCGGTCGTAGGCGTTGGTGAAGGCGGCGGCCAGGTCGAGCGCGACCTCGCCATCGTCCACCAGCAGCGGCACCGCGATCGTCGGGAGCGGGTCGGGCAATCGCCACGAGCGAATCGCCGCCTGATGCCTGCCCCGCTGTTGCCGCACCAACGCCAGATAATCGGCGGCGGGCAAGGCCTGAACCATCGGCAGCCGAGCGCCGCCTCGCAGCAGATCAAGTTCGACGAGGTTGACTTCGGAGTCGAGAATCGCGGCCCGCTTCTTCAGATACTCCGCGCGGCCGTCCCCACCCGGGCGCTTGTTCGCGGGAGAAAGGACTTCGATGATCGTGACGATGTTGCGGTTGCGGGCGTCTCGAATCGTCAAAAAAGCCTCGCGGCGCTCCGTGGCGAGGGGGTAGTCCAGCAGCAGCGGCTCGCCCGACGCCGCGAGTTCCGTGGCGCGAATCGAAGCTCCCGATTGGCCGGCGGCCAGACCGACATCCGCCACGATTTGCGCGGGAGCGTCGTCCTCCGCGCGGTCGATATAAACACGTTTCTCGACAAGCGTCACATACTTGGGACGCACGAGCGGCTGCAATTGATGGCGAATCTCGCCGATCAGCTCGTGATGAAAATCCTCCCAGATTTGCCCTTCGATGAAGGGATCCATTCCGGGAAACGGCGATGGCATGTGCGAAACCCTCGCGGTGGGGCAGCGTCGATGACTCCATTCTACCTCAACAGGTTCCCGCTGTCCGCGCGAAGCCCGCCACCCGATTCAGTCCCTCAGCCGATATTCCCGCACCACGTTCCAATCGACCTCGACCCCCAGCCCCGGTCGGTTTGTGATGGTCGTCACCGGGCCAACGATCAACAGCGGCTCTTTGACGATCCGCACTTCGTAATAGGCGGGGCCGTGGATGTCACCGGGCAGGTCTTCGACGCGGAGGTTGGGCGTGGCGACAATCAGGTGCCCCATTGCGGCAGTGGCGATATCCCATTCGAGATTCGAGCCGATGGTGCAGGGAATGCCGTGCCGCTCGGCCAGAAGGGCGATGGCCCGCGACTTGCGAATGCCCCCGTTTTTGCCGGGATAGACGCTGATGATGTCGCAGCCGTGATTGCGGATCAACTCCTGGGCGTGGACGAGGTTGAAGCACATGTCGTCGGCCATCACTCGGACGCCGCTTTCGCGCCGCACGCGAGCGATGGCGGCGTAGTCGCCGTCGGCCGTGGGCTGTTCCATCACGGCGATGTCGCAGTCGCGCAGCTCGCGCAGGGAGTGAATGGCGGTGTCAGCATCCCAGCCGGTGTTGGCGTCGATCACCAGTTGCCGGTCGGGACCGATCACCTCGCGCACCGCGCGAACGCGGGCAATGTCGTCCTCGGCCTTACCGCCAACTTTGACCTTCACGGTGCCAAAGCCCTCGGCGACCAGTTCGGCAGCGCGAGCTCGCGCGCGGGGCAGGTCGTAGGCCCCCATCGAGAAGCGACTGGGAATGGCGAGCGGCCGGCAAGCGCCACCGAGCAGGTCGTACACCGGCTTGCCGGCGGCCTGGCCCAGCGCGTCCCAGCAGGCCATTTCGATGGCCGATTTGGCGAACCAATTGTGGGCGACCGCGCGGTCCATCTTGGCGTCGATGGTCGCGATGCTGGCCATTGGCTGCGCGACATCGAGTTCCAGCCCCACGAGGAGCGGCGCGAGGACGCGGTCGATGACCGCCTGCACTCCCCACACCGTTTCGCCGCTCCAGCGAACCGTGACCGACGCTTCGCCAACTCCTTCCGCGCCGCTATCCGTCCGCAGCCGCACGATGACGAACTGCGACTCCTCGTGCTTACCCAAGGCCGAAATCATGCGATAGGCCGGCTTGAGCAAGAGGCGAACGGGATGGGTTTCGAGGGAGGCGATTTTCATTGCGGCTCGTTATTCGAGAAAGCGCGTCAGCACGTTGGCCGTGATTCGCGACACCGCGTCATCGACCAAAATGCTCGCGGGCCAGGTGATCGAACTGGCCGAAAACACCGCGCCGCCGGACGCCGGCTCGTGGAGGATCATGTCGGCACCGCCGCCGGCCCCGTTTTCGCCACGGGCGAGCAGCCGCACATTCGCCGGCGAACTGGGGGAGATTTTGTCGGTCTCGTGACCCGATGCGCCGCCGGGAACGCGCTCGTGCAGCGACTTCTGGCCGAAGAGATCCCCCTCGCGGAGGCCGGTGCCGCGAAAGACCCAGTGGTTCGAATCGACCACGCGATACGGCGCGGCGGTCATGATGCCCCGATAGTCGAAAACCACGCCGAGCAGATTCGCCTCCGATTCGCGCCGCAGGTGGAACCGGCTTTCCAGCCCGCAGCCCGGCACGCGCAATCGCCGCTCATCCTCGTTCTGATAGATGCAGGTGTGGTCGTCGAGAAACTCGACCTCGCAGTTCAGCCCGTTGCCGCCGAGATACATCAGCCGGCCGCCGCGCTCATGGACCCAGCGCTTGACTCGGTCGTACATTTGCCACGACCAGTATTCCGGATGCGTGCTGATAATGAGCACGCGATACGCATCCAGATCGAGCTGTCCAAAATGCAGTTGCGTTTCGCCGTAGTAGTCGTACGCGAACCCTTCGCGCTCGAGCCATGCCAAGAGCCGCCATTCGGCTTCGGCCACATGGCAGGCCGCCCGGCCGGCGATGGGATCGGTCGCGTTCACGCCGGCCGGAATGTGGCAAATCGGCTCGGGGCGGTCGAACGACAGGGGAGCGTAGTCGGTGGAGTCGTAGTTGACGTGCTCTTGATCGGTGTACCGCTTCAGTTCGAGGCGGGCGTTGACGGTCGGCGTTGGTGGCAACTGGTCGGGATGGATGTAGTTGCTGCGGCCGCCGAAGCTGTTGTAGGCGTTCCAGGTGATGTTCGAGGCGAGCACCGCGACCTTCGCTTGCGGCGTGGCCGGGGCGACGATCCAGGGAAACGAGAAGAAGCGGCCAGCTTCGCTTGTCGCGTGAAAATAGTAGAGGCCGCTGCGCTGCGGCGCGACGACGAACTGCTTGTGGTGCGGACTGGCGAAGCCGAACTTGTTCCAGGCGACGCCGGTGCGGGAATAGTCGCCGTCGGGCGTGATCTGGATCGTCGCCCGCGGGCCGTGCTCGTCGAACCAGCCGATGGTGCGGAGGAAGTCCTTGGAGAGGCCATAGCGGAACAGTTCCAGCTTGTAGGCGGCATCGCTGTGGACGCGAAACTCGGACCTTTCCCCGCCGCGAACCCACTTTGGCCAGACATAGCCCAAGAGATCGTCGGCCAAGAGTCGAAACTGGTGTGGCTCGGCCGTGGGCAGATTGAGCGCGACCCGCTTCGAGCCGTAGCCTTCCTTGGCGAGGATGATCTCGTACGGCCCCGGCGGCACGTCGGCCTGAATCGCGCCGCTGGCCCGCGAGCGCGTGGCGGTCGAAACGACGCCGCTGCCAAGCAGCTCGATTTCGACGCCGGGCAGAGCCACGTATCGCTGGTCGCTGACATAGCCGATGAACATGGGAGCGTAGCGTATCGGAGTCGGCAGCCAGCGGCCAGCGGTGCGAGCGACTGCGAATCAGAGTCCTTCAACAATCAGCACATCGAGCCGCCAGCGGTTTTTGTCGTCGAGCGAGAGCTCGCATTCGACGGCGGCTCGGTCAAAGCCATGATCTCGATAGAGGTCGAGCACGTCGTGTTTGCAGTCGTTGAGAAGCCGCGGATTCATTCGGGAATACTCATACGGTTCGACCACCCGCTTGAGGCGGCGGAGCGACATCCGCCCCGCGCCGAGAATTCGCACCTCGGTGATCCAAGGTCGATTGACAACGCGAACTTCCCCCGCCCGGCGGTCTTCCGCCGCCAGCGGGGCCACCATCAACAGTGCCGCCAGCCACGCCAGCGGCTCGCGAATCGACAGCAACCGCGTCATGGTTGCCTCCGGGGGAATGCCCGTTCAGGCGTTTTGCACGCTGACGAAGCAATGCACGTGCGGCAGGGGGCGATAATTCCACACGAAGCCCGGCCCTTCGAGCCGCCAGAAGCTCCACTGCACCTTGCCGTCCACTTCCTTGTCCTTGTAGAAGGCGAGGTTGATTTCGTCCATGCCGCCGCCGGCCTTGACGATCTGCATCACCTCCTCGACATCCTCGTGGCGGAACGGGCCCAGCAACGACCGCATCACCTTTTCGACCAGTTCTTTTTGATCCCCTTCCAAATCCTTGAAGGCAATGCCATGCCGCGGCTTCAGCGGGCGCAGGGCCCCCTGGCCATCGCCGGCGGGCTTGGTGGCCATGGCGGTCTTGCGCTGTTCTTCGTTCAAGGCGTCGAACACTTCCTGCACGGCGCGGGTCTGATAGTTATAGACGTTCGCCGTGCTGTAGCCCGGCTCGCTGTGGCCATAGTAAATCGGCCCGCCGAAGGCGGCCTTGGGCTCGCTATCGCCATCGCAGCGCAGGGTGATGTGGTGCCCGGCGAAGACCATCGCAAACTTGCTGTCCGGCTCGCCGAACAAGTGCATCCCGCACCCTTCAAAAGACTCGCTCGAATCCCATTCGCCATGCCGGCTGAGACGCTTAAAGGCATCCTCGCCCGACAGGATCGAGACCAGAATCTGCCGGCACAGGTCCTGCTGAGCCTTGGTGTAGTTGTCGGCGATCCGCTTGCCGCCAATCGGGGCGTTGAACGTCTTCAGCCGGGTCGGCGTGGCGTCGCCGCCATGATTGAACGGCATGACCAGGTTCTTTTGCTGGTCTTCCGACAGCGTGGCAAACAGTTCCTTCACCAACCCTTCTGCCGGCTTGGTCGAGAGCTTGGTCGTGGGCTTCTCGTCGCCTCGCGCGACTCCGCCGGCAGCGAGCACCGCGGCCGAAGCGCCGATCGCGCTCAGAAAGCTCCGCCGGCTGCGGACTTCGGGCAGATCGAAGCCTTCGTCACATTCGGGGCAATAGAGGGGTGTTTCGTTGAGCATCGGCGAGCTCCTGAAGTTAGCGGAGAGATGAACGCATCGGCTAGAACTGATTTAAGTTGTAGCGAACCCGCCTGCCGGAGACAATCAAATTTCCATCCAAATGACATCTTTGCGGAGTTCCCTTATGCCCGTCACTCGTCGTTCGTTCCTCGGCACCGCCGGAGCGCTCGCCGCCTCGGCCGCGCTGGCGCCAGCCAGCCAGGCGCGTGCCGCCGAGCCAGCGAAGCCGCGCATCAAGATCGGCCAAATCGGCGTCGGCCATGCGCACGCCAGCAAGCTCGCGGTCTATCGCGACTCGCCCGATTGGGAAGTCGTCGGCATTTGCGAGCCGGACGCGAAGCTCCGCGAGGCCGCGGCTTCGAGCGCGCCGTATCGCGATTTGCCCTGGCTGAGCGCAGAGCAATTGCTGGCGACGCCGGGCCTGCAGGGGGTGCTGGTCGAAACTCGCGTCCGCGACCTGCTCGACACGGCCGACCGCTGCATCGCCGCCGGCAAGCACATTCATCTCGACAAGCCCGCGGGAGCGTCGCTGCCGCAATATCGCCAGTTGCTGGCCGCGGCCGAAAAGCAAAAGCTGCTGGTGCAAATGGGCTACATGTTTCGCTACAGCCCGGCGGTGCTGCTCCTGCGAAAATTCCTGAGCGAAGGGTGGCTCGGCGACGTGTTCGAGGTTCATGCCGTGATGAGCAAGGTCGTCGGTGCCGGCGACCGGAAAAAGCTGGCCGAATTCAAAGGAGGAATCATGTTCGAACTGGGCTGCCACGTGATCGACCTGGTTGTCAGCACGCTCGGCAAGCCCGACCGGGTGCAGGCTTTTCCGCGCCACAGCGGCCCGACCGACGATGGTCTCGCCGACAACATGCTGGCGGTGTTCGACTACCCGCAGGCGATTGCGAGCGTCAAATCGTCGGCGATCGAAGTCGATGGTGGCTCGCGGCGGCATCTGGTGGTGTGCGGAACCCGCGGCACTTTCCACATCCAGCCGCTCGATGCGCCGAACGTCGTTTACACGCTTGACCGGGATTGCGGCGAGTTCAAGAAGGGACGGCACGAAGTGAAATTCGGCGGCTACCCGCGCTACGTTGGCGACGCGGCTGATATGGCGAAAATCATTCGAGGCGAAAAGGAATGCGACTTTTCGTATGCCCGCGATTTGGCCGTGCAAGAGACGGTGCTCTTGGCGAGCGGAATGCCGACGACTTAGATTGGTGTGAGATTCCCGGTCGCAACGCGGAGCAATTCCATGTCTTCGATCAATCCTTACGAGGCCTCGCAGGTTGCTCAGTCGCCGACATTCCTGTCCGCCGCGCCCGGAATGAGCGCGGGACGCGGCATTGCCATTGTTGCCGCGACTATGGGTGCTTGTGCGGCATTCGGGGCGCTCGTCGGCTGGTGCCTGGGCGTGTTCGCTCCCGACTACTACCATGCCGTCTTCGACAACCCGACGCTGAACACCGCACAGGTGGGAATCGGCTTGGGGCTCACGCAAGGACTTGGGACTGGCCTGGTGGTGGGCTGTGTGGCCCTGCTCGGCATGGCAATCTCCAGTCGCCGTCGCGTAGCCGCGTAATGTGCCCCGTTGCCAGTCGCCCGCCCACCCCTATACTGTTTTGGCAAGCCCGCCGACCCTGTTTTGCATCGCAACGATTTGCCGTAAACTAAAGGCTGGCTTGCCCTTCCGTCAGAAAGGTCTGCCGTGAATCCTGCTGTCAGCGAGGCCAGTTCCTCGTCGTTTTTCGCCCGCAACGAGTTCCTCCTGCGGCGTCTGCATTCGCTCACCGGCCTCGTGCCGGTCGGGGCGTACATGTGCGTTCACCTGCTGACCAACGCCCGCATCCTCGATAGCGTCGGGGCGTTTCAGTCGTCGGTGTACATGATTCACAGCCTCGGCCGCGTGTTGCCGGTCATCGAGTGGGGCTTCATTTTCCTGCCGCTGTTGTTTCACGCGATTTTTGGCTTCCTCATCATCAACGGCTCGCGGGCCAACCAAAGCACCTACAACTATTCCGCCAACTGGCGCTACACCCTGCAGCGGGCCAGCGGCATGATCGCCGCGGTCTTCATCTTCTATCACGTCTTCCACATGCACGGCTGGTTCCACGCCGATTGGTACCTGCACAGCGTCGCCGAACCGCTCGGCGGAGCACAGTTCCGGGCGTATAACGCCGGCAGCACCGCCGCCGAGGCGATTCAGCGCGGTGCGCCGCTCATGGCCATTTTCTATGCCGTCGGCATCCTCGCGTGCGTGTTTCACCTCGCCAACGGCATCTGGACCTTCGGCATCACCTGGGGCATCTGGGTCACACCCGCCGCCCAGCGGTGGGCAACCGTTGCTGCCCTGGTGTTTGGCCTGGGCCTCTCGGCAGTCGGCCTTGGCGCTCTTGGCGGCTTCGCCACGACCGACCCGAAGAAAGCGGCCGAAGTCGAAAAGACGATGTACGAAGCGAAGCTGAAGAGCGGCGAGATCGAAGCCAACCCGCACAAGATTACGACTCCCAAAGCGGCGACCGAACACGCCGCCGCCCCGCAGTCGGCCGCGTCCCCAGCTGCCGCCGGTCATCCCTAGCCCCAGCCCCCAGCCCTAGCCCCCATTCGTTCCATGGCAAAACAACGCGTTCTGGTCGTCGGCGGCGGTTTGGCGGGCCTCGCGGCCGTGATGAAGCTGGCCGAGCTGGGCATCGAGTCCGACCTCTTGAGCCTCGTTCCCGTGAAGCGCTCGCACAGCGTCTGTGCTCAGGGAGGGATCAACAGCGTCAACGATCTCACTCGCCAGCAAGGGGACAACGAGCACCTGCACTTTGACGACACGGTGTACGGGGGCGACTTTCTCCAGCACCAGCCGCCGGTCAAGGAAATGTCGGTCTGGGGGCCGAAAATCATCGAGCTGATGGACCGGCTTGGAGTGACGTTCAATCGCACGCCGGAGGGCTACATCGACCGCCGCCGCTTTGGCGGCACGCTCTTCAAGCGGACCGCCTTCGCCGGCGCGACCACCGGCCAGCAGTTGCTCTATGCTCTCGACGAGCAAGTCCGCCGCTGGGAAGCGGCCGGCATGGTGAAGAAATACGAATACTGGGATTTCCTCGGCCCGATTTTGGACGATAACGGCGTTTGCCGCGGGGCGGTCGCGCAAGACCTCGTCACGATGGAAATTCGCTCCTTCCCCGCTGATGCGGTGATCGTCGGCAGCGGTGGGCCGGGCCTCATCTACGGCCGCTCTACGATGTCGATGGCCTGCACCGGCAGTGCCGCCAGCCGCTGCTTTCAGGTCGGCGCGAAATACGGCAACGGCGAATTCATCCAGGTGCATCCGACCGCCATTCCCGGTGCCGACAAGCTCCGCCTGATGAGCGAATCGGCCCGCGGCGAAGGGGGCCGCGTCTGGGTGCCCCGCAAGCCGCAAGATTCCCGCGATCCGCTTTCCATCCCCGAAGCCGAGCGGTACTACTTCCTCGAAGAGCGATATCCGAAGTATCGCAACCTCGTGCCGCGCGACATCGCGACCCGCGAAATCTTCGACATCTGCGTGAACGAAGGGCTCTCGGTCGAGAAGGACCGCCAGTGCGTCTATCTCGATCTGACGCACATCCCCCGCAAGGAGCTCGATCGCAAGCTTGGCGGCATCTTGGAGATTTACGAGAAGTTCCAAGGGGTCGATCCGCGCAGCACGCCGATGAAAATCTTCCCCGCCGTCCACTATTCGATGGGTGGCCTGTGGGTCGATTACCAAAAAAGCGGCGATGGGGGGCTCACGGTCGGTTCGCCGAAGAACCAGCTCACGAACATCCCGAATCTCTACGCCCTCGGCGAGTGCGACTATCAATATCACGGGGCCAACCGGCTCGGTGCGAACTCGCTCCTGTCGTGCATCTTCAGCGGCCTCGTCGTGGCGCCAGGCATCGAGACGCTGCTGAAGGGGACCAAGCAGGCCGCCAGCGAATTGCCCTCGTCGCTATTCGAGCAGGCTCGCAAGCAGCATCAATCGCGGCACGACGCACTCCTGAAGCGTAGCGGCGGCGGCGAGAATCCGTATCTGATTCACCAGGAACTCGGTGACGTGATGACCAAGGCGGCCACGGTCGTCCGCCGCAACGATCAACTCACCGCCGCCCTTTCAACCGTTCACGATCTCTATGCCCGGGCCAAGCGCTGCTCGCTCTCCGACACCGGCGCTTGGACGAACCAGAATGTTGTCTTTACCAAAGCCCTGCTCGACATGTTCCCCCTCGCCCTCACGATCCTCAAAGGCGCGCTGCAACGCGACGAATGCCGCGGTGCCCACTTCAAGCCGGATTTCGCCTTCAAGTCGCTCACCGCGACCGACCCCGTCGAGCGCCGCCGACAAGCCGAGGCGTGGTGCGACCGGTTCGACGCCAACAACGAAAAGTGGCTCAAATCGACCATTGGCCAGTGGGCCGGCGACGATGTCGAGCTCACCTACGAAGACGTGGACACCTCGCTCATTACCCCCCGGCCGCGGCTGTATGGCCTCGTCGGGGCGGAAGAGATCGAGAAGGTCTTCAACGAGCGGCAGGCGGCCCGAGCGGCGGCGAGCGACGCGAACGGCAACGGCAGCGCGGCGGGGAAATTGGCGACCGCCGCAAGTCACTAGAAAGTTGAAGAGTTAGCGTGCGCGAGCAGGCGGTAGGTTCCATCAAGTAGCGAATCCCCGATAAAAAGACTCCAGCCCCAACTGACGTTACTCCCATGGCTGACCACGGTCACAACGGACACGGCGCGGCGAACCACGGATCGAACGGCCACGGCCACGAGCCGGCGGCGAAGGCTCCCGCCGATTTCGAGGTTCGCATTTTGCGGCAAGATGGCCCCGGCCAGGCCAGCTACTGGGAGCGGCACCGGGTTCCGTATGAGTCCGAGATGAACGTCATCAGCGTGCTGCAGCGGATCGCCGCTCAAAGCACCACCGCCGACGGCAAGAAGGTCGCGCCGGTCGCCTGGGATTGCAACTGCCTGGAAGAGGTGTGCGGCGCTTGCACGATGGTCATCAACGGCAAGGTGCGGCAATCGTGCTCGGCCCTCGTCGATAAACTGCTGGCCGAACATCCCGGCGAGATCGAACTCGCCCCGATGACGAAGTTCCCGGTGGTCCGCGATTTGTGCGTCGATCGCTCGCGGCTCTTCCGGGCGCTCACCAAGGTGAAGGCTTGGATTCCGGCCGATGGCTACTACGACCAAGGCCCCGGCCCCAAGGTTTCGCCCGCCGATCAGGAAGTGAACTACCCGCTCAGCGAGTGCATGAGCTGCGGCTGCTGCCTCGATGCTTGCCCGCAATACGTCAAGATCGAGGTCGAGCGGCTGGAAGGGGAATCGGAAGCCGATTTCACCGCCCGCAAAAATGCCGCCTACGATGCCGGCTTCGTCGGAGCGCACGCCATCAGCCAGGCGATGCTGTTCAATCGGCATCCCACCGGCGCGAACAATGCCGCCGAGCGGCTCGACGCGCTGATGTCCGAAGGGGGCATTCAAGAATGCGGCAACGCCCAGAACTGCGTGGCCGTGTGCCCCAAACGCATCCCACTGACCACCAGCATCGGCCGGGCCGGTCGGGCCACCACGATCCGCATGTTCCAAAAGTGGTTCGGGTCGTAACCGGCGCTCACTTCACTTCGCGCCGGTCGCTTCCCCCTTTGACGCTGCTCAAAGTCACTTCCAGCGGCCCCTCCCCCGCCACCAGCCAGCGGACGTAAACCACGTCGCGCCCCGGAATGGAAGCCAGTTTCAGCCGGGCCGGCTCGCGCTTCTGCTCCGCCGGCTCCTTGAAGAACGGCTCGGACGAAACGAGGCCGAGAATGACCTGGGCGTTTTCTCCGCTGAGCGCGGCAATGTCCGGCGGGGTGATCTTGCGCTTCACGTCGCCGGCACTATGAGTCGGGCAGATTTTGGGATTCTCCAGAATGGCGGTCACTTGCCGTAGGTTCCCTCCCAGCGGCTTCACTTCGACCGATTGAATCTTGATCAGTGGCAGCTCGTCGGCGTGATACAGCGTGAACGCCATGTTCCGGTGGCACTCCTCCTCCAGCAAGAACGACGGGGGCTGGCGGATCCAATTCTTCTTCATCCCGCCAACCTCGACCTTGCCATATTGCGGATGGTCGATCTCCTTCCAGGGCGAGAATCCCTCGCCTAGGAGCAGGTATTTGTCGAACATGTGTTGCACTTCGGGGCTGCCGAAAAAGCCCTGGTGCCCCGGCTGCCGGAAGAAGTTGAACGGCGTGAAGAGCTCGTTGGTGAAGGCGAACACGCCCCGCGATTGGTGCAGCCAATCGACTTCGCCTCCCCAAACCTCGTAGAGGTCGTTGGCGATGTTCATGTAGCGATAGCCGGGGAGTACCTGCGAGCCGCGCTGGGCGAGAGAGTCGTACACCTTCACGTCGGCGGTTTCGAAGCTATCGGCTTTGTCGCCAGGGCCGCGCAGAATCATCCCGCCGGCATTGTGATACGATTGCCCCCCCGCGATGTTCGGATGCGCCGCGATGAAATCCGCCACCAGGCGGTTTTCCTGGATTGAGAACGGATAGCGGTGGGCCCCGTTTTGCACGTAATCAGGCTGCCAGTTCCAGCCCCAGTCGCGGTTGGGGTCGTAGTAGCCGTCGCCGTCCTCGTTCACTTCGCCATCACCGTCGCTGTCCTTTCCTTCTTGCCCCAGGATCGAATACTCCCCCTTCTCGCCGTCTTTCACCGGCACGAGCAACTGGGGGAAATCGGCGTGCGGCTTGTAGCGGCCATTGGGATCGCGAACGCGCATCAGGGTGATGCTCTCGTCCCCGTCCAGATCGTCGGGGCCGTCTTCATCGACGAGGCCATCCCGGTCGTCGTCGAAGGGCCGCTGCCCGGTGCGGGGCGAATGCGTGGTGTTCGGCTCGTAAAAGTGGGCATCGCGCGAGTCGGGGCTCATCATTGGCAGCAGGAAAAAGACCCGCTCGTCGAGCAGGCGGCGAACGACATCGCTCTCGTCGGCCATTTCGCACAGGAACCAGGCGGTGTAGAGCACCACCTCGACCGACTGGATCTCATTGGCATGAATGCCGCCGTCGATCCACATGGCCGGGCGCGAGTTCGCGTCCCCCTTGGCGAAGTTGGTAACCGTGAGGAGCCACATCTCGCGGCCGCCGTGCGACTTGCCCAGGCTTTGCAGCCGGGTCAGATCGGGATAAGCCGCCGCCAGATTCTGAATGATCTTTGTCGCTTGGGCGTGATCGTGAAAGCGGTTCCACTCGGCCTGCACCTTCGCCACCCGAGGCGCGCCGAGCGTTTGGTAGGGGAGCTTGGGCTTCTCTTCAGCCGGGGCGACCAGCGGATTCGTGCAGGCGAGGGCCAGGGGGATGAGAGCCAAGTGGAGCCACGGATGACGCGGCGCACGCGGATCGCTGGCAGGAATTTTCATGGCGGTTTCAACCTTCATGCAGGTTCGATCATCCTTTCGTATCCGAGTCATCCGCGTGACCTGTGGTCAGGTCTTCGTGCGCCGAGTGCCTATTCGCCTCGGGCTCACGACTGGCCCATTATTTTGCCGGCCATCATTTTGCTTCTTCTTCTGCGAGCCAACCCTCAGCTACCGGACCTCGGCCGTCGCTTTCATCTCGCCCGCCGCCGGCGCGAAGACTTTGATTTCCACCCCTTTCGGCAACTCGCCGGGAACGCGGACGAGCCACGTTCGCTCGGCCTTGCCGCCGGCTCCTTCGAGTCGTGGCAATTGGCCGCGGGGGTGCCCTTGCAAAAATTCGGTGCCGGGGGGCAGGGCGAGTTCCACTCGCAGCGGATAAGGTTCCTCGTTCACGCGCCCCATCTCGGGCATCGTCGGCAAATAGCCTTGGTTGACGAAGGTGGCCGAGATTCGCAGCACGCCACCCCCCAGGCTTTCCGCCTTGGCCTCGGCAATCGCCAGCTTCGCAAATCGCCCCGGCAGCGCGGTGAGAAACCGCGTGTGCTTCTCCGCGAGTCCATCCAGTTCCTTTGCCGGCGGATTCAGGCCATAGAACGGCTTGAAGCCCCCAACTTCCACCTTCTGACCGGGGAAATCGGGGTGCTCGACCGGCGTCCAAGGCACAAAGCCGTCGAGCTTCTCGCGCGACAGCCAGCGAAGCAGGTTGATCTCGTCGGCTCCCCGCTTCTCGCCCGAGGGCTTGGGCTCCTCCGCTCCTTCGGCGGGCTTCGGAGGCTCGACCTTCGGTATCCACCAGCCCCGCGCGGCCAATGGCCAGCGGCCGTAGTGAAAATAGGCCCACGGTGCGAATGCGCCGCGGCTGGCGGCAGCTTCGGGGGCGTCTTTGCCGCCATGCAGCTTGACGTAGTCGGCCGCCAGAAAATCGAGCGCGGGTGAATCGGCACTGAGGACGGTGGTCTTGATCCGGGCCCCTTCGGCCTGCTTGTCGGGCTTCCAGGGATGAAAGAGGTTGTCCTCGGGTGAAAAGCAAAACACGGCCGCAATATTTGGCCGGTCGAACAGAAAATCAGCCAGCAGTCGATGTTCCGGCTCGCTGACCGCATTGGCTCCGCTGCCGGTCACGAACGGCTCGTAGCGGAAGGGGAAATTGCGATTGAAGGCGACCCCATCCCCACCATCTTCGTTCCACTGCTCATCGTGATCGTCGTCCTTCCCTTCCACCAGCAGGCGGTATTGCCCCCGTTCGTCCTTCTTCCGGTCGGCCTGGATCAGCACCCGCGGATCGTCGGGATGCGACATCCAGGGGCCAGTGTCGTCGGCGACGCGCATCAGCGTGATCCAGCCGTCGCCGTTCAGGTCGTCGGGGGGATCTTCGCCGAACTGGAAATCGCGGTCGTCGTCGGTGCGGCGGTCGTTGCCGGCCCGTTCGCGAAACGGAGCCACGAAGCACTTTTCGCAGGCTTCGGGACTGGGGCGCGGCACGAAGTAGAACGTCGCCTCGCTCAGCAATTTTCGAGTCGCTTCGTCGGTCTTGGCAAGCTCGACCAACTGCGCGGCGGCTCGCAGGGCGAGTTCCGCGCCGGCCAGGTGCGGGCCATGCACATTGCCAATCACGGCGATTGCCGGCCGAGCATCGACCTCTCCCGAACCGATGGCGAGCAGCCAGACATCGCGCCCTCCCAGCGATTTGCCGAGCGAATGCACCTGCACCAGGTCGGATTCATCCAGCGTGCGGACCTGCGCCGTGAACTGGGCGTCGTTCGCGTAGCCCTCCAATGCCGGATTGGCGCGAACAACCATGCACAGACCAAGCGCAATAGTTCCGGCCAAAAGATAGTAGCGCGCAAGCGAAGCAATCATGGAGAGGCTAGCCCGGCGGGTCGGTGCGGATGGTAACGGCCAAAGCGGCTATACCACTATAGTTTGCGGCCGGGCGGCAAGGGGGAAACGGAGGGGGTGTTTCCGCGAGAATGGCGAGCCAAACAACGGACCGGTAGCAAATTTGCTTCCGGCTATTCGTGGGGCATGCGTTGTTGCCGGGTTGGCCTAGTGCTTGATGAGCTTGATCGGCAGGGGGCGATCGAAGCTCGCGCCCAGGACGGCGTCTTCTTCGTCGATGCCGGCGGCGACCTGGCCGCGATGATTGTGGAAGGGATCATCGCGCAGCGTGGGGCCGACCGGATTGGGAATCCAGGTGATGTGGCCATCTTCGTACAGCAGGTTTTGGCCGCGGCCGCCGTGGTTGGCACTGGCCCGGCCGGGCTGCTGGTCGCTCGGAGCATCGCCAAGCAGCACGTATTGCTGACGCTGCTTGTCGGCGGGGGGAACCAGGCTATCGCCGCGCGTGTAGCCCAGGCTGTAGCCGAAATCGCCTCCCATGGTTTGCTGATAGCGGGCCAGTGCGGGGCCGGTGAACGAATCCAGTTCGGCGAGCGTGGGGAGCTTTAATTGACCGTCGCGAGCCAGGCTCGAGGAGGGGCAGGCAAACGCGCGCGGATCGGTGACGAGCTGATGGCTGACGAGGGTCGGAGCATAGACGCCGGCCACGCCGCGGTTCCCTTCGGGAGCGATCGCCGGAAACTGGTGCCGGGGGTCTTGATGGCTGTATTCGTGCATCGCCGCGCCCAGCTCGCGCAGGCGGTTTTGGCACATCACGACATCGGCCTGAAAGTGGCTATAAGATAAGGCCGGGAAAAACAGCGTCGCCGCCACCAGCAGCACCGCCGCCGCGGCGAGCAAATCGACCCACCGCAAGCGGGAGCCGCCATCGAGTTGCATGGTCAGGGCCGCGCCACGCCGCGAGCTAGCAGGGGCGACCAGCGTTTGGGCGGCGACGAACTCACAGGTTCGCGTGGCCAGCCCGACCGGCGGCTCGAAATGCTCCGGCCGCTCGTCCAGGCCGATGCGGCCGAGGCAGCGCGAGAGAGCCTCCAGTTCTTGCCGCAACAAGGGGCTATTTTGCAATTCTTGCTCGACCTGCGCTTCTTCCGTGCGCTCTAGCGCTTGCAGCAGGTAGCCCAGCAAATGTTCGCGTGTCGGGGTCATGGCGATTCCGGATGGGCTGAATTCCAGGCTTGGGTGAGCTTGGCCACTGCCGCGTGCATGCGGCTTTTGACGGTTCCTACGGGGACATTCAAGGCCTCGGCCGCCTCGCGATACTTCAGGTGTTGGAAGTAAAGCAAATGCAGCACTTCGCGGAGCGGCTGAGGAAGCTCGCTCAGGGCTTGAACGATCCACTGCTTCCGCTCGGTTTTGCTGATCTCGGCCGTGGGGGTGGGCTCGGGGCTGACCAGCAAATCGAGCAACTTGCCCACCTCTTCACCATCGTTGCTGGCGGCCCGGTCGAGGCTGACCATCCGATGCCGACGGCTGCGACGCTGGGCGTCAATCGCCTGGTTGGTGGCGATCGTGTACAGCCACGGCCGGAAGGCCCGACCCGACTCGAAATGCTCGCATTTCAGGTGAACCTGGAGAAACGCGGCTTGGAAGGCGTCTTCGGCCATCTCCGCATCCCCCAGGTAGCGCCGCAGGTAGCTGAAGAGCTCGCGCTCGTAACGCCGGACCAATTGGGTGAATAAATCCCGATTGCCCGTCGTCCGATAGCCCAGCAGCAATTCTTCGTCCGTGGGCGAAGAATCACTCGCAGGGTTCGGCAGCTTAACCGTCGGCTGATTCAAGGTGGCACTCATTTCTCTACGAACCAAAAGGGCGGAAGTTCACCAGAAAATTCGCCCTGGGCCGCCATTCCGAGAGGTTTGACATGCCAGCGGTCGCGCGGGGGCATTCTATCGGGCGGCAGGTGAAAAGTCCGCCAATTTTCCCCGGTTTCGCGCCGCGGCGGCCGATTTGACAGCCGCCAGAGGGCTTCCTACACTCACGGCTCCCCTAGACGCAAAGGCCGTGCCACACGAGGCTCCTGTGACTGCCCCGCGCTACGAATGGGCCAAAGCTGGCGACGTTAACGCCTTTTTCGGCTTGATGTTAGATAACGTCGCGAATTTGCTCTTGACGGTCAGCTTGCTTTCGGTGGTCTTTGAATTTCCTACCAAAGTGGCGCTACGCTACATGGTTCCCGGCACCGCGATGGGGGTGCTGGTGGGAGACCTGCTCTTTTTTTGGCTGGCCTTGCGATTGGCCCGGCAAACTGGTCGTAACTCCATAACTGCCATGCCTTTAGGGCTGGATACGCCCAGCACGCTGGGGATGGTGTTCTTCGTTCTCGGACCCACCTACAAGGCTGCCCTCGCCCGTGGGCTTTCGGTGGACGACGCCGCAATTCACACCTGGCATGTGGGAATTTGTGCGATCTTCGTAAGTGGTGTCTTCAAAATGGGTTGCGCCTTTGCCTCCAACTCGATCCGGCAGTTCTTCCCCAGGGCGGGGCTGCTTGGTTCGCTAACTGCTATCGCTCTGGTGCTGATCTCCTTCTTGCCACTGTTAGAAATCCTGCATTCCCCGATTGTGGGGTTCTTGTCGCTAGCGGTAGTGTTGACGACCCTGATCGCCCGGATTGACCTCCCCTTCAAGCTGCCTGGAGCCGTGGGGGCGTTGCTTATCGGGGGACTGATGTATTACGGATTGCTAGCGGTGCAGGGTTCGGCCTGGTTTCCCCAGGAATTGGCTTTGCCGAGTGAGCCACCCCGCATCGAGCCGGCGGAAGGGCTATTTCCCACGGAGTGGCTCACGGCCTTTCGGTTCGAGTGGGTTGGCGCGATGCACGAATCGTTGCAGTTCCTGCCGATCGTCATTCCCTTTGCCCTGGCAACTGTCGTAGGGGGCATTGATTGCACCGAAAGCGCGGCGGCGGTCGGCGACGAGTTCGACACCGGCCAGGTCATCGGCATCGAAGCGCTGGCGACGATCGTCGCGGCCTTGTGCGGCGGAGTGATTCAATCGACCCCCTACATCGGCCAGCCCGCCTATAAGGCGATGGGGGCGCGAGCGGCCTATGTGCTCGCGACCGCGCTCTTTGTCGGCAGCGCGGGGCTCTTGGGCTATTTCGGCTACCTCTATGTCGTCATCCCGAAGGTCACGGTGTTTCCGATCCTGGTGTTCATCGGCCTGGAAATCACCGCCCAGAGCTTTCATGCCACGCCGCTACGGCACTATCCGGCTGTCGCCTTTGCCTGCATTCCGGCACTCGCCAAGCTCGCCGACATTTTCATCGAAAAGCTGGGAATCAACATTTCCACACTGCCAAACCCAACCCTGGCCGACGAACTCACCACGCTCCGCATCCTCTCCAACGGCTTCGTCGTAACGAGCCTCCTCTGGGCTTCGGCACTGGCCGCCCTGATCGATCGCCGCTTGTGGCGAGCGTCGCCCATGTTTTTGGCTTCCGCGCTGTTCACGCTGTTCGGCATCATGCATTCGCCACTTCTAGGGAGTCCGATGTATTTACCGTGGAACATCGACGAAGCGGTTCGACACCATGTGTTTTCGTTCGCGGTGGGGTATGCGCTGGTGGCCCTGCTGCTGTTCGCCTGGGGCTTCGTGCTACGAGCGCAAGGCATCCAGCCGATCGAGGACGAGCCACCCCAGAAGGGCGCGACCCATGCCGCTTAGCCGGATTCTCGAACCCGAGGTGATGGACACGCCGACCGAAGCGGCCGATTACGACGCGATGGACCACTCCGCGGTCAATCGAGTGTTCGTGGACGACTTGCTGCGGGAGGTTCGAGGTTGCAAGTTCCAGGTTCCAGGTTCTGAAGCCCTATCGGCCCTCGATTCAGAAAGATCAACGCTCGATATTCTCGATCTCGGCACGGGAACCGCTCAGATTCCGATCGAGCTTTGCCGCCGCCACGAATCTTGCCGCGTCATGGCCGCCGATGCCGCGGCTAACATGCTCGAAATCGCCCATTACAACCTCGAAATTCACGGCTTGACCGAGCGCATTCAATTGGCCCGCGTCGATGCGAAGGCTTTGCCATTCGCGACCGCGATGTTCGATGTGGTGATGTCCAACAGCATTATCCATCACATTCCCGAGCCGCTTTCGGTCTTGCGCGAGGGGGTGCGCGTGGTTCGACCCGGCGGCCTGCTCTTTTTTCGCGACCTGCTTCGTCCCGGCGACCAGGCGGAACTCAATCACCTCGTCGAAACCCATGCCGCCGGGGCCACCGAAAATCAGCGCCGCATGTTCGCCGAGTCGCTACACGCCGCGCTGTCGCTGGCCGAAATTCGCGAGCTGGTCGCGACCCTCGGCTTTGCTGAAAGTTCGGTGCGGCAAACGACCGACCGCCATTGGACCTGGATCAGCCAGGCGGCTGGTTGACGCGGATTCGAGTCGCGGAAATTGACCTGGAATTGCCACCGCCGCCGATTTCCTCCCGGTTACTCCACGAGCAATTCGCCGTTCATCACCATCCAGTGGCCGGGAAAAGTGCAGAGATACGGATAGCGACCTTTGGCAGCGGGAGCTTGAAAATAGATCGTTTGCGACTGCTGGGGGGCGGCGATGTCGGTATAGACGAGCACGTCGTCCGACCGGGGAACATACTGCCGCAACACCGCTTCGGGATCGGCGACCAGCTTGTTCGCGAGATCCCCCACCTGGGCCAGCGAATCGGACCGCACCAGCACCCAGTTGTGCGGCACCACGTCGGGATTGGTGAAGGTGAGTTGAATTCCCTCGCCGGCTTTCGCTCGCAAGGTGCGGGTTGAATAGGTCAGGTTTTTGCCGGCGGCGATTTCGAGCGTGGCGGTCGGCACCGGGCGGCCGCGCTTCCGCCACGGATTTGGAATGGTCTTGCCGAGCAAGGCCAAATCGACCGCTTGCGGATGGGCCGCGATGGTCTTGGGATGCGGCTCGTAGCCCGGAAAGCCGGTGAATGGCTGGTCGAGGCGATGGACCGTGACGAAAAGCTCTTGCGGCTGGCCACGGTCAACTTGCAGAACCAGATGCAACTGGTTGACCGGCTGCAGATCGGGAAGTTCGACGAACAGCGTTCGCTCGTCGAGGCAATGCACGGCGGCGATGTCGAGCGCTTCGTGTCCGACAATGCCGGGGTGGCTCGGCGCAAGTTCCGGCGAGCCGTAGCCGGGGCCGTAGCGATAATTCCAGGCCTGCGCGAAATGCTTGGCGAGGTTGCTGACGGCGGACTTGTCGATTGGCTCGACAAAAGAAATCAACAGGCCGTTTTCATGCACGTGCAGCGACTTGGGCAATTGCACGGCGGCCCCGGTGTAGCGCACTCGCTGGAAGCAGCCGTCATCGGGCGTGTAGCTCCCCCACCCCGCCATGCCGCTGACATAAAGTTGCCCATCCCTGGGATTCACCTTGCCCCGATGCGCTCCGGAGCGAAATTCCCCCGGCAGCGGCACGATGGTACCCTGCGCTAGGCCGGCGACTTCGTCCCGCAGCAGCAAGAAATGACTGCCGGTGCCAAATGAGAAGTGCAAGGTCTGCCCAGCGAGCGGGCCAAACCGCGCATCGCTTGCGACCGCCTGTCCGCCGCTGCTGTTGTCGAGACCGCGTGGGAGAAAAACGAGCGGCAAGCTGGGGGGCTGGCCATCGCGCGGCCCGCCGAAACCGAAGTGCGGGACGACTCCCGCCGCTGCGCCAGGCTTCACCTGGCAGATCATCGAGGCACAGGTCCAATCCCCCTCGCTACAAGGGACGGTGACGCACCCATCCGGCAATAGTGCCAGTCCATCCGGATTGCGAAAGCCCGTGGCCAGCACTTCCACTTGCCGGCCATCGGCCGCGATGCGAATCAGCCCCTGCTTGCCGGAGGCGGTGTAAAACCGGCCCTGCTCGTCGCGCGCGAGGCCGCAGATGAAATCGTGCCCGGCGGGGGAGGTAAGCTGCCGATTGGAAAAGCACTCATAGAGGTCCGCCTCGCCATCGTGATTCAGGTCGGCCAGCCGTGTGATCTGGTCGCGGCCGAGCACGTAGATTTTCCCCTCAGCGATAACCAGCCCTAGCGGCTGATGGAGGCCCGCCGCGAACCGCCGCCAGCGCACGTCGGTCAGCTTGTCGTCGAGACCCGTCACGCGCCACACGTCCCCCGTCATCGTGGCGACCAGGGCCGAGCCATCGGGGAGAAAATCGTGATCGCCGCAAAACAGGAGCGACTTCCAGGGATTCTCGAACGGCAGCTTGATCGTATCGACCGTGTAGGGCCGCTGCGGACCGAGTTCGCCGCCGGTGGCCAGCTCGTGCGGCCACTGCGCCGGGCCGCCGCTCAGGGCCGCTCGCCACGGATGCTCGCTCGCCGGAGCGACAATCCGCTCGAATTCTCCATCCCGAACCCACGGCGAGTCGAGCATTTCCACGTCGCCGAGCCGATAAGCAAAGACCACGCGCGGACCGAAGCGATAAAACCCGCGATAAACGAACGGTTGCGTTGCCTTCTGGCCGGCGGGCCGGGGCTGCAGCTCGCCGATGGGGCGCAGACCGTCGAGAAACCCGTGCCGCACGGCCGAGAACTTGAGAAAACCCCCTTTCCAAACCGCATCATAAGTGAGCGTTTCCGGATTGAAACAGGCGGCAAGCTCGCCTTTCTCTCCGAGGCGCACGCAAACCCCTTTTGGTACAACGCCCGCCGGCCCATGGAACACGCCCGCCATCAGCGTTCCCAGATCGGTTTGGTTCCAGCGGTCGTCTTTCCAGACTTCGTCGTTCTGATTCCCCCAATGGCCAAGCTTGCCGCCATCGAGCCCGGGAAACGCGGGCAACAGGTGCGGCCGCCTCGGCTGCGAACGAAAATGCAGCGCCTCCTTGAGATAAAAGTCGTACACCCGGTCGCGATTCACCGGATGACGCGCGAGGGGGGAATTCTCGGCGTTAATTGGCTCGGGGGCGAAAGCGAACTGTGCCGGGGCATCGGCCGGAGCCACTTCGTTTTCTAGCCCCGCCGTGCGACCAAGCTCCAAGAGGAGCCGCACCAGATCGCGGCGCTGGGCCGCCGTCATCGCCGCGTCGAGACCATCGGGCATCAGTGTCCCCGCTTCGCGGGCGTCGTCAATGTCCGCTTTGGCGAGCGATTCGGTTCGCTGCGAGGCGGGATCGAAGAGCACGATCTCGGCCGCTGTCTCGCTGCGCTTATAGCCTTGCACCGTCCGCCCATCGGCCAGCCGAAATCGCCAGGCGACGAATTCCGGCTTTACCTGCCGTTTGGGCCAGAGCAACGCCTCGGCAATTTCCTCGGGCTTCAGACGTTTGCCGACATCGGTGAGGGCCGGGCCGACGAGGCCGCCGTGGGTGCCGACCTGATGACATGACAGGCAAGCGAACTTAGCCGAACCCAGCACCGCGAGCCCGCGGCGGGCATCTCCCTGTTGGTTGGCGGTGGCGAGCAGCGTCGCGACGGCGGCGGGGTCGAATTCGGCGGCCAGGGCGGCCGGCGCGTCGGCGGCTGGCGGAGCGGCGTGCCCGTGATGGTTGTCGGCCGGCCTTTTGGCGGGGGGAAACGGCGTGCGGGGCTGCGGTCGCTCGCCGGCCGGCTTCCCGTTGAGTTGTGGCACCAGCCAAGCGAGGCCGTCGAGATTGTCTTGCAGTCGCTGCTCCGCGTCGTCTTGCGTGTGCCCCAAGATGCCGATGGGCCCGCGATAGCCACTGGCGGCGATGGTTTTGAGTAGCCCGAGGTCCAGTTCCCCTTGACCCAGCGGCAGGATTTTCCGCCCTTGCCGCTCGCCATCCGCCGTCATGCCATTGAGATTGAGGCAGACGAGGTGCGGCAACATTTTCTGGAGCAGGTGCGGAAAGCGATCCAACTGGTCGTGCCCGTGGTGTTGGTTATAGACGATCCCCACATTGGGCAGCTTCAGCTCCTCGATGATCGCCAGCTGATTTTCCGGATCGCCAAACCAGCCGCCGTGGTTGTAAAGTGCGACCGTCGAGCCGATTTTGGCGGCCGCCTCGGCAATCGGGCGGATGCGGGCCGCTTCGCTGGCGATCCGCTGGCGACGCTCGTCGTCGGTTTTGGTTGGTCCGCCCCCGCCCGTCACCCACAATTGCGGCTGCTGTTTGTGCTCCGCAAGGACATCGAGAATGTGCCGCGCCTCGGCATTCAGCGTGCTCGGAAACCACCAGGCGGTCAGCTCGATGTCGTGCTTCTTTAGGGCTGCGATCTCGGCGGCAAACGTGGGGACATGCTCGGCCCGATAATCGTAGGCGAAGCGTTTGAAGCCAAGCTTGGCCAGCATCGCCGCCCGCTCTTCCGGGCCGCGCCGCTTGGCATCGAACGGCACGATGCACCAGGCGACCAGATTATCCTGGGCGAATAGTTTGGCGGCTGCGTGATCGTGGGCTTGGACGGATGAACCATACGCGAGCCAAGCCGGGCAGAGCACAAGGAGAGGCAAGTATTTCACGATGAACTCGCAGAACGGGTTTCGCCACGCGAAGCAAGCCACTATGTTCATGGTTCCTCGCGGGAGTTGCAAGAATGCGATTGGCAAGCGAACAAGCGATGCGCGCGGCACTATGGTTAGTTGCCCTGGCTCTGCCGTGTACTGGCATGGCGGCGACGCGCGTGGACCTGGTGATCGACGAGCCATTCGCCGACCGCAAAGTTCCTTGGCCGCTGACAACCGGCGTGCCCTTTCCACGCGGTGCGCTCAAGTCCGCCCAGCATTGCCGGCTTGTGGACGATACCGGCGCCGAGCAGCCTTTGCAGGCGAAAATCGCCGCGACCTGGGATGCCGAGCGAACGAGTATCCGCTGGCTGACGATCGATTTCATCGCCCAGCCGGGACGAAAGTACGCCCTGGAATTTGGCCCGGAAATCAAACGCACCGATTCACCCACGCTGCCGCTCGTGGCCGGTGGTGAGCCGCAACGAGTTGCCACCGGGGCGATGGAAGTCGAATTCTACCAGGCGCGTGCGCAGGGGATGGGGGCAATCCGGGTCGATCTCGATCAAGACGGCAAGGTAGAACCGGATGAGGTCGTCGCAACGGGAGCAGCCGACGGCGAACACTACTACCTCGATCAGAATGGCCAGCGATTCGCCAGCCATCGCGACGGCGCGGATCGGCGGATCGTTGTCGAATCGAGCGGGCCGGTGCGGGCCTGCGTCCGCGTCGATGGATTCTACACCGGCCCCAAGGGAGAACGGATCGCCAAATACCGCACGCGTTATCACTTCTTTGCCGGCTTGCCGGTGGTGAAGGTGATCGACGAACTCGGCTTCATTGGTTCGACGAAGGAAACGCGTTTCAAGGACATTGGTTTTGCTCTCGACTTGAAGCAGGCGACGAAGGGGCGAGTTGTCACCGTTGATTCCTCCGGTCGTCCGGGGAACCAGCCGCATTCGGTGAACTGGGGGCCGGAGACCGGGGCGATTCGCGCGGCGCAAACGACGTATCGCCATTACGGCAATTTGGAATGCGAAGCGCTAATCGCCGAGCACGTGGGCGATAAGTCGCTGGTGATCGAGCAAGGCGATAAGCTCGGCGAATGGATGCAAGTTCGCGATGGCCAAAGCGCAGTCACCGGTTCGCTCCGCTGGTTGTGGCAGCAGTTTCCCAAGGAGTGGGCAGCGACCCCCAATCGACTGACGTTGCATCTGTGGAGTCCCCAGGCGGGGGAACTCGATTTCGGTGCGGCGGGCATCGAGCGGTTCTTGGGCGCGGGGGGAGCGAAGTATCTGCGCGGCGGCCAGGACCAGCATCAGCGGAACCCGCTGGAAAACTTCTTCTACCATGCCGACGTGGCGGCAATTGCCCGCGGCGCGGCCGATGGCCTGGGAATCAACAAGCACCACGAATTCTGGCTGCATTTTGGCCCGGCTGCCGACCACGAACGGGCCGACGACTATGCCCGCCTCGCCGCGCTGCAGCCGCTGGCGCTGGCGAGCGGCGAGTGGAATTGCTCGACCGACGTGTTCGGTCCGCTCGCCGCTCGGCCCAATGACAGCCCGGACGAAGCGGCGGTCGATAAGCTCTTCGACTTATCGCGCCAGGTGCAAGACGAATTTGGCGATTACGGCTGGTGGCTCTTTGGGGCGGGGCCGCACTACAGCTATCACTGGGACCCCGCCACCAAGCTGCACTATGCCGATTCGCGGCGGTTCGAGTTTCACACCTACGGTAAGGAGACGCAGCTCTGGTGGAACTATCTCCGTTCGGGCGAGCGAAAGTTCCATGACTGGGCGATTCCCGCCGAAAATCACTGGGTCGATATCGCCGTGTCGCACATGCCGACGAAGATCGAATGCGGCTGGCGGGGGGGCGATCCGGACCCGCGGACACTGCATTGGCGGCCCGGGGAATGGGCCATCGACAGCCCCACGCACTATGTCCGCCATCACGACCGGGCCGAGGCGTGGCTCCGCGGCGGGGCGCAGTTTTGGGCCAGTTATCACCGGACGCTCGAAACGACCACGCTCGCCTACTACCTGACGGGCGACGAGCGCTATAGCGACGTGCTCGGCTATTGGCGCGATTATTGGGGGGCGCTCGCCGGCAAAACGAGCGCCTCGCCGGATACTCAGCCCTGGCACCGCGAGCAAGCCTGGTACAAGCCGACACCCCCCGGCGAGCCGGCCAAAACGTGGGCCCAGATGATCCGCGACTATGCCCCGTTCTATTCGGGCACGCGGCACAACCTGACGTTGTTCTTCAACCTCGCGACGCTCTACGAACACAGTTGGGATCCGCAAATCGGCCTCGCCACCCGCGAGTACGCCGATGCATTCCTCGACCCGGCCCATCCGATTGGCACCTGGCGGCCGCAAGAGAGCAGCCTCCCTTCGCACGCCGAGGCCCCATCGATGGGTCACTTCTGGGTGCCGGCCCTCTGGAAATATGCCCGCGCGACCGGCGACCCGCGAATGAAGCAAATTCTGCCGCGCTATTTCGATGCCGGGTATGCGGCCGATCCGCTGCGCGACTATGAGGATGTCGGCGTTTATTCCAATGCTTATGTGGGCTATGCCTACTACTTCACCCGCGATCCCAAGTTCCTGCCGCTCGCCCGGCATGAGCTGGATTTGATCGGGGAATATGCCCAGCCGCTCGCCGATCCGCAGGAGATCAACGGTCGGCTCTACAATCCCTATGCACCGGCGCGAACTTTCGCCGGAGCGCCGCGGCTCATCTGGGCCTTGCAAGAGGCGCGGCGAAACGGCGTGGCGATGCCCAAGCAGCCCTTGCGCCAGCAACGCACGGCGATCGCATTGCACAAACAGGCCGGCCAGGAACTAACCGCCAGGCTCTGGGGATTTGATCGCGAGCTGACGATCATTGGACCAGATGGCCAGCGGGTCGTGGATTTCCAGGTGGCGACTGAGCAATTCGCTTCCGAGATTCAGCCGTTCGACCGCATTCAAGAGAACTACGAGGTCTATCTGCATCGGCTGACGCTTCCCGCTGGATTGCCGGTGGGGGCGTATCAGCTGTCGCCGCGGCTGGAGCTTGCCATGCTCGACTGGAACACGGCCAGCGCGCCCCTGTGGAATGCGGCTCAGCCGGTGCAGCTGAAGGGGAAGGACGCCGTCTATTTGCCCGTTTCGGCCGAGCCGCAAACGCTGGTGGTCGAATCCGCCGTGGCGGCGCAATTGCGGCTACGCGATGTGAGCGGCACGGAGCAAACCGGCAAAATCAGCGGCAATCGGGCGGAGTTCGCGCTAGCGGGGGGCCGGGCCGGCAACGTGCGGCTGCGGATCGAAGGGGCCGGGGGCTGGCTGCGGCTGGCGGATCGTGATCCGGATCAATGCTGGGTTTCGCCGGTAGATCGGCCGCTTAGCCCGGAGGCAATTCCCAGCAAATTGGCCACGGCAGCGGCACTCCGCACGTCGCCGCCGTTCGATTTGGAGCCGACCTTCATCGCCGGCCGGTTCGGCCAAGGCGTGCAAGTGGTGCCGGGGCGGGCGCTGCATCTGCCGATGCTGGTGGAAAACGAAAAATCCCCGCTGCTCGATCCGGTGCAAGGGACCATCGAGTTTTGGGTGCAAAAGCGATGGGACGATCGGCTGATCGCGCTCAAGCAGCCCAGCTTGCTGGCCGGCGGCAAGCAGACGGTCCCCGTGCGGCCGACCTTGCCTTGGGGAGAGTGGGTCCACGTGGCGCTGGTTTGGGCACCCTATCGCGGTGATCCGGAGCAGACGGTGACGTACACCTACGTGAATGGCCGCGATCCGCAGTTCTATCGCAGCTTCAACTGGGCCGGTTATAGCTCGCCCCGCTCCTCGGCCGGCAACAAAGCGCCGCCGCTCGCCGAATTGATCGCCAAAGCGGTTCCCGGCGCGGCCTATGCCATCGACGAGCTGCGCATTTCCAAAACGGCCCGCTATGCCGACCTGACCGTTGAATTTGGCCCGCAGCAAACGTTTAATCCCATTCGCTTTCAGCCGCCGACGGAGCCGTTCGAGGCCGATGCCCAAACGACGCTCCTCCTGCATTTTGACGGCAGCTTGCAGGCCGCGGCCCCGCAAGCCACCTATTCCGCGCGGCAAGTAAAATAGGACCATGTTCACCGGACCGGAAATCGCCTCCACGTTGATCGAGCTCGGAATCACGCACGTCGTGTGGATTCCCGATACCACGCTTGGCCCGTGGGAAACGGCCCTCGATAGCACCCCCGGCTTGTGCCTCGTTCGCGTTTGCCGCGAGGGGGAAGCCTGGCCGCTCGCGGCCGGCTTGCATCTGGGCGGCAAGGCGCCGCTCGTGGTGATGCAAACGACCGGCCTCTTTGAATCGGGGGACGCCCTGCGGAACGTGCTGTACGACCTCAAATTGCCGATTTATTCGCTGATTGGCGTTCGCAACGGCCTGGTCGCCGGCTCGCGCGACACCGCCAAAACCTTCGCCGAGCCGATTCTCGCGGCCTGGGGTCTCGACTGGGTGCGGATCGACAGTCCCGCCGACAAGCCCAAGCTGGCCGAGCATGTTCGCCGCTGCCGGGCGGAAGGCAAGGCAGGCGTGGCTTTGATGGCGGAAGGAGCACCCTGATGACTGACTTTTCCGCGAATTCCCCCGCCATGCCCGTCGTCGATGCCCTGCAAGTGCTCGTCGGCCTATGCGGCGAGGGGTGGAGTGTTGTCACGAACCAAGGCTCGGCGCGGATTTGGCCCGCGCTCTCGCGCCGGCCGGGGGACTTTCACTACAACCCTTCGACGATGGGGGGCGCGATTCCGCTCGCCCTTGGACTTGCGCTTGCCCAGCCACGGCGCAATGTGCTGGCGGTGACAGGCGATGGCTCGCTCTTGATGAGCCTCGGTTCGCTGGTGACGGTCGCTGGTTCGGGGGGGACGAACCTGACGGTCGTCGTCCTCGACAATCGCCTCTACGAAGTGACCGGCGGGCAGCGGACGGCAGCCACCGGCGTGGCGGTGGACTACGCGGCACTCGCCCAGGCCGCCGGCTTCGCCAGCGTGGCCAATTTTGGCGAGCTGGCAGCCTGGCAGCGCGATGCGGCTCGCTTCCTGCGCGAGCCAGGGCCGAAATTGGTCCGCTTGGCCGTGCTCCCCGCGCCGCGCGAGTTGTTGCGCTCGTCCACGCCGCCGCTGGCCGAGCAATTAGCCGATCTTCAACAGGCGCTCCGCGCATGACCACCGATCCCGTTCGCGTCAGTTTCGTGGGCGCGGGAGGCATTTGCCGACAACGGCATTTGCCGGGTCTTGCGCGAATTCCGGGGGTGCGGCTGGCCGCGGTCTGCAACCGGAGCGCGGAAAGCAGCGCGCGGGCGCGGGCCGAATGGGGATTCGAGGGGATCGAGACGGATTGGCGGCGGGTCGTGGACGATCCCTCGATCGATGCCGTTTTCATCGGCACCTGGCCCTATTTGCACCGCGAAATCTCGATCGCGGCATTGGAAGCAGGCAAGCACGTTTTTTGCCAGGCCCGGATGTGCATGAACTGGCCCGAAGCGGTCGAAATGGTGCAGGCAGCCGACGCCCACCCGCGTCAAGTACACATGGTTTGCCCCTCACCGTTTCGCGTCCGGTGGGAGCCAACGGTGAAGTTGGCTTTGGCCTCGCCAGAGTTCGGCGCGCTCGTTTCGGTGCAAGTTCGCTCGCTCAGCGGCGTGAATCGCGATCTTGGTCAGGTTTCGTGGCGCGAGCAAAAGTCGCTCAGCGGCCTCAATATCCTGCAGGTTGGCATCTTCGCCGAAACGCTCCACGCTTGGTGCGGCGAATATGGTGAACTGACTGCTCGCACCAGGATCGAGATTCCCGAAAAGCGCGTGGCGGGCGAAGTGGTGGCGATCGACGTGCCACAGGTGACAATCATTGCCGGCACGCTCGCCGGCGGCGAGCACTGCACCGAGCACCACAGCGGGGTCGCGACGGACGAGGAATGTTCCGAGATTGTCGTCGTTGGTTCCGAAGGGAGACTGAAGGTCGATCTGCTCGCGCAGCAAGTGCTGCTGATTCCGCATTTACCGAGCGGCGAGATGGGAACTGAAGCCAAGCTGCTCGACAAAGAGGGGCAGCCCTGGCAAGTCGAGGCGGAATTCATCGCAGCGATTCGCGCCGCTCGCCGGGGAGAAAGCTGGCGCGTCAGCCCCGATTTTCGCGAGGGGGCCCGCTACATGCGCAAGATGCAGGCGATTCACGACTCGGCCCTCAAGGGCGACTTCGTGAGCCTGGCCGATTATCCTCTCGCCGGTCCGCCACCATCCGCCGGGGGGGAATCGCGATGAGCGGCGAATCCCAACCTGGGCCGGCGGTCGAGCTCCGCGGCATTCATAAGCAGTATGGCACGCGGCCGATTCTGGATGGCATCGACCTCAGCATCGCGCGGGGAGAAGTGCTGGTGCTCGTCGGTCCCAGCGGCAGCGGCAAAAGTACGCTGCTCAAGATTGTTTCCGGGATCGAAACGCCCGACCGAGGGGAAGTTTGGCTGTCGGGGCGCGAGAGCACGTCGCTCCCCCCTTATCGCCGGCCGGTGCATACGGTTTTTCAGAACTACGCCCTCTTTCCGCACTTGAATGTCGCGGCCAATGTCGCCTTTCCGCTCACGGTGGCTGGCGTTTCCGCCGCCGAGCAGCAGACGCGCGTCGCCACCGCCCTCGGCTGGGTGCGGATGCAAAACCACGCCCAGCGGCGGATCGAATCCCTCTCCGGCGGCGAACGGCAGCGGGTCGCGCTCGCGCGGGCGCTCGTCAACGAACCGCAGTGTGTCTTGCTCGACGAGCCCCTTTCGGCGCTCGACCCGCATTTGCGTTCGGCCACGCTCGATTTGCTGGAAGAGATTCAAGCGCGACTGGGTGTGACCTATCTCTACATCACGCATGACCGGGACGAAGCCCTGCGGCTGGGAAGGCGAATCGGCGTCCTCAATCATGGACGGATGGAGCATCTGGGGCCCCCGGAAGAGATTTATCGCCGGCCGCGAACGGCCTTCGTCGCCTCGTTTTTGGGCAAAATCAACTGGCTCGCCGGCGAGGTGCTGGATAATGGCCCCGCGCGAGCCGTGTCGCTCGGGGGGCGTGCGATTCCCCTCAACGGACAGCCGGCGATTGCCGGGCCGTGCAAAGTGGGGGTGCGGCCCGAGGATGTATCGCTCGGGGCCGATGGCTGGCTGGCGGCACGGGTCGTCAGCCGGCAATTCGCCGGCGAATCGACGCTGCTGCGGGTGGCGCGGGCCGGCGGGACGGAAGTGCAGGTCGATCAGCGGGGGGCGTGCGAAGTGGCGGTGGGAGACGAAGTGCGGCTGGCGTGGTCCACCGAGGCGATGCACGTCTTTGCCGCCGACGCGGAGGCCGCTCCATGATTCGCGCGGGGAATGGCTGGCTGGCGGTTCCAGCGGTCGTCTATTTGGCGCTGCTATTTGCCTGCCCCGTGGCGGCGGTGCTGATGTATTCGGGCCTGACGCGCGATTTTTACGGCGGCGTCATTTGGACCCCCTCCGCTGTGGCGTGGCAAATGGCGACCGACGCAATCACGCTCCGAATCCTGGCTCGCACGCTCCTCTTGGCGGTGGGTGTCACGGCGCTGAATCTGCTTATCGCGTATCCCTGCGCGGCGCTCTTGGCGCGGTTGCCACGCGACCAACGAACCATGTGGGTGCTGGTCATCAGCTTTCCGCTGATGACGTCGCTTTTGCTGCGGACCTATGGCTGGCTGAACATCCTGCCGCTGGCGTGGCGCGGCACGCTCCCGGCGGTGGCCCTGGTGCTGGCGTGCAACTATCTCCCCTTCATGCTGCTGCCGCTGGTGAAGGCGTATGAACGGGCCGATGGGACGCTGCTGTCGGCGGCGCTCGACCTGGGAGCGACCCCCTGGCAGGCGTTCTGGCGGGTAACGCTGCCGATCACCAAGAGCGGGGCGATTTCGGGGGCCATGCTCGTCTTCATTCCGGTCACGGGAGAGTACCTCATTCCCCATTTCATCGGCGATGGCAAGGTGAGCGTCGTCGGAACGGTCGTGATGTCGAGCTTTGACCACCGCAATTGGCCCTATGCGGCGGCCTGCGCGGCGTGGCTGGCGGCGATCATCCTCGTGCCGATTGTCGTGTCGCTAGTGCGGAAAAAAGATTAGGAAGCACGAAATCCGAAGCACGAAGCACGAAGGAAATCAGAAGCTGAAAACTACAAGATGTTTCGAACCACTCGTTTCCATCATTTCCTCATTCCGATTCGAAATTTGTTTCGTGCTTCGGATTTCGGATTTCGAATTTAGTCCCCCATGCGTCGTTTCAATCTCACGAACTTCCTCCGCTGGCTGCCCCTGGCCGCGGTCCTCGTCGGCATGTATTTGCCGGTGGTGATGACGGCGATTTATTCGTTCAACGCCTCGCGCATCGGCACGGTTTGGACCGGCTTCTCGCTTCAAGGATATGTCCGCTTGTGGGAGCAGGGCGATTTGTGGCAGGGGCTGGCCGCCAGTTGTCTGATTGGGAGCCTCGCCAGCACGCTGGCCGTGACCTTTGGCACGCTCGCCGCGCTCGGCCTGCGGCGGTGGAAAGCGCGGCCGCGGGCCGCGGCGCGAGGTTTGCTAACACTGCCGCTCGTCACGCCCGATGTGATTATCGCCCTGTCGCTGGCGATGTTCTTCAATGCCCTGCGGGTCGAGCAAGGGTGGACCACGGTGGTGCTCGCGCACGGAGTGTTCTCCATCGCCTATGCGTTTGTCGTCATGAGCGGCGCGGTCGATGACCTGGACGACACGCTGTTTGCCGCCGCGCTCGACTGCGGCGCGACCCCCTGGCAAGCGTATCGCCGCGTGATCGTGCCGATTCTCGCGCCGAGCCTGGTGGTGGCGTGGCTATTCGTGTTTGCGCTCTCCTTCGACGATTTCCTCATCACGTTTTTGACCAAAGGGCCCGGTGCCGATACGCTGCCGATCAAAATCTATGCCCAGATGCGGTTTGGCATCCGGCCCGAAACGAACGCCCTCTTCGTGGTGCTCTTTCTAGTGACGCTCGGTGGCTCGCTCGCCGCCCAGCGGCTGGCGCGGGTGCGGGACATGGTCTGATCGGGCGGTGCGTGGCTTGCGGCACGATGCGCCGGGTCGCACAATAGGGCCAATCCACTCGAACACTCTCCGGAGCCCTACCGCATGATCGCGCGATTTTCTCGCTGGTTGCCACTGTTGGGTTTGCTTCTGTCGAGCACCGCGTTCGCAGCCGGGCCGACTTATGACGACCCGGCCAAAACCGACGCGGACTTTCCGTTTCAAGGGGAGTATGCCGGCAAGCTGAAGACCGAAGAGGGGGAATTGCAGGTCGGCTTGCAGGTGATTGCCCAGGGGAAGGGGAAATTTCATGTCGTCGCCTACGAAGGGGGCTTGCCCGGCGCGGGGTGGGATAAATCGAAGAAGCACCATGCCGACGGCGAAGTGAAGGACGGCGTGCTCACCGCTGTTGGCGAGGAAGGAAAGGCGACGATCAAGGATGGGGTCGCGACGATCTTCACCAAGGAGGGAACCGAATGCGGCAAGCTGGCGAAGGTGACGCGCGAAAGCCCGACGCTAGGCGCGAAGCCGCCGGAAGGGGCGGTGGTGCTATTCGACGGCAAGTCGGCAGATAGCTTCGCTGGCGGGAAAATGACCGAAGACGGCCTGCTCATGCAGGGGTGCAGTAGCAATCAAAAGTTCGGCAGTTGCAAGCTGCATATTGAGTTTCGCCTGCCGTATCAGCCCGAAGATCGCGGCCAGGCTCGCGGCAACAGCGGTATCTACGTGGGTGGGCGTTACGAGTGCCAAATGCTCGATTCGTTCGGCCTCGAAGGGAAAAACAACGAATGCGGCGGGCTCTATTCGGTGAAGGATCCCGACCTCAACATGTGTCTGCCGCCGCTCGTTTGGCAGACTTATGACATCGATTACACCGCCGCGAAGTATGAGGATGGCAAGCTGGTGACGAACCCGCGGGTCACGATTTCTCATAACGGCGTGGTGGTCCACAACGACGTCGAATTGCCCGGCGAGCGCTCGACCACCGCCGCCCCGAACAAGCCCGGCCCGGAGCCGGGACCGATCTACTTGCAGAATCACGGCAACCCGGTGCGCTATCGCAACATCTGGGTGGTCGAGAAGAAGTAGCCTGTGGCGGGCGCTGCGCCTGCCGAGCCCCGCCGTCGCCATGAACCCCAGCGAGCCGCGGCCGACCTCCGATCCGGCGGACGAATTCCCGCTTCGTCCGCTTGATTGTCCGTCGCGCGAGCAGTGGTCAGCTCGGCTGGAGCCGCCGCCACAGCCCGTGTTGCCTCCTGCGGAACCCCCTCGCCGGCCGCAATTCTCGGTCGGCGAGGTGATGATTGTGATGGTCGGGGTTGCCGTCGGCCTCGCCGGGGGCACCTGGATGCCGGCCGATATTTTCGCGGCATCATTGGGTCTGGTCACGCTGTTTGGTCTGCTGGTGGTCCACATGCATCCGCCGGAATCGCGCCTGGCGAAGCTGATCTGGGCCACGCTGGTGCTGGCATACGTCATGGCCGTATTCGCGGCCTTGCTCAAGCCAGTGGTGGCGTAGCGCGGCGCGGAGCAACGACCGATGGCCCCGGCCGGGCGGCTGAACTACGATGCGGGAATGACGATTCGCGTCGAGTTTTTTGGGATCGCGCGGCAGCGGGCGGGAGTCGCGATGGCGAGTATCGAGTTGCCCGCCGATGCGACTTTGGCCGGGGTATTCGCCGAGCTTTCCGCCCGGCTGCCGGGATTTGGCGATGGCTGCCTGCGAAATGGCCAGCTCGCGCCGACTTTGGCCGCGAACCTGGGTGGCGAGCGATTCGTGACCGATCCGTCAACGCCGATCAACCCCGGCGATTGTCTCTTGATCTTGTCGGCCGACGCGGGGGGCTAGGTGGCAATTGCGATAACTACCGAGCAACTCGCTGGACCCACCGCGGGGTATCACGGCCGGTACTTGCGGATCGACGTGACCGCTGGCTCGGCCGGCGACATTCCGATTCCGGAGGCCGTGTTGCGGCAATTTCTGGGGGGAAGCGGACTCGGCACTTGGCTCTTGCTGCGAGAGGGAGCGGCCAGCGCTCTTCCGCTTGCGCCGGATTCGTCGCTCGCGATTGTTTTCAGCCCCTTGGTTGGCAGCCCACTGACGACGTCGGCTAAGTTCGCCGTCGTCAGCAAAAGCCCGCTCACGGGGCGGATCAACGATTCGCTCGCCAGCAGCGCGCTCGCTCTAGCCGGCAAGCGGGCCGGGGGAGACGCGATTCTGATTACCGGCCAGGCCGAGCGGCTGTCGGTGCTGATCGTTGACCATGGTCAGGCGCGGCTGGAATCGGCGGCCGATTTGGCCGGCCTGGCGTGTGGCGAGACCGAGCGGCGACTGAAGCAGCGATTCGGGGCCGACTATAGCTTCGCGGTCATCGGCCCCGCCGGCGAGCGGCTCGTCCGCTATGCGACGATTTCACATGACGGCCGTCATGCCGGCCGCGGCGGCAGCGGGGCAGTGCTCGGCGCAAAGCGGATCAAGGCGATCGCGGTTCGTGGGTCCGCGCGGGTTTCGTTCGCCCAGCCAGCAAAGCTCGCGGCCTATGCCAAGGAGCTGTCGGCCCGCTCGTTTGGCCCGGCTACCGCCAAATATCGCGAGCTGGGAACCGCCGCCAACTTGCTGGCATTTAATCGGCTGGGAACGCTCCCCACGCGCAATTTTCAGGCCGGCAGCTTTGCCGAAGCGGAACAATTAGCCCCCGAAACGCTGTCGCTCGTTCGCGAAAAGACCCGCGCCTCGTGTGCCGCCTGCACCATCGGCTGCGAGCATATTTACGCGCTCCGTCCCGCTGAGGTCGAACTGGCCAGCGGCAAAGTGCCCGGCGGCGTCCGGCTCGAATACGAAAACCTCTTCGCCCTCGGGCCGCTGTGCGGCGTTGGCGATAGTGAAACGGTGCTGCGAGCCTCGCGGCGGTGCGACGAACTGGGGCTCGACACGATCAGCGCCGGCGGGACGATCGCCTTCGCGATGGAATGCGCCGAGCGCGGGCTGATCGATGCTCCCTGGCTGCGGTTTGGCGATGGCCAAGCGCTGCTGCGGGCTGTGGAGCTGATCGGCTGCCGCGAGGGACTGGGTGATCTGCTAGCCGAGGGAAGCCGTCGCGTGGCCGAGGCAATCGGCCAAGGATCGCTCGATTTCGCGCCGCAGGTGAAAGGGCTCGAGATTCCCGGTTATGAGCCGCGCGCCTTGCAAACGATGGCCTTGGGCTTTGCGGTCGGCACGCGGGGGGCCGACCACAATCGCAGCGGCGCGTATGAGGTCGATTTTTCGGAGCGCGCCGACCGCCGCCAGCTCACGCCCGAATCCGCGTGTCTGGCCGTCGAAACCGAGGACAAGGCGGCCCTCATGGATTCGCTGATCCTGTGCAAATTCTTGCGCGGCGTGTTCGCCGATTTCCAGGCCGAAGCAGCCGAGATGCTGCGGCTGGTTACGGGGTGGGATGTCACTGCCGACGAATTGCGGCTGGTTGCTCAGCGCGTCGTGGCGGCGAAAAAGCTGTTCAATATTCGGGCTGGTTGGCAGCCGGAAGAGGATGTGCTTCCGCCGCGGCTGCTTTCGCAGGCGTTGCCGGGCGATCCGGCGGCTCGGCTGTCGGCCGAGCAGCTCGCGGCGGCGGTGCGGGCCTACAATCTGGCTCGCGGCTGGTCGGCCGCCGGGTGGGTGCCGGCGGAGGAGCTGGCCCGCCTCGGCTTGGCGGAGCTGTAGCCCGCCGCTATTCTAAACGATCCCTCCCAGTCGATTGTCGTGCCGCTAGGGCCCGCGTAAGTTGTTGCCTCTATTGGATTTGTGATGTCGCTGACCGTCGTCCTGACCATCCTGGGAATGCTCATCCTGAACGGGATTTTCGCCGCCTACGAGCTGGCGTTGGCTTCCGTTCGGCCCAATCGGCTCCGAGCGCTGGTCGATCAGAAACGTCGCGGGGCTGTCACCGCTCTGCGGATGAAGAACCGAATGGAGGGGAGCCTGGCGGTGGTGCAACTGGGCATCACGGTCGTCGGTGCAATTGCGGCAGCGACCGGCGGGGCCAGCGTCGATGAATCGCTCGCTCCGATGTTTCAGCGGTGGCTTGGAATTTCAGGCACCTTTGCCGATGTTTTGGCCGTCGGCTGCTTCGTAATTCCGCTGTCGGCGGTGACGATTGTGATCGGCGAGCTGATTCCCAAGGTCCTGGCGATCAAAAACGCCGAGTGGGTGTGCGTCACGCTCAGCCCCGCCATGTGGGCCTTTGCCCTGGTCGTTTATCCGGCGGTGCTGCTGTTCGAATGGCTTACCAAGACGTTCGTGCGGCTGGTCGAAAGCGTGCTGCCGACCGGGCCGGACGACGATCATCATGCCGGCCTGCACGAGCTGCGGGCGCAGGTCAATTTGCTTCGCACGGCGCAGGTCATCGGCGGCCAGGAAGAGCAGATCATCCTCGGCGCGAGTCGGCTATCAACGGTGCAGGTGAAAGACATCATGATGCCGGACGACGACATCGTGATGGTGGTGGCCGACGCCCCGCTGAGCGAAAACCTGGTGATCGCTCACATGGACTTGCACACGCGGTTTCCGGTCACGGTGCGCCGCGGCGATCCGCAGGGGATCATCGGTTATGTAACCTTCAAGGACATGGTGTTGCTGGCGAAAACGCATCCGGGAAATCCCGTGATTCGCGAAGTCGTGCGGCAGATCATCAGCCTGCCGCAAGACATGACGCTGAGCGATGCCCTGCGGCGGATGATCGCCGAGCACCAGCATTTGGCCCTCGTGCGCGGCCGCGACGGCAAAACGGTCGGCATGATCGCGCTGGAGGACATTTTCGAGGAGCTGGTGGGAGACATTCAGGACGAATTCGACCGCCTCCCGCGGCACATCAACCCGGCGGGTCATCAACTGGTCGTCGGCGGCGGCGTGACGGTCGGCACGCTGCGGGGGGTGCTCAAGCGCGACGATCTGGCGGGCCAATTGCCATCGACGACCACGCTCAACGATTGGCTGAACCACGGGCGCCCCGAACCGCTCAAAGGGGGCGACATGGTGGTGGTCGATCGGATTTGGGCGCAAGTTCGCAAGGTCCGCCGCCGCCGCATCACCGAGGCCCTGCTCGACCCCCTCGGCAGCCCGTATGATTCGCAAGCGGTTACGTCGATTCCCTCGACCGCCGGTACAACTCCTGACTCCTGACCGCGACCACTGGTCGCGGCTTTGTCGCTTGTATCCCACTCCCATGCCCACCTTTATTCTCATTCCAGGTCGCACCAGTAAACAAGGCGTTGGCATCAGCGAGGGGAAGTTCAAAGAGGGGTATCTGAGCGAAACGCAAACGCTGCTGGTCGCGCCGGCCGATATGAAGCGACTGGCACTGAAGGACCAGGATCGCGTGCGCCTGACCAGCGAATGGGGGCAAATCGAGGTTCGCGTCGCCTCGGCCAAGGGGGACGAGCTCCCTGCCGGCCTGCTCTTTATCGCCTATGGCGACCTCTCCAGCCGGCTCATGGGAGGCGACACGCACGGCAGCGGAATGCCGACGAGCAAGGGAATTGACGTGGAGCTGGAAGTGCTGGGTTAAGCGGTCGCGTGGTCGGACGCCCAATTCGCCCCTCCCGGCTCGGTTCTCCGCGGCCGCTGGCCCCCCTTTCGTTGCCCAAGTTACAACCGGCATTTCCGGCAGCGATGGGGGCCGGCGATTGGGTCAGGTTTCGTCATTGGCCCGCAAATCAAGCTAGGTTTGTCTGCGGATTCGCCTCGCACCCTTCGCGGGGGCGGTTTGCGCCTTGGCGGAATGTGACCACGATGCCGACCATCCCCGAACTCAATCGACAATCGCGCTCCGCCCTGGGCTGGTCGCTCGTCGCGCAAGGAGATGGCGACGCCATTCCACTCCGCAGCTTTCCCTGCATCGTCGGCCGCCAGCCGGGACTTCCGGCTCGCGTCGTGCATCCCACCGTCTCGCTCTGCCACGCCCAGATTTTCCTGAATCAAGGAAGGCTGTTCGTTGTCGATCTCGAAAGCCGCAATGGCACCTTCATCAACGGTGAGCGGCTGACGGACGAACGCCAGCTCCGGGCGGGCGACCTGCTGCAATTCGGCGGGGCGGCTTATCGGCTTGATAATCAGGCCTGGTCCGAAATCTCGGTGACCTGCCAATCGGAGGATGTCGGCGACCTCGCTCTGGCTCTCGCGCAGTTTGATAAGCTGATCAGCGACCAGACGGTGGTCCCCCATTATCAGCCCATTGTCGATGCCAATACCGGCGAGCCCTTTGCCTATGAGGCCCTGGCTCGCAGTTCGCTGTTTGGTCTCGATAAGCCCGCGATGATGTTTCGTGCGGCCGAATACTTCCAAAAAGAGGCCGAGCTGAGCCGCTTGCTGCGATTGGCCGGTCTCGCCTGCACCGATCCGGAAACGCAAAAGCCGCACCTGTTCCTGAATACGCACCCCGCCGAGCTGCGCGACATCAAGCCGCTGCTGCTCTCGCTGCGCGACATTCGCCGGATGCGGCCGGAGCAGCAAATCACGCTCGAAGTTCACGAGGCAGCGGCCGTCGATCTCGCCACCATGCGGATGATTCGCATGGCGCTCGACGATCTCGGCATGGGGCTCGCCTATGACGATTTCGGGGCCGGCCAGGCGCGGCTGCACGAGCTGGTGGAGGCCCGGCCCGACTTTCTCAAATTCGACCGGCAAATGATCTGCGGCCTCGATTCGGCGGGTGCCGACCGGCGGCAATTGGTCGAATCGCTGGTGCAAATCAGCCGGCAACTAGGCATTGCCACCTTGGCCGAAGGGGTTGAAACCGCCGGCGAAGCCCAGGCTTGCCGGTCGGTCGGCTTCCAATTGATGCAGGGCTATTTTTACGGCCGACCGGCGAAGAATATCGCGGGCTTCGCCTCGCGCCTGCCTTTGCCGCCGGAAGCGCTGCAACCACCGCCGGTAGCTCCGCGGGTGGAGGTCGCGCCGCGCCCAGCGGCCTCGCCAAGCACCTTCGCCCGAGCCGCGCAATTCCTCGGTCGGCTCTGGGGCCGCAAAGCCCCGTGAGGCCAGCTTCAACGCGATGGGATTGCTCGTTTTCTCGGGCAAAAACCGCTCTAGGCAATTTGCGGCAGGTGGATTATGGTTTGCAAATCTTACAACTTGACTGGCCTTTGATTCCCAGGAGGGGAGTTTCGGCTGGCGGCTGTAAGATCAACCAGGGCTAGGACTTAGGAACGGCGAATTTCGCCATGGAAGGTTCCTCCCGAGCTTTGGCTCGCGGTTTGCTTCCCCGCAGAGGCAGCTGCGAAAGTTCGCTCTCCCGGATTGAGCCGGGGGAGATGTCCGCACTCCACGGAAGGACCCGGTAGCATGGATGCTCGTCTTGGACGGGCTGCGATCGCTGTCGCAGCCTTGCTGGCGCTCGGCGCGAATTATCGCAGCGAGAATTTCATCGTCACCGCTCCGACGGCGCAGCTGGCGGCCGAAGTTTGCACCGCCGCCGAGAATTTTCGCCGCGATCTGGCCATCGAGTGGCTCGGCCAGGAACTGCCCCCGTGGCATCAGCCCTGCCCGATCGACGCCCGGCAAATCACGCCGCAACTCGGTGCCGGCGGCGAAACCAGCTTCATGTTCGACGCCGGGGTTCCCTTCGGTTGGAGAATGCGGGTGCAAGGCTCGCGCGAGCGGGTGCTCGATAGCGTCTTGCCGCACGAAGTGACGCACACGATCTTCGCCACGCACTTTGGCCGCCCGTTGCCGCGGTGGGCCGACGAGGGAGCCTGCACCACGGTCGAGCATCAGGTCGAACGCTCGAAGCAAGATCGCTTTCTGATCGAGTTTTTGACCACCGAGCGCGGTATCCCGTTCAACCAGATGTTCGCGATGCGCGAATACCCGCGCGACATCATGCCGCTCTATTCGCAGGGCTATTCGCTGGCAAAATTCCTGATTCAACAGGGGGGCAAACGGAAATTCGTCGATTATGTCGGCGCGGGAATGCAGCGCCGCAACTGGACCTCCGCCACCAAGGAATACTACGGATATAGCAGCCTCTCGGAGCTGCAAACGACCTGGGTCGAGTGGGTTCGCCAGGGAAGCCCGAAGCTGGCCGAGCCGAATCTGGTCGCCGCGCAAGACATGCGCGGGCAAACCGTCGCCGCCGCGGCCGCTTCGGCGACCACGCCAGCAAACGGGGCGTCGCTACCCCCAGAAGAGCGCGCCGGCTGGCAAACGGTGGCGGCGCAGAACGAACGGGTGAACGATAGTGTCCAGAGTTTTGTTCGCCCCCCCGCGCCGACGAACTTCGCGACCCCCGCCCCGGCGGCAATTGCCAATCCGAACCTGGGAGCGAGTGTTTCGCGCCCCATTTCCGAAGGATGGTACGCCAAGCGGCGCGACCAGGCCCAGCAGGTTCGCCAGGCCGTTCCCGCCACTGCTGAGAATCCCATTCCCACCGGCCTGAACCCCGCGCCGCCGACTGATCCAGCTCCCTCCCCGGCCCCGACCCCGCCGCCAGGCAATCCGATGCCGGTTCAGCCGATTCCCGCGCCGCCGACCCGCACGCCGATTCCCAGCCAGCGGCGCGTGCTGATGGAATGGTCGCGTGACAAGAGTCCCGCGCCGACGGAGCTTGCCATTCACAACGACGGCACGATTGCGCGGTAGCGCGGCAAGGCGGTTTTCCCCCCACCTGAAATTCGCATTCGCGGCAAGGCGGGCCGAGCCCACCTACAACGCATTCCCGGCGCGCGTCTTTCCCGCCTGTCCAATTGCGATCGGGGCCGACCTGCGGTATGTTCGCGCTAGGAAAATTTCCGTTCGCGACTCTTCCGCAGGAGCACATCTCATGGCCTATACGCTGCCCCCGTTGCCCTATGCCTACAACGCCCTCGAGCCGCACATCGACGCGCGGACGATGGAGATTCACCATACCAAGCACCATCAGGCGTATATCAACAACGTCAACACGGCCCTCGCCGGCACGGAGCTCGAAGCGCTGTCGGTCGAGGCGCTGATCGCCGACTTATCGAAGGTCCCCGACGATAAACGCGGCGCGGTGCGAAACAACGGTGGCGGCCACGCCAATCACTCGCTGTTCTGGACGATCATGGGCCCCGGCGCTGGGGGCGCTCCCTCGGGCGATCTGGCCGCCGCCATCAGCAGCACCTTCGGCAGCTTCGACAATTTCAAGGCCGAATTCGCCAAGGCGGCCACCACGCGGTTCGGCAGCGGCTGGGCGTGGCTGGTGGTCGAGGGGGGAAAGCTGGCAATCGGCTCGACCGCCAATCAAGACAGCCCCCTCATGGGCAAGGCGGTGGCGGGAATCGGCGGCACGCCCCTCCTGGGCCTCGATGTCTGGGAACACGCTTATTACCTGAACTATCAGAACCGCCGGCCCGACTACGTCACCGCCTTCTGGAACGTGGTGAATTGGAATGCCGTCGCCCAGCGTTTCGCGGCGAAGTAGCACCGCGACTTAACGACTGAGTCAACCTTGCCGCCCGCGGTCACTTTTCGGCCGCGTGGCGGTTTTTTCAATTCCGCTCGCGAAGTGGTCGATTCCAGCCAATGCGGGTCGCTGTCTTCAGGCAGCGGACGCGTTGCGCCATCGGAAGCCGCGCAACCCAAATTGTTGGATTGACCCGGCGCTGCGACAGCAGGACGACGCTCGCCCGGAGCGGAGACTGCTCTCGTGCGCGCAAGTCGCCTCTTTCTCGCCGCCGGCGTGCTGGGCGCTGGCGTTTGTGCCGCGTGGCCCTTTCGCCTGCGCGGCCCCGCCGTGCCCCTTTCCACCGGCGAGCCGCTGGTGGCCGATGTCGCCTTTCGACGGGCGGACGTGGTGCTCGATGTTCGCCCCCTCGGCGACGAATCGCCGGCCGAGGGGCTCGATTCGCCTCCCGCCGCCGCCCTGGAACCGCCGACCACCCCCCGCCCCGATTTGTCGTCCCTTGGGCCAGCCCCTGAGTTGCCGATTGAATTCGGGCCGGTCGTCCCCCCGCCGGCCGACTGGCAGCCGCCGCGCCGGCCGCTCGCCACGCCGACCCCTCCGGCGCGGCAACATCGGCTGACCGATGGAGATTCGCTGGAGCTACTCGCCCAGCGCTATTTGGGGAGTACCGACCGGGCCCTTGAGATTTTCGAGGCCAACCGGGACGTCCTCCGCGTCCCCGATATTCTCCCGCTCGGCCGCGTCATTCGCATCCCCAGCCGAGCTGCCGCGGGAGACCTGGAACCGACGCAGGTTGGCGGACTGTAGCGTGGCAATTGGGTGCCTGCTGCTTCGTCGAACCAGTATCTTCTCGATGGGTGCCATGCCCCCGCCCCGCGTGGGCGTGCCACCCAAACCTTTCGAATTGACGCGGCACTAGCGACAAGATTTTTTTTGCCAGCCGTTGACCAGACTAGTCACGGACCGGGCGAAGAATGAGCGTGGGCGTGGTTGCGCGCAGAAGCTCGTGAAGGCCAGGAGAAAGCCCCCTGAATGGGTACTGCGCAAGCAGGGGCAATGCGCAGGTGCAAAACGAGCGCGGTTGGTCGCTTAGCAAGCGTCGCAAATCATTGTGAACAAGCAATTTACGAAGATTTCGCGAGGACGAGATTGGCCGCGAAGCGAGGCGTCTCGAACACTGCGCAGCGGGCAGAGCGGGGGGGTATTGTCACTGCGAACTTCCGGCTGGTGACGATGGACCCAAAGCGGATCGCGAAAGCACGAAAAAAAGAAAACGCGAAACGGAACCTCGGCTCAAAAATGGGAGCGGCAACATTGCGTAAGCGAAGAAGAGCGGACACTGCCTTCGGGGCAGAGCCTAGGGTTTTTATCCCCCGTTTAGGTAATGTTCACGAGAGGGGAGTGAACAGGGGTCGTCGGCGCATCAGTGATGGAGAACGACATGCCGTAAGCCGTGTTTGTGGAACAACTTACAACGATCCATGGCGGGCAGACAGCGCGGCGAATCGCACCCTATTTGACCCCTGCTCAGCGGGCGGGTTGGGGGGATCGAGACTCGACCGCCGGTCGCGGAACGGTGCGAGGTCGCGGACCCGCGACTGACCAGCGTGCAGGAAGGCGCTCGAAATCCAAAATGAAGTGAAGTCGCGACCAAGCACCAGCGTTTGGCGTCAGCAAAAACCCGGTGGGACGAGGGGGAGTCGCCGATTTTCGGGGTCTCGCGAAAGAAACTCCTCAAAAAATTGCGGCCTCGCGCGCTGGTCGTTACACTGCCCGTTCCGAAAACCATTAGCCAGGGGCAAATCTTTCCTAGCGAAGGGACAAATTCATGCGCGGCGTGTTGCTTTCCTTGTTTCTTTTGTCCACCCTTAACCTCACCAGCCGCGCGGGAGAGCAAACACCGCTCGGCCAGGCGCTCAAGGATATTGAAGTCGCCGACCATTGGATTTATGACGATCTCCCCGCCGCCATTGCCCAGGCCAAAGCCACCGGCAAGCCGCTCTTGGTCGTGCTGCGGTGCGTGCCGTGTCCGCCGGGCAAGACGCTGGACCTGGCCGTCATGCAGCCGAATGACGAAACGGCCGCCTTGGAGAAAAAATTCGTCTGCGTGCGGATCATTCAGACCAACGGCCTCGATCTGGCGGTCTTTCAATACGACTACGACATGTCGTGGAACGCAATGTTCCTGAATGCCGACCTGACGATCTACGGCCGCTACGGCTCGCGAACGTCGTCCGGTGCGGGTTCGGACGGCGAGTTGACGCTTCCCGGCTTTCAAAAGGCGGCCGAGCGGGCGCTCGCGCTGCATGGGGCCTATCCAGGCAATCGCGGGCAGTTGGCCGCTAAAACCGGCCCCGCGCCGGCTTTTGCCCGCCCCGAAAAAACCCCCGGCCTGACCGACAAACCGGTCCCCGCCAGCACGCGGCAGAACTGCATTCACTGCCACATGGTCAAGGAACATGCCCTGCGGGCCAAATGGGAGCAGGGGGAACTGACCGAGAAAGACCTGTATGTCTTCCCGATGCCCGACCGCATCGGCCTGTCGATGGATCTGAAGGATGGCGTGGTCGTGAAGTCGGTTATGGCTGGCAGCCCCGCCGCCGCGGCGGGCATCGAGGCTGGCGACGAGCTGCTCACGCTAGCCGGCCAGCCCCTGGTTTCGACGGCTGACATCCAGTGGGTGCTGAACGCTGCTCCGAGCGAAGGTTCGCTGGTCGCCACCCTGCGCCGCAATGGCCAATCGCAAACCAAAACCCTCCAGCTCGCCGGCGACTGGAAGAAGTACGACATCGGCTGGCGGGCCAGTTCGTGGTATGGCCTGCGTTATGGGGTCAAATTCGAGCCTCTGACCGCCGAGCAAAAGCGCGACCGCGGCCTCGCGGAGGGGAGCCTCGCCCTGCTCATCAAGGGGATGTTCGGCCGCGGCGGCCCCATTCTCCAGCAAGCCGGCGTGCGGCAAAACGACGTGATCGTCGGCATTGACGGCAATACCGCCGCCATGAGCGAGAGCGAGTTTCTCGTCCATCTGCGCACCAAGTATCGCCCCCAGGACAAGCTCCAGCTCGCCGTGCTGCGCGGCGGCGAACGGAAAGAACTGACCGTGCCGGTGTGGTAGGGAGTTAAGTCGGGGGGCGTGCTCGACTCACGCGCTGCGAACCAGTCGGCGACGCGGTTTTGCTTTCGCCGATTCCAGCGCGGCGAGAATCGCGCGACGCTCCGCCAGCGCGGCGAGGTCGCGCCCTTGCAGGAGGTATTCGCGAGTCTGATCGGAATATCGCGAGGCCCGCGCCTCAGCATGCAGCTTTTGCATCAATTCAATTTCGAGCCGGCGATGAGCAATCGCCTGCTCGATCTTCCCCTCTAATTCGTCGCGCAAGGCGAGGCCCTCGGCTCGCAGGATCGCCACGTCTCCCTTGGGAAGTCGTCGCAGGACACCTTGCAAGCGCGACAAGTAGCGTTCGGCCCGTGCCGGTTGCCGACGTCCGTAGAGCCAATAGCGAGTTTTTCGGCAGAGATAGTCGAGTTCGCCCCACGCATTGGCGAAGCTGCGTTCGGTCGGCGGATTCGAATTCGCGGCGATCATGAGTACCTCCAATTCGGCCGGATCAATTCGGGGTCAAGCTCCGGGCGTAGCTTGCGGGCCTCATCGGACATTTCATTCCAAGCCTGTACCGCTTCGTCATAGCGCTGGTCCGCGTCGGTTCTCAGTTTCGCGGCTTTGGTTCGCAACCGCCGCTTCTTGGCCGGATCCGATTTTTGGGCGGTGGCCGCGACCTGGTGTGTGCCCCATTGCGACCTCAGCGATATTTCCAAGTATATCGCCTAAATGCCAAGAGACGAACTTCAATCAGGGGGTGACTTTCCGCAGTACCATCCGCTGGCAATGGCCGAGCTTGGGTGTCGCGGTGGATTGATCGGATTCGTCGAACAGCCGCACGCGATAACCCCGCGCGGCGGCTTGGGCAAGGAAGTCGGCGGCGGGGCCGCGGCCCCCATCGGCAATCCAGGCCTGGCCGCCGGGGGAGAGCATTTGGTCGAGAACCCCCAGCAGCGGGCCGATGTGGGTCCGGTCGTAAGTCACATCCCCCGCTAGCAGAAAATCGAACTGTTCGGCCAAGGGATAGCGCCAATCGAGCACCAGCCCCCGCGCGGTGGGAAAACCATTGCGGCGGGCGTTTTCGAGGGCCAGTTCGACGGCAAACGGGACATAGTCGCTGAAGGTGACGTCCAGTCCGGCGGTCAATCCCGCGAGGCCCACCAATCCGCTGCCGCAGCCGAGCTCGAGCGTTTTCGTGCCGGGGGAGAATTCGCGTTGTCGCCGGGCGATGATCGCCGCCAAATGCAACGCGGCGGGCCACAGCTTGGCCCAATACGGATCGGCCAAATGCGGCTCGGCGGCGGCCGCAACCTCCCCTTCGATCAGTCGCGCCAGCACCGCATCCGGATCGGCCGGCACGCGCAGCCGCACCATCCGCGAACCGAGGTCGATCTCGCGTTCCGTCCAGCCGCCGGGGATGATGGTATCGGTGATTGGCACGGGTCGAGTTTGTTGGAGCACTCCAACTATCGAGAACAGAGACGCGAAAAAACGCTGTCCATCGCCGGAAACCTCGCGTATCTTACCGTAAATCCACCCCTTCCTCTCCCGTAGAACGCCTACCATGCCGCTCCTTCGCCTGCTGCTCACCGCACTAGCCCTGCAATTGGTCTTGATCCGGTCGTTGGCTGCCGCTGACAAGGCTCCCACCACCGGCGATGCCGAGAAAACCCGCGTGTTCATTTGCGGGCATAGCTTTCACGTGTTCGTCGCCAACCAGTTGCCGCAGGTGACAACGCTCGCCGGCATCCAGGCGAAACCGATCAGCGGAGTCCAGTCGCTGGGAGGGTCGCAGGTCATTCAGCACTGGAAGCTGCCGGACGAAAAAGATGTGCCCGCCGAATCCAAGACCGGCAAGCGAGTGGCGGTCGATCGGTTGCGGAAGGCAATCAAAGCGGGCGAGGTCGATGTGCTGACTGTGGCGCCGAACGTGCAGCTTCCCGATCCGGGGATCGACAATTACGCGAATCTGCTGCTGGAGCATAATCCGGGCGGAAGGCTTTATATCCAAGCCTCGTGGTTCCCCTTCGACCGCCCCGATAAGCGCGGCACGCTGCAAAATGCCGAGCGCGATGGGTTCGTCCCCGCCGAGCTGCGCAAGTTGCAAGCTCCGTTTTTCGAGGCGATGGCGAAGCAAGCCCGCGAGTTGAACGAGAAATTCGCGCCCCAAACCAAGCGGCAGGTGGTGTTCGTGATTCCGGTGGGCGAGGCGGTGCTGCGACTGCGCGAGAAGGTCGTGGCGGGCGAAGTGCCGGGAATTGCCCGGCAATCGGACCTCTTTACCGATTCGATCGGCCACGCGAAAGCGCCCGTCACGATGCTCTGCACCTACACTTGCTACGCGGCAATCTACGGCCGCAGCCCCGTTGGACTCGGCGTACCTCCCGCACTCAAAAATGACGCCGATCCCGCCGCCGCCGAGAGGCTGAACGGGATTTTGCAGCAAATCGCCTGGGATGCCGTCACTAACGAGCCGCTCACCGGAGTGAAGATCGAGGCCAAATAAAATCGCACCCAGCCGGCGTGAATTTGGCCGCGCAAGCGGCTAAGCTGACCCAGGTTCGCCAAGTGACCCACCCGCCTCCCCTCTCTCCCACCAGGAATTTCCCCATGCCTCGCATCACTCGCCGTGCGGCCCTCGGCGTGCTTTCCGCTTCGGCCGCCAGTGCTGCTCTGCCACTTGTCGCCGAAGAGAAACCGGCCCCCAAGGCGAAAGCCAAAGCTCCCAAGGCGGCCGCGCCGGTCGTCACCTATCCGCCCGAGCTGCCGGGGGGCAAAGCGGTCGTCACGGATACTTCGCCCGATTTTTTGCTCGCTCCTGAGTCGCTCCGCGAGGGGGTAACGGTCGCCAAGGCTGCGCCGACGATCGACTTCGCGTATTTCCCAGGGCAAACCTACGAAGGGAAGCCTTGGTCGGTGTGGGGAGACAGCACCGCGACCGCCGGCAAATACTACACCGCCATCGGCGACCATCTTTGGCCGCAAGGGAATGCCTTCGTTTTTGAGTACGACGTGGCGGGCCAGAAGTTCCGCAAGCTGCTCGATCTGAAGGCCCTGCTGAAAATGCCCGAAGGGCACTATTCGCCCGGCAAGTTCCATAGCCGAGTCGATTTGGGAAGCGATGGCTGGCTCTATTGTTCGACGCACCGCGGTTCGCCGCAGGCGACCAACGACAAGTATCATTACGTCGGCGATTGGATCGTCCGTTGCAACCCGGCGACCGGTGAGTCGGAAGTGGTCGTGCAGGCGCCAGTCCCCAAGCATTGCATCCCCAACGGCACGCTCGATCCCGACCGGCTGATTTTTTATGGCGGCACCGCGCCAGGCGAAGGAGATAGCAAGGACATCCGCTTTTTCGCCTACGACTGCAAAAATCGCCAGCTACTGTATGCCGGTCCCGGCGGCCCGGCTCGCTACATGATTCTCGCCCGCTCGACCGGCCGGGTCTATTTCATTCCCGGCACGGGCGACACCCCCCTCATGCGGTTCGACCCGGCGACTGACAAGGCGCCGGTCGAAATCGGCGGCCAGATCGGCATTCGGGCGGCGACCCGCGAGACCCCGCAAGGCTTTGTCTATACCTGCTCGCTCGGCCAAGGGGCGGCGGACGCGACGATCTACGCCTTCAACACCAAAACCGAGAAGGCCGAACCGCTTGGCCCTGCAGCCGTCGGCGGCAATGCCTATGTCGCCGCGATGAGCGCCGACCCGACCGGCCGGTATATTTATTACGTTCCCGGTGCCCACGGCGGCAGCGAGCGCGATAACTCGGCGGTCGTGCAGTTCGATACGCAAACGCGCAAGCGCAAAGTCATCGCTTTCCTGCACCCGTTTTACGAGAAAAAATACGGCCTCGTCTGCAAGGGAACCTATGCCGTCTGCTGCGATCCGGCGGGCGATAAGCTGTATGTCACCTGGAACGTCAGCCGCGGTTCGCGAGCTTGGGATTCGTGCGGCGTGAGTGTGATCCACATCCCCGCGAGCGAGCGGCCGGCGTAGATCGTGAAAAATTAGGTGAATTCGCGCTCCGTCCCGCCGCGGACGGCGCTTGAGTGGTAGGTTCGCCCTTCTCACCCCTTCGGAGAGCCTGTCATGAACTTGCTACGCTGGAATGTGATCGTTGCCGCGGCAGTGGTGGCCGGGGCCTGGTTGGTGGTCCCTGCAACGGCCGACGATTTGCCGGCCGAGGCGGTCAAGCTGCTCGAAAAATACCAGGCCGACCTGCGAAATTCGCAGGAAGAGGCCCAAGCCGCCAAAGCGGCCATTGATAAGCAGGCCTATCTCGACGCGAAAACCCGAACGGAACAATGCATCGCCGCTCTGCAACAATTGCAGGATTCGCTGGCAAAAACGGGGCAGCTCGACGAAGCGGTGGCCGTTCGCGACCGAATCCGCACGCTGAAGATCGGCGGCGACAGCAACGGCGTGAAGCCCGATCCGGGGACGCTTTCGAGCTACACTTCCGGCGCGGATGTCGGCAAAACGCACTATTTTGAGGTGATCGGGGCCACCAACTTTACGATCTATGGCACCGACATTTACAGCACCGATTCGCCATTGGCAGTGGCCGCCGTGCACGCGGGGGTACTGCAATTCGCGGAAAAAGGGGTCGTTAAAGTGACGATCTTGCCGGGAATGGAAGGCTACACGGGCAGCAGCAAGAATGGGGTTCGGTCGCGCGATTGGTCCAGCCACCAAGCCAGCTACAAGGTGGAGAAAGCCCCCGGCTTTAAGACCACCAAGCTAGGCGAGAGCCCGGCGACCGAGAGCAAGCCAGCGACGACCAATCCTGCCGCGGGAAGCGCTCCCACGACGGGTGCGATCCTTGACGACCTTAATAAGAAGGTCGAGGATTTGGCCAAGGAACTCGAAAAGAAGGGAGTTCCGGGGCTGCCGCTGAAGATCGGCAAGTAAGCGCTTGGAGATCGGCCAATCAGCCCTGATAATCGGGCTATGCCCGGCCCGAATGGACCAACTCCCGAACAGACCCCGCGCTGGCCGCGCCTTTCTCTGCGCCTCGTCGATCAAGGGGCCGCGGCGGGATTGCTGGTGGCGGCCTTGCTGGCGATCGGGGTTTACTGGGTATGGCAAGGGAGGCTGCGGACGCGGGTCATCGACATCGACCGCGCCCCGTCAGTAGCGATTGACTTCAAAATCGACATCAATGCCGCCGATTGGCCGGAACTGTGCCTCATGCCCGGTGTCGGCGAGCAGCTGGCTCGGCGGATCGTTGAACACCGGGCCGAGCATGGTCCGTTTCGCGATCTGAAAGACCTCCGCAAAGTTCGCGGCATAGGCCCGAAAACGTTCGACGGCATGGTGCCGTATCTGTCGCCGCTGGCCGATTTGGAGGCGACGGCGGGGGAAAACTCTGGCGGATTGACGGGGGAGGGAGTAAATTAGCGTGCGTTGCGGGTTGTCGCATTGAGCGGGCGAGGGCCGGATGAACGGACAATGGTTTTGCGGGGTGGATGGGCAGCAGTTCGGGCCATTCACCTGGGAACAAATGCGGGGGATGGCGGCCGAAGGGCGGCTGGTGGCCGAGTCTTTCGTCCGCCGAGAGGTGGACCAGCAGTGGTTCACCGCCGCTCAGATTCCGGGCCTGCTGGGAACCGGCAAGGCTCCCGCGAAACCGGGGAAAGCGGCCGCTTCCCGGCCGCAACCAGCTCGCGCGACAGGGAGCACAACGCCCGTTGCCGCGCCGGTCGCGGTTGGCCCAGTTGCGGTTTCCCCAGTTGCGGTTGGCCCAGTTGCGGTTGGCCCAGTTGCGGTGGGCCCAGTTGCGGTGGGCCAAGGGATGGCTGTTGCCCCGGTCGGCGTGGTCGCGGCCAATCCGGCCAATTTCTCTTTTTCCGCGGCGAGCCCCGCCAGCAGTGCGACTGGCGACGATGCCCGGCCGGCGAAAAAATCGAATAGCAACTTGCTCCTCGTCGGCGGGCTGGGTGGCCTGTGCGCGGCGGTGGCGATCGTGGGGATCGGCATCGCGGTGTGGAAGCTGTCGGGTTCGCCGGACGAAGTCGCCGACGAGACGGGCGATAGTCAAACGGAATTGGTCGTCGCGAGCGGCGCGACGGATGTAAATCCGGTCGATATTGATCCAATGGACACCAACCCCGTTGCGGAGGCCAATCCCGCCCCGGCCGCCGCGCCGAAATCAGGCGGAGAAGCTCGCCCGGCCGCGCCCGCCAGCGGTCCTGCCGCGGGTGAAAAGGTGCTCGCGGCCCAAACCAAATGGAGCAACATCCTGAAGGTGACCGGAATCACGCTCAATTCGGTCAAGCTATCAATCACTTCCGCCTGGCTCGCCAGCGATGCGGCCGGAACGCGGGTGAATCCCGTCGTTCCTGGCGCGGCTCCTGCGGCCGCGCCGGCAGCCAGCGCGGCACCCGGGTCGAGCGGCGAAGGCTCGGCATTGGAACCCGCAACCGCCGACACGGCATCCAGCGAGCCCGCGCCGGCCGAGAACGCCACCGATGCTCCCCTCACCAGCAGCACCCCCGAACCCGCCGCGCTCCCCGCGAAGTATGTCTTTGTCGAGGTGAAAATCACCAACGGCTCGCCGGTGCCGAAAAAGTATGCCAGTTGGAATGGGCGGTCCGCCGACGAAGTGGTGCTCGCCGATCAGGCCAATCGGGTGCTGGCGTTTGTCCCGCCGGCCGCCACTCCTGGCGTGCAGCGACAAGGGGTTGTGCAACTGGCTCCCGGCCAGACGATTACCGACGTGCTCGTCTTCGCCGCCCCCGAGCAGCCCGTGGAAATGCTCAAGCTGGCGCTCGTGAAGACCGCCCTGGCCGATGCCGCCAAGGGACAGCACTGGGGTTTTGAGATTCCGCTCGAAGCGCTCTTTCCCAAGCCGGTGGAGGCCGCGAAGCCCGCCGCGCCAGTCTTCGCCGAGGGCCCGCGTCCGCCAGCGAGCACCAACGGCGGCCAGCCCGGCTCGATCAGCGAACTCAACGCCACGATCAAGGGCCCGGATCGCTCGCCCGATGCCTTGCCGCCGGTGACGGCTCCCTCCCCCGCCGCTCCGATGCCCGATCCGAACGCTCCGAAAAAACCACCGAGCATCGAAGAGCTGAATAAGCAATTCGAGGAGCTCTCGAAACCGGCCGGGGGAGCCGCGGCGAATCCTCCCGCTCCCCCCAAGCCCACTCCGGAGAAATAGCCGCATGGCGGGCGTCAGTGTCCGTTGTCCGCGGTGCGGCAACGTCAACCTCGTGCCGGCCGCGGCGGTTCCTGCTCCGGTTCGCTGTCCGCAGTGTGGTGGCGGCTATCTCGCTCCGGCCTCGGTCGTGCCGCCTCCCCCGCCGCCGCCGCTGCCGAGCGAACTTCCGAAAAGTTCCGCCCGACCTGCTTTCGTTCCCCGCGCTGAGCCGCCCCCTTCCGAGCCGCCACCGATTCCCGCCGAGCCAACCCGCGGCAGCCGGCTGGTGGCGGCGCTGGTGGGAATCGCCCTGCTGTTGCTACTTGGCGTGGGGGCGGTGGGGATCGCGGCGGGGATTGTGTGGTTCAACCATCGCAGTCGGGCCGCCGATCCGCTCGCCGCCGAACCCGCGCCGACACCGAGCGAGCGGCCTGGCGAAGAGATCAAGTGGGCGGACGCGACGAAGCCCCTCGTGCGCGACGGCGTGAGCGTCAAGGTGCGGCGCGTCGAATATGGCGAGGTGCTGGCCCGCGACGAGAAGAACAATCCGGTTCCCGCCGGCACGGGGGACTTCTTCACCGTTTATCTCGACATCGAGAACGCCGGCAACGGCGACCTCAGCTACGCCAGTTGGCAAGGGGGACGGTTCGAGGTGAACGGCGAGCTTGTGGCCGCCCGCCTCTCGGACGAGCAAGAAGCCACCTACGAGCCGCACAAGTTCGAGGGCTTCCGGCGGATCAAAGGGCACCTGGAACAGGCGACCCTGTCGCGCGGCAGCGTCGCCAGTGATGTGCTGATCTTCGCCGTGCCGAGGCAAACCGTGGATGGAGCCAATTCGTTTTGGCTCGAATTGCCGGCGAGCGCCTTCGCCCGCGCGACGAGCGATGGCCCGCGCGAGTGTCGGGGCTATTTTCGCTTGGAAATCGGGGCCGATTTGCTCAATCAGCTGTGAAGCGGCGATTGTGAAGTTCGCGCGCCGCGGGTGGTGGCCGGCCGCGCGGCAACTGCTAGGTTAGTGGCGGCCAATTTGGCGAACCAGCAGCGCGAACCGGCGGCCAATCACGGTGCAAACGCTCGTCACCGGCGGGGGGGGATTCCTCGGCCAATACATCGTCGAACAGCTCGTGGCCCGCGGCGACCGGGTCCGTTCGCTGTCGCGCAAGCGTCATTCGGCCCTCACCAAGCTCGGCGTCGAGCAGCAAACCGGCGACATTCAGGATGAAGTCGCCGTGATGGCGGCGTGCCGCGGGGTCGAATGCGTGTTTCATGTCGCGGCGGTCGCGGGCATTTGGGGGCCTTGGAAACACTATCACGGCATCAACACGTTAGGGACGCGCAACATTTTGCACGCCTGCCAGCAGGCGAGCGTCGGCAAGCTGGTGTTCACCAGCAGTCCGAGCGTCACCTTCGCGGGCCAAAGTCAGTCGGGCATCGACGAATCGGCACCCTATCCGAGCCGCTGGCTGGGGCACTATTCGCATACCAAGGCCCTGGCCGAGCAACTCGTGCTGGAGGCGAGCGGCAAGAACGGCCTCGTCACCTGTGCCCTGCGGCCGCATTTGGTGTGGGGGCCGCGCGATGCGCATCTGATTCCCCGCCTGCTCGACCGGGCTCGCCGCGGCCAATTGAGACAAGTCGGGGATGGCAGCAACCGAATCGACGCGGTGTATGTCGAAAACGCCGCCGCCGCTCACCTGCTGGCGGCCGATAAGCTCGCGCCGGGATCACCCGCCAGCGGCCGGGCCTATTTCATTACCAATGGCGAGCCGGTGAATTGCTGGGAGTGGATTGGACAAATTCTGACCTTGGCCGGTTTGCCCCCAGTCAAGCAAAAAATGACGTTCCGCGCGGCGTGGATGGCCGGGGGAATGCTGGAGGGACTGTGGACCATTCTCCGTCGTACCGATGAGCCGCGAATGACCCGCTTTTTGGCCGCCCAGCTCGCTACCGATCACTATTTTGACATCTCGGCCGCCCGCCGCGACCTGGGTTATCGCCCGCAAGTGAGCATGGCCGCCGGCATGGAGCGGCTGGGAGCGTGGTTAAAGTCTGGCGGGGCTTGCGGTTAAGGCGTTCTGCCGCAGTGCGCGCCGGCCTTGCCGCCGCTTGTCAATCTGGGCGGCGAGCGTTACTTTCGATGGTTTGCCCGCTTCTGCCGCCGGCGGCGAGTCTGTTATGTCCGTTCATGCCCCTCACAATCTGCCCGACCAGCAGCGGATTGTCATTACCGGCATCGGGCTGACCGCTCCCAACGGCAACAACCTGGCCGAATTTCGCCAGGCGTTGCTGGCCGGCAAAAGCGGCGTCAGCAAGTACGAAATCCGCTACGTCGGCGAAACCCTGGCTGGCGTCTGCAAGTTTGACGCGCTCCGTTATCAGTCGAAAAAGGACCTCCGCCGTGGCACGCGGGCCGGCAGCGTCGGCATCTATGCGGCGGGCGAGGCGATTCGCGACGCGGGGCTCGCTTGGGACCGGGTCGATAAGTCCCGCGTCGGCATCTATCTTGGCGTCACCGAGCATGGCAATGTCGAAACCGAGAACGAGATTTTCCTGCTCAAGGGATACGACTACGACACGAGCTATTGGTCGCACCACCACAATCCGCGAACCGTGGCCAACAACCCAGCGGGCGAGGTGTCGCTCAATCTGGGCGTCACCGGTCCGCACTACACCATCGGGGCCGCCTGTGCCGCCGGCAACGCGGGGCTGATTCAGGGCGCGCAGATGCTGCGGCTGGGAGATTGCGATCTGGCCCTGGCGGGGGGCGTTTCGGAAAGCATTCACACCTTCGGCATTTTCGCAAGTTTCAAAAGCCAAGGGGCCCTGGCGACGCACGAAGACCCCGCCCAGGCGAGCCGACCGTTCGATGTCGCCCGCAATGGCATCGTGGTGGCCGAAGGGGGGTGCGTCTATGTGCTCGAGCGGCTCAGCGACGCGCTAGCTCGCGGGGCAAAAATTCATGGCGAGCTCGCCGGCTATGCCATCAATACCGACGCGACTGATTTCGTGCTTCCCAATCCGGAGCGGCAGGCGGAATGTGTCGAGCTGGCCTTGCGGCGGGCCGGGTTGCGGCCCGACCAGATCGACATCGTCAGCACGCATGCCACCGGCACCGGCCAGGGAGACGCCCAGGAATGCGCGGCGCTGCGGCGGGTGTTTTGCGAAAGCAACAAAACCTATTTCAACAACGCCAAAAGCTTCATCGGCCACGCGATGGGGGCCGCCGGCGCGCTAGAACTGGCGGGCAATTTGCCGTCGTTCTCCGATGGCGTTTGCCACGCCACGATCAACGTCAGCCAGCTCGATCCCGAATGCGACCTGCGGACCCTAGTGCTGAACGAGCCGCGAAAAATTGGCGATATCCAGTACATCCTCAACAATTCGTTCGGCATGCTTGGGATCAATTCCGTCGTCATCATCAAAAAATACTCGTAAAGCAATCTTTGCAGGAACCACCGCCCGATGACCCCTCCCGAAATTCGCGACGAAATTCTTGACATCCTCTCGGACATCGCGCCGGACGAGGACCTATCGACCCTTGCCGACGATAAGCCCTTCCGCGAGCAGCTCGAGCTCGACAGCATGGACTTTCTGGACATCGTCATGGAGCTGCGCAAGCGGCACAAAATTCAGGTTCCCGAAGAGGATTACAAGCAGCTCGCCAGCATGGGGAGCACCGTCGCCTATCTGGAGCCGAAGATGCGGGAGATCGTCAAAAGGTGAGCCGCCACGAATGGGCCGGCCTGTTCGCGCGGGTCAACTTCCAATGGCCAGCCAATCGGGCCTGACCCCGAAGCCCTGGTTTCCAGCGCTCTCGTGGAAAACTGCGAGACGAGCGAGGGACCATGTACGCCAGTCATTCCAAGTTTCGTTTCGCCTGGATGGTGCTCACCCTGCTGGGCTTACCGTTGAATCCGCTGACCGCCGACCAGCCCCCGCAGCACCATGCCACGTCCTCCCGCGGAGTGGTGGCCACGGTGCATCCGCTGGCGACCGACGCAGGGGTGAATGCCCTTAAACAGGGCGGCAATGCGGTCGATGCGGCGATTGCGGCGGCACTGACGCTGGGCGTTGTCGATCCGCACAACTCGGGCCTCGGCGGCGGCTGCTTCATCCTGATTCGCCGGGCCGATGGGAAGCTGATTGCCATCGATGGCCGCGAAACGGCACCCGCCCGGGCGAGCCGCGAGATGTATCTGCGAGCCGGGCAGCCGCGGCCCGAGTTGAGCCAGTCGGGGGCGCTCGCGGTCGCCACGCCGGGTGCGCTCGCTGCTTACGACTTGGCCCTGCGCGAGCATGGCCGGCTCAAACTGGCCGAACTGGCGTTGCCCGCCGCCGAGATCGCCGAGCAAGGCTTTATTCTCGATACGCACAACGCCGCCATTCTGGCCCGCGCCGCCGAGAGCCTGCATAAGCATAGTCCGGCGGGCGTCCCCTTCCTTCAGCCCACTGGCTCGCCGCCGGCCGCCGGCGAGAAGCTCCAGCAGCCCGACCTGGCCCGCACATATCGCCACATCGCCAGGGGCGGGACCGACTGGTTTTATCGAGGCGAATTTGCCCGCGCGGTGGGCGATTGGATGGCTGAGAACGGTGGCCTCCTGGCAGCCAGCGATTTTGCCGCTTATCGGCCGCTCCTTCGCGAGCCACTAATCACGACTTATCGCGGCCGGACCATCGTCGGCTTTCCGCCCCCCAGTTCCGGCGGCGTGCATGTCGCCCAAATGCTCAATATTCTCGAGCAGTTCGACGTGCGAAGGATTCACGACCGCGATCCGGCCCAGTTCACGCACCTCCTGGCCGAAACGATGAAGCTCGCCTTTGCCGACCGAGCTTTTTGGCTCGGCGATCCGGCGTTCACGCGCGTCCCGAGGGGGCTGGTCGATAAGGAATATGCAAAGTCGCTCGCCGCGAAGATCGACCTCGCGAAAGCGACCCCCGTCGGCGGCCACGGCACCCCTCCCGCCGCCGACGAAAACGTGTTCGCCAAGCACACCACGCATCTCGCTGCCGCCGACAGCGACGGCAACTGGATCGCTCTCACGCAAACGATCAACACCTCGTATGGTTCGAAGGTGGTGGTGCCCGGCACGGGGGTTGTGCTGAACAACGAAATGGACGATTTCGCGATCGCGCCGGGCACTCCCAACGCCTTTGGCCTCGTCGGTGCCGAGGCGAATGCCGTCGCCGCGGGGAAACGGCCCTTGTCGAGCATGAGTCCGACGCTCGTTCTCGAAAATGGCCAGCCGATCCTGTCGGTCGGTGCCGCGGGGGGACCCACGATCATCACGCAAGTGGTGCAGGCGCTCGTCCGCACGCTCGACCTCGGCCAGTCGCTCGATGTCGCGCTTGCCGCTCCGCGCATTCATCACCAATGGTCCCCCGACGAAGTTCGCGTCGAAAAGGAGCTGGCGGCCGATCAGCAATCCGCGCTGGCTGGTCGCGGACATGCCCTGAAGGTGATCGACAAGCTCGGCGTCAGCCAAGGGATTGCCCTCGACCCCGCCGCGCGAAACTTCTTCGGCGTCCACGATCCCCGCGTCCCCGGCAAAGCGGCTGGATGGTGACGGGAAGAAGAGAGTGAAAGCTGGGGCGACAGGAAACGGGGGAGTCGGAGTCAGGGCACATGAATCACGCGATAAAAACATTTCCCCTCTCCCTCTCGTTCTGCCTCTACGTCGCATTCTCGTTCAGCTCGATCGGCTCGCTGCGCGCTCAGCCCGACGATCCCCCCGGCCGCTGGGAGTTGGAAACGCTGGTCCTCAAGGACGAAACCAAGCTCCGGGGGCTGATTCAGGCGGAAAACGACGAGGAAATCGATTTTGCCCAGATCGTGCAGCCGCCGGGCAAGCCGATGTACGCGGTAATTCGCGGGGTGCCGCGAGCGGACATCGCCAAAATCGAAAAGCTGCCAGCCGACAAGCATCGCCAGCTGGTCGATCGCTTCGCTCGCTTTCGCAACCGGGCGGTGATCGAGGCGGGGCGGATGGAGGAAGTGGAGCTAGGTCCCGGCCCTGGTGGAGCGACGCAGTCGCTGGCCTACGACGGTTCGTGGTTCAGCCTCTACAGCACGGCCGACGAGGAGCAAACTCGACGGGCGGTGGTCCGCGTCGAGCAAATCTTCCGGGCCTTTCGCACTTTCTTGCCACCGCGCGTCGCCGATCCGGAACGACTGACGATCGAGCTGTACGGCTCGCTCGATCAATATCGCGAGCGGCTCCGGGCACTCGACCTGTCGCTCGACAACGCGGCGTTTTACTCCCCGCGCCAGCGGATCATCCTGGCGGGGAGCGATCTGAATTTGTTTGCCGAGCGGCTAGCGCGGGTTCGCCGCGAGCACGAACAAGCGAAGCTAAATGCTGTCCAGCTGGAGGCGGAGTACATGAAAACGCTGGCCGCCGCCAGCGATGAACTCAAAGCTGCCGGCTTTACGCCCGAAGAGGCGGCCGCCGAAATTCGCCTCCGCAAGGCGGTCTGGAAAGAGCGGATGGAGGCGCTGCTGGTTGCCAATTCGCAGCGGCAGCGGACCAACGAGCAGAAGGTGGCCGAGGTGACTGGCGTCATGTTTCGCGGCCTTTATCACGAGGCTTTTCACGCCTATCTCGATGCCTTCGTCTTTCCGCACCAAAAACGGCATGTGCCCCGCTGGCTGAACGAAGGGTTGGCGCAAGTCTTTGAAAGCGGCCAGTTCGACGGCGAATCGCTCCGGATCGACGCCCCCGACGGCGCTAAGTTGGCTGCCTTGCGGGCCGACCTTTCCGCCGGCCAGCCGCTATCGCTGGCCAGCCTGCTAGTGGCCGAAGAGCGCGAGTTTTTGGGACCGCATGCCAGCGAGGCCCCGCGGCGACACTATCTCTATTCCTGGGGACTGGCCTACTATCTGGCGTTTCAGGGGGGGCTGCTCGAATCGCGGGAGCTCGCCGAGTATGTCGGTGCCGAGGCTCAGCGCTCCGATCCGCTCCCACGGTTCGAGAAACTTACCGGTCAGCCGCTCGGCCAGTTCGAGCGTGAGTGGCGGCAAGCGCTGCTAAAGATGAAGTGAACCGCGCCCGTGCCGAGGCCGAGCGCGGCGACTGGCGCTCACTTTCGGCGGTCCGACCGGCGGCTTTGGCGCTTTCGGTCTTCGCGCAACTCAATGGCGGGGCATATAAACTGAAGGTCGATTCAACCCCGCGACGAGTGTTTGTGATGGCCACCGCCGAAACCGCTCCCCCCAAAACCATCTTCCAAAGGGCGCTCGACCTCATCGAGCGACTGGGAAATCGCGTGCCCCATCCGGCGGTGCTGTTTTTCGCCCTTTCGGCCCTGGTGGTGATCTTGTCGCACGCGCTACACCTGACGGGTGTCAGCGTCACCTACGAGCGACTTGATCCGGAGACTCACACGCTACAAACGCTGACGACCCATGTCAGCAGCCTCCTCTCGGCCGACGGCGTCCGGTTCATGTTCACGTCGGTCGTCCCGAATTTCATCAACTTCGGCCCGGTCGGCATCATTCTCGTCGCCATGATCGGTGTGGGGCTGGCCGAACGATCGGGACTGATCACCGCGCTCTTGCGGATGGTGGTGCAGGTCGCTCCGCGGCGGCTGATGACGGCGATTATCGTCACCGCCGGCGTCCTCTCGAGCATCGCCTCGGATGCCGGCTACCTGGTGCTGATTCCGCTCGGAGCGGCGGCGTTTTTCAGCGTCGGCAGGCACCCGCTGGCGGGGCTGGCGGCGGCGTTCGCGGGGGTCGCGGCGGCCTTTGGCGTCAATTTCTTCGTCAAGCCCATCGATGGCATCCTGGCCGAAATGACCACCGATGCCGCTCGGCTCGTCGATCCGACGCGCACGGTCGAGCTGACCTCCAATTTCTATTTCGGCATCGCGTCGAGCGTGCTGCTGATTGGTGTTTGCACCTTCGTGACCGATTGGCTCGTCGAACCGCGACTCGGCAAGTTCGAATCCGCCGAGCCGGCGGAGGGGGGAAACGAACTGACGGCCGACGAAAAGCGCGGCCTCTGGTGGGCGCTCGTGGCGCTCGTGGTGGTGTCGGTGGGCCTCGCGCTGTTGTCGCTTCCCACCGGCGCGCCGCTCCGCAATCCAGAGACGGGCCAGCTCATCGGCGATTCGCCCTTCATGAACAGCCTGGTACTGCTCATCATGCTGGTTTTTCTGGCGACCGGCGCGGCCTATGGATATGGAGCCAGTACGCTCGCCTCCATCAACGCGGCCTTGGATGCCATCACCAAGACCTTCGCCGACCTCGGCGGTCTGCTCTTTCTGTTCTTTGTCATCAGCCAGTTTGTCGCCTATTTCAACTACAGCAATATCGGCACGATTTTGGCAATTCAGCTCGCGACCTGGCTCAAGGAGGCCAACTTGGGGAGCGTGCCGCTACTCCTGGGCTTCATCGTCATTGGCTTTTTCCTTTGCTTTCCGCTGCCGAACATTCTGCCGAAATGGGCGATCATGGCCCCGATTTTCGTACCGCTATTCATGAAGCTGGGGATCGATCCCGAAGTGGTGCTGGCCGCTTATCGCGTGAGTGACTCGCCGCCGAACGTGATCAATCCGCTGTTGCCGCACTTTGCCCTCGTCGTCGGTTTTGCCCAGCGCTACGACAAAGCCGCGGGAGTGGGGACGATCGTTGCCTTGATGCTCCCTTATACCGCCTGCACGATGCTCGCCTGGACGGCGATCTTTCTCGCCTGGCACCTTCTCGGCCTGCCACTGGGGCCAAACTGATGGACCCCGCGCCACCCACCGACGCCAAACCCCCCGTCGATGTCGGGGAACTGCTGGAGTTTCTCTTCCGGCTGGCACAGGCACTGCTGGCCAGCGGCGAACAGACGGCGACGGTCGAGTTGACGCTGCGGCGAGCCGCCGCGGCATATCGGATGCGGAGGTCGCGAGTCGTCGCCTTTCCGACGGCGATTTTCATTAGCTTGAACGACGGCGAGCAAGATCGAGTGACGCTCGCCGAAGGTCCGACGCAGAACCTTCGGCTCGACCAGATCGCCGGCGTGTACGAACTGCGCGATCTAGCGCAGCGAGGGCAAATCGCGCCTCGTGCCGGGCTCGATCAGCTTGCCGCCGTACTTCGCCAGCCGGCCCGCTTTGGGGGCTTGGGGGTGGTGCTGGGGCACATCGTGCTTTCCGTGGGGGTCGCGATGGTGCTGATGCCGGCGGCCCGCAACCTGGTCGCCACTGCCGTGCTGGGGGGGCTGGTTGGTGTCGTCAAGGTTCTGAACCGCAATCGCCCGTTGCTCGCCGTTCCGCTGCCGGTGATTTCGGCCGGGTTGGTGTCGAGCCTGGTGTTTTTCGCCATCGAACAGGGCCTGGCCATCGATCCGCTGCATGTCCTCGTGCCACCGCTGGTGTCGTTTTTGCCCGGCGGAATGCTCACGCTCGGCATGGTCGAGCTGGCTTATGGCGACATGGTCAGCGGGTCGAGTCGGCTGGTGGCCGGTTTCGTGCAACTGGTGCTGTTGGCGTTGGGGTTGGGGGCGGGCGCGCTGCTCGTCGGCTACCTCCCCGAAAACCTGACCGACGAATCGCCCACGCCGCTGGAGCCGCTGTGGGCCTTGGCCGCGCCGTGGCTAGGAGTAATCGTCTTCGGCACCGGGGCCTTCATTCACTTTTCCGCGCCGCGCGGAGCGCTGCCGTGGATGCTGGTGGTGCTGCTGGTGGCGTTTGGGGCTCAGCAAGTGGGGGCCGCTCTCTTCGGAAAGATCGGCAGCGGCTTTTTCGGGATGCTGGCGGTGACTCCCCTGGGCTATCTGATTCAGCTCCGTTTTCGCGGGCCGCCGGCGATCGTCACCTTCCTTCCCAGCTTCTGGCTACTTGTGCCGGGAGCGCTAGGTCTCTTGAGCGTGACGCGGATGTTCAGCGACCGTGGCGCCGGCATCGATGGCCTAGTGAACGCGGTCTTCGCGCTCACGTCGATCGCGCTCGGCTCGCTCATGGGGGCGGCGATTTACAAGCTGCTCACCGAGCAGTTTGGCGCGTGGCCTTTGCAACTGGGGCGCGTCGGGCGCTATTTTCGCCGGACGCGGAAGAAGTGACCCGCCGCGGCAACTTGCTATTTGCCGCGCAGCACTGCCGCGATTTTTTGGTGGACTCCCAAATCCCCTGGAGGGTAGAAGAACACCTCGCCGCCGCGGGAGAGCACCTGCTCGACCGACTCATCGACGATGTCATCGAGCGCCGTCGGCCCCTCCCCCGTGTATTTAGCCAGTGTGACGCCGTCCTCGGCCAGGTCGGTCGCGTATTTGTAGTCCTTTTCGACCAGCAGCGTCCGGACCTTGCCGCCGACGATTTCGCGCCACACCTGGGCAATGCCGGACGCGTAGCGATGGGCGCTGACTGCCTGGTCGAGTCGCACGAGAGCGTTCGTCCGGCTGGCCGTGGCTCCAAGCTCGAAGACTGGCCAAACCTGCTTCCCCAGTTCGTGCGGCGAGGTCTTTTCGTGATTTCCCGCCAGCATGCCGACGAAGTCGTCTCCCAGCTTGGTCACCTCGCGGAAGAAGGCCAGGTTCCGCTCGACCCCGACGACCACCAGCGGCAGGGGCTGAGCCTTGTGCAGGGGAGCTAGCGCCTCATCGACGGAGCGAAAAAATTGCCGGTGATCCTCGTCGCGAATGGCTGAGGGATTGATTCCCACGCCCCCCGGCAGCTTGGCCGCACCTCCCCGTCCCTTGTGCGACAGGGGAAATGGCTTGCTCCGGTGTTCCTCCAGCACCGTCGTCCAGCCGCTGAACAGGCGAACTTCATGGCCGAGGACGAGGACGCGATAGGGAGTCGCCCGGTTGTAGGCATAAACGAGATCGCGGGTGGCGAACGTCTCGTCGATCTGCATTCGCGGTTTGACGCGAAACGGGAGCGAGAGGGATGCCGCCACATCGCGCGAGGCAAAGAGAGCCAGCCCGTCGAGCGCGTAGTTCCATTGGATCTGCTTGACGAGCGATTGCAGATTCTTCACGACCGGAGCCACTTCGCGCTTGGAAAATTCCGACTCCAGACGCTTGACCGCCTTGCTCACCAGATTCTTCACCTTGATTGGGTCTTGCTTGTTGGCCGGCGCGGTCCGGTGCGTGGGGGCGAGGATCGAAACCGAGGGATAGTCGCGATGCGACTGGAACTGCTGAATTTCGGCGCGGGAAAGCACGGAGAACCTCCAGGTGAATGAGCAATGTTGCGAAGAGAAGAACAGGCAAACTACAGCGTCGCCAGCGCTACCGCCAGCCGGCAGCCTTGCAGGAACTCGGGAACGTTCACATATTCCTTGATGGTATGGATTTCGTACTGCCCGGCACCGATGGTCACGGTGGGAACGCCGTGGCGGTCGAGCCAATTCGCGTCGAGCCCGCCGTTCGAGAAGATCGTGGTCGGCACCATGCCGAGCGATTCCACCGCTTTCTTGGCATGCAAGACGGCGGCATGATCGTCGGGGACGTTGAACGGGGGATAGGACGGTTTGCTGGTGAATTTCACTTCGGCGGTCGCGCCGTGATCGTCCGTCACGAGCGATTGCGCCTTGGCAAAGGCCGCGCGATATCCCTGGCAAATGGCGGCGGCGAATTTTTCTTCCGGGCTGCGGGCTTCCCCCACGAGGTGAACGTAATCGGTGACGACGTTCGTGGCGTCCCCAGCCGGTTTGCCGGGCTTGCCGCCAAAAATGCCGATGTTGCTGGTTCCCCGCCCGTTATCTTTCACAACTTTGCCAAACCAGCCGGCCTGTCGGGCTTCGGCCAGGCCGACCGCGGCGACCATCGTCGCCGAAATCCCCTTTTCGGGCGCGACGCCAGCGTGCGAGGCCTTCCCCTTGATCTCGACATTCCAATTTTCCTGGCCGACCGCACCGGTGATCAGCACGTTTGGCAACTGGCCATCGACATTGAAGCACATCTGGGCCCCCTGCAGGTCGGCGGCCTTCAGCTCGCGAGCGCCATGCAGGCCACTCTCTTCCCGAACGGTGAAGAGCAAGGTGATCGGGGGGTGGGGCAGTTCGTGCTTCAGCAGCGTCTCGACCAGCGACACCAGCACCGCGCACCCCGTGCGGTTGTCTCCACCCAGGGCGGTTGTGCCGTCGCCGACGATCTTGTCCCCTTCGCGCCGCGGCTTGGCCCCGGCGCACAGCGGCACGGTGTCGAGATGGGTTGAAAACAGGAGCCGTGGACCGGGGCGCGTGCCGGGCAGATCGGCATAGAGGTTGCCGCACTGCGTGGGCAGCGGAATGCGCTCATGGGCCGTGTCGTAGCGAATGGCGCTCGCGGGGACGCCGACCTTGATGAGTTCCTCGGCGACGGCCTGGGCGATCGCCTTTTCTTCTCCGGTGACTCCCTCGACCGCCAGGAAGCGCATCAGGTGCTCTGCGGCCGATTCTTCGTCGAGCGGAATGTTCGCGGGCATGGGTTCGGTTTCCTTGTGCTGCGAGAGGCTGGCGAGGACTTGCCACTATACGCCCCAGGGAAGTCCCGCCAGGTGCCAGATAACGAAGAGGATGGTCCACGCCAAAAACGTCAGAACAACGTAGGGAAGCATTAGCGAGACAACCGTGCCGACGCCGGAGTTTTTGTCGTACCGCTGGCAAAAACCGACGACGAGGGCGAAATAGGCATTGAGGGGAGTGATCGAGTTGATCGGCGAATCGGCGATGCGATAAGCGGCCAGCACCGCATCGGGCAGTACCCCCAGTTCCATCAGGAGCGGCACGAACACCGGGGCGAACAGGGCCCATTTCGCGATCGCCCCCGTGATCAGCAAGTCGATGAGGGCGACGACCAAGATAAATGCGAGCAGCAGCACCAGGGCGGGAAAATTCGCTGTCTTGAGCGTATCGGCCAGCGATAAGGCCAAAATCGTTCCCATGTTCGTGTAATTGAAATAGGCGACAAACTGTGCCAGCACGAAGAAGAGCAGAATCAGACCACCGAGGCCCGACATCGCCTTTTCCATCGCTTTGATAATGTCCGTCAGGCTGCCGAGGGTGCCCGCCCCGTAGCCATAGGCGGCCCCGGTGACCAGAAAGAGGACCATAATCATGGCGATCAGCCCGTTCATAAACGGTGAATTGCCGATTAAGACGCCGGTTTCCGCATCGCGAAGCGGCGCGCCGGCAGGGAGCGCTAGCAAAGCAAACAAAATGCCGACCACAACGAGGCCGATTCCGGCATAGAGTAATCCGCGCGATTCGGCGGCCGAAAGGTTGGTTCCCTCGTTCTTTGATTTGTCGGCCGCTGGCTCATCGTCGGATTTGGCGGGGACATATTTTCCCAGTCGCGGCTCGATCAGCCGTTCGGTGATGAAGGCGATCACCAGTGTCAGCACGATGACCGACGCGATCGAGAACCACAGGTTCGACGCCAGCCCTATCGACTTGCTGGGATCCACGAGCGCGATCGCGTCGTTGGTGAACTCGACCAGCACGGCATCCAGAGGCTTGATAAGCATATTGACGGTGAAGGCTCCGGCCACTGCGGCAAAGGCGAGCGCCAGCCCCGCAATCGGATGCCGCCCGACGCTCATGAATGCAATGCCCGCCAGTGGAATCAGCACGAGATACCCCGCATCGGCGGCAATGCTGGAGACAATGCCCACGAAGGCAAGGATGTAGGTCAGTGCCCAGGGGGGCGAAATAATGACGAGCTTGCGGATCAGCGTTTTGACGAGCCCCGACTCCTCGGCCACTCCCGCGCCGATCATGGCGGCGATCATCAGGCCGACGGCCGTAAAGCCCATGAAGCTGGGAATGAGCGACGAATAGATGAAACGAATTCCCTCGGTGTTCAGCAAGCTGCGAGCGCTGATTTTGCGCTGCTCGATCTTATACGACTTCTGGTCGGGAGCGTGATAATTGACGGCGACTCCGGTGTCGTATTCGGCGGCGTCAAATTCGTCTCCTGGTTGCGCTGGGGAATCGCTGGGGACGAACACCTCTTGCGTGACGCTGACCCCCGCCATCGCCAAGATTTGCGAGAGGACGATCACGATCGCGATGAGCGCGAGAAAAATCAGCACCGGATGGGGAACCATGTTTCCCACCCGTTCGACTGCATCCAGCACCCTCTGCATGGCGGTCTTGGGAGCCGCGGAAGCTTCGCTCATGATGCAGATTCCTTGAGAATCGTCGTGGGCTCGCCACTGACACTACAGCGGCAAGAGCCACGGCACTAAAATGACACAGACCACGAGGACAAGCAACGAGAAGGGAACGCCCACCTTGATGAAGTCGCCGAACGTATAGTTGCCGGGCGTGACCACGAGCGTGTTGACCGGGGACGAGACCGGAGTCATGAAAGCGGTGGAGGCGGCCAGAGCGACGGTCATCGCGAAGGGATAAGGCGAAAAGCCCAGGTCCTTCGCCACGGCAAGCGCGACCGGGGCCATCAGCACGGCCGTCGCGGTATTCGAGATAAACATCCCCAGCAGGGCGGTTATCACAAACAGCGCCGCGAGAATGACGCGCGGTCCGGCTCCCTGGGTGATGGTCATCAGGGCCTCGGCCGCCAAATCGACGCCCCCCGTGCGTTGCAAGGCGATCGAAAAAGGCAACATGCCGACAATAAGCACGATGGTTTTCCAGTCGATGGCCCGATATGCACTTGTCGGATTGACGACACCCAAGGCCCCCATCAGCAAACAGCCAATCAGCGCCGCTTGGACGTTGGGCACGAGGCCGCTGACCATCAGCCCGACCACGAGCAAGAGGCAGGCGACAGCCTGGATCGCCTTGCCCGGGGCGGGGAGCACATCGTCCATCTCCGCGGGCAGACGCAGCAACGCTAGGTCTGGCGCGGCGGACCGCAAATCCTCGATCTTTTCCCAAGGTCCGATGAGCAGCAGCGAATCTCCCAGCTTGATATTCACGTTCCGCAAGCTGCCAGCATGGGGCTGGCCACCACGAATGAGGCCGATGGCGGTGAGACCAAATCGACTGCGAAACTCGGCCGCGACGACCGACCGCCCGACGAGGTCGGACATCGCTGGCACGATTGCCTCGGCCATGCCGATTTCCTGCGAGCGGTCAGTGAAATAGGCCCCCGCCAGCGGCAACCCGATTAGTCCGTAGTGCCGGCGCAGGTCGGCAACTTCCTCCGGCGGGGCGGAATGGTCGATGAGCAGCACATCGCCAGCCTGAATGAGCATTTTGGCATCGGGCTGCAAGAGGGCCGTGCCACGCTCGATGGCGACCGCCGTCGCTCCCGATTGGTCGTGGGCCCCAATTTCGCTGACCGTTTGCCCCACCAGCGGCGACTCGGCCGTCACCAGCACGCGATGTTCGCGGCCGGCGAGCTGGTAGCTATCGACCCAATCTTGCAGATTCGGCCGTCGCGAAGCGGGCTTGGCTTTTGCATCGTCCCCTGCCAGCCACCGGCGGGCAAACGTCATATATAGGATGCCCAGGATCAAAATTGGCAGGCCGAAGGGCGTAAAGCTGAAGAAGCCGAAACCGGCGACCTTCGCCCGCTCCAGCTCGCTATTCACAACCAGATTCGGCGCGGTGGCGACGAGCGTCGTCATGCCGCTGATCAGCGCCGCCATGCTGATGGGCATCATCAGACGACTGGCGGGGGTGCCGGTGCTGGTCGAAATGCGCAGGGCGACGGGGATGAAAATGGCCGTCACGGCGGTCGAGCTCATCGTCGCTCCCAGGCCGCAAACGACGACCATCAGCAGCACCAGCAGCAGCAGATCGTTTCCTTTGGCCCGCGCGATGAGCCAATCGCCCAGTCGGCGAGCGACGCCGGTGCGCACCAGGCCATCGCCGATCACGAAGAGCGCCGCGACAAGCACGATATTGCCATCGGCGAAACCCGCGAGCGCCTCGCTCATCGTCACCACCCCCGTGAAGGGGAGCACGGTGAGCACGATGAGCGCGACCGCGTCCATGCGGGGGCGGTCGATCGCAAACATCACGATCGCCGCGGCCAGAAGCAACAGCACGACGGCCAGCGAGAAGGTCATGGCCCCGTTATAGTCGCCGACGCGAGTTCGGACCAGGACTAGAAGTTGTACTGAAACAGCCCATGCACGCGTTGCGCTTTGGCGGTTTGACCGTCGAGGTTTTCCCGTTCACCCCAGATGTATTCCACGCCGAACGACATTCGCGTGACCGGTATCCACCAGCCGCTAAGGGCCAGATATTGCCCCCCTTGATAGGTCGTAGCGGGCTGGTTGGCGATGCTGTCCGAGCGGACTCGCGAATAGGTGATATTCGAGAGCCAGTGCTCGCTTAGCCAGAGTTCGTAGCTGGCGTGCCACCCGGTGACGGGGATCGTGTCGAACTGGCCGGTTACTGGATTGACCTGACCATCGAGGTTTTGGCCCGAGAAATCGTTGATATAGCGGGCCACCCCTTCTCCCCACGTCCCTTGCAGCAGAATGCGGCTGCGCGTGAAACCGGAAGGGTCTTCGTCGCGGACCGGATTGGTGCCGAAAGCCAGGGCCCACGGATGAAACACGACGCTCCCGCTGACGCCCAGCCCATTTTGGCGAGTGACCTCGCCGCCGGTCGGCTGGTACCCGATCGAGCGGACGAGCCCCGCCACCTGAAGATGTCCGACGTCGGACTCGAACCGCAAATGCGTGGCAAAATCGGGAATGTCTTGCACCTGCGCACCCAAGCCGTTGGTGTTGATGTTCGAGAATGGCCGCTCCATGCTCGAAGCCCAAAACAAACGGTCGGCCAGGGGAACGGTCACGCGGGCCGACGGCTGCCGCTGGTTGGTCCAGCCGTTGGGGCCTTGAAAATCGACGAGGCTGGGCCAGTTGGTGCCGTCCATGAAGACCGTGTTTTGCTGGCCGAAGCGGAACCAGCCGATGTCAAAAAACGCATGTCGCAGTCGAAACGGATTGCCCCCGCCGCCGGCCGCCTGGTCGGGACCGTTGAAGAAGTCCCCTTCGATGAAGGTATGCACCGTGCGGTCGCACCAGTTGGTCGGGGTCCAGGTTTCGATGCCAAAGCGGCTGATGCGGCCGCTCATGTTGTAGTTTTGCCCGTCGGTTTGCGGGACGGGAATCGTATTAGGAACAAAGGCGTCGCGCAGGCCGATTGGATCGAGGTCGTAGAGCGCGGCTAGCCGCACAAAACCGCGGATGCGGACGGAGGTATTGGTGCCCGGCGCGAGAAACGAACCCGGCGCGATCCCGCCGACCACAAACTTTTCGCGCTCGGACTGGGTCACGCGAACCGGCGGCGTGATGGGGGTGTATTCGGGGTCGCCGGGCGCGCTCTGGTAGTCGCGCGTTTCGTAGCCCGGCGGGGCGTAGTCGGCTATCTGGTGAACCGCCGAATCGTAGTAGTTGTAGTAATCGGGGTCATAGACGTAGCTCGGCACCGGGTCCGAATAGCGGTCGTAGTCGGGCGAGAACTCGGGCACGCCGGGAGCATCTTGCGACTCGCGGGGCTGAAATCCAGGGGGCCCATAATCAGGGGCCACCGGCTGGCGGACCGTCGCGACCGGCTGCGCGGTTACATCGACGAACAGTTGAGGACCGCGCACCGCGGCAGGTTGAGCTTCGCTGGTCGGAGGCAAACGCAGCAGCCGCTCGGGAATTTCTTGCGCCCCGCCCGCAGGCGGCAGCAGGACCAGCGCGAGCATGGCCAGTGCGATCGTCGATCGCAATCCAATAGCTGGCATGACGCGGCTCGCCTGGGTCCGATTGCACAAAATGGAGCGCGTGAATAATTGCTCCAATCGTTCTTATCGGTACAGTCGGCATTGCAAGTGACAAAATTCTGCCCCCCGGAAAGGAGGTTGCCGCTGCTAGCGAGATTCCGACGGCAATTCCGCGGCCAACTCATCTTCCTCCAAATCGCCGCCCCCCCTGATTAGCCGTTGGCTTGGGGGGCGAGGTGATGAGTTGCAAATTGCCTGGGCCGAGCAGGTCTTCCATCCGCTGGCGCAATTCGCGGGTGACTTCCAGCCGGGCGCGATGGGCCTTCAAGTGGACGCGGCTGCCAGAGTCGAGGATGAGCAAGAGTTGCAGTTCGCTGTTTCCCGGGTAAGTGCGAACGATTTCGCGAATCTTGACGATAGTTTCCGGGCCGTGCTGGGCTTCGTGGATGCGGGCGACGATGCCGGTGGTATAGCGCGAATCGGGCTGGTCGAGCGGGATCAGCTCGTTGATGACGAGGTTCGCCTCTTCGCCGCCGCGGCGGTCGATCACCCCGCGGACGATCAGGATGTTGTCGGGGGTGACGAGGTGCCCCATCTCGGCAAAACCATCGGGCCAGAGGATGCAGCGGATTGTGCCGTCAACGTCCTCCAGGTCGAACATGGCGTATTTGTTTGGCTTACCGGGCTGCGGATTCTTGGTTTGCGAGAATTTGATGGCGGAGATCAGGCCGCCGAGGATCACTTCGTCACGCTCTTTGACCCCCGGCACGTCGGCCGTGGTGTGCGAGCAGTAGGTGGCGAGTGTCCGCTTGTGCTCGTCGAGGGGGTGGCTGGTGAGATAGAAGCCTAGAACTTCTTTTTCCTTCTGGGCCCGTTCGCGGTCGGGCCATTCGGGCACGTCGGGCAGGCTGGATGAAGCTTTTTCGGCCGGCTCTTCGTCGTCGCCGCCGCCAAACAGAGACTTTTGTCCGCTTTTCCGGTCGGCGGCTTGCGACTGGCCGGCGAGGACCGCTCGTTCGATGACCTTTTCGAGCTGGGCCCGCCGCGCGCCGAAAGAATCGAACGCCCCCGCCTTGATCAGCGTCTCGATCATCGCCTTGCTCGCGCCCGATGCATCGACCCGTTCGCAAAAGTCAAACAGATCCTTGAACGGCCCGCCGGCTTTGCGGGCGGCGGCGATGGTCTCTCCCGCGCTGCCGCCGCAACCTTTAATTGCCGATAGGGCAAACGTAATCTTGCCCTCGACCACGGTGAAATCGACATCCGAGCGGTTCACATCCGGGGCGAGGACTTCGATCCCCATCCGCGTGCAATCTTCGAGGTGCTCGACCAGAGCGTCCTTGGTTTTGAAATTGCGCCCCTGAATATCTCCCGATAGGAGCGCCGCCATGAACTCGACCGGGTAATGCGCCTTGAGGTAGGCGGTCATGTAGGCGATGAGGGCGTAGGCCGTGCTGTGCGATTTATTGAACCCGTAGCCGGCGAACTTGATAATCAGGTTCCAAAAGTCCTCGGCCTGGCTCGATTTCAACCCCTTCGCGACGCAGCCGGCGATGAACTGCTCCTTGTTCTTGGCGATGATGTCTTCTTTCTTTTTGCTGATCGCCTTGATGCAGGTGTAGGCCGAAGCGAGCTCAATGCCCCCCAGCTCGTTCAGAATCCGCATCACCTGCTCTTGATAGACCATGACGCCGTTGGTCTCGGAGAGGATTTTCTCGCAGATCGGGTGGATGTATTCGGCTTGCTGGCGGCCATGCTTGACGGCGACGTAATCGGTGACCATGCCCCCTTCGAGCGGACCGGGGCGATAGAGGGCGTTCGTCGCGATTATGTCGCCGAAATGGTCCGGCTTCATTTTTTGCAGCAGGTCGCGAATGCCGCCGCTTTCGAGCTGGAAGATGCCCTTGGTTTCGCCCCGCTGCAAAAGGGCGAAGGTTTCTTTGTCGTCGAGCGGGAATTTGTAGGGATCGATCTTCTTGCCGGTCGTTTGCTCGATGATCTCGACCGCTTTGGAAAGGATCGTCAAGTTGCGGAGGCCGAGGAAGTCCATTTTCAAAAGGCCGGCCGCTTCGACATCTCCCATCGCCCACTGCGTGATGATGTCGGTTTTGCCGGAAACGCGGCAGAGCGGCACATACTCGGTCAGCGGCTTATCGGCGATTACCACGGCGGCGGCGTGCGTGCCGACGTTGCGCACCAGCCCCTCGATGCGCTGGGCCAGGTCGAGCACCTCGCGAATGTCAGCGTCCGACTTGTATAGCTGCTTCAGCTCGTCGCTCGCTTCCAGGGCCTCGGCCAGCGATATGTGCAGCGTTTCCGGCACCATCGCCGTGACTTTGTTCACCCGATCGACCGGAATGCCCAGCACGCGGCCGACGTCTTTGATCGCCGCGCGGGCCGCCAGCGTGCCAAACGTGCCGATCTGGGCGACATTCGCCTCGCCATATTTCTCCTTGACGTAGCGGATGATTTCGCCGCGGCGGTCCTTGCAGAAATCGATGTCGATATCGGGGGCTTCCTTGCGGTTCAGGTCAAGGAACCGCTCGAACAGCAAGTCGTATTTGATCGGGCAGACGTGACTCAGATAGAGGGCATAGCAGACAATCGCCCCCACGCCGCTGCCGCGAGCAGTGGCGGGCACGCCTTGATCGCGAGCTTCGCGGACGAAGTCCCAGCAGATGAGAAAGTAGTTCGGAAAACCCAGCTTGTTGATGACCGATAACTCGCGGTCGAGCCGCTGCATCACCACGTCGGCCAGCACGCCGTCCTGGCACATCTCCGGATTATCGGCGTAGCGCTCCTTGAGGCCGGCGAGGCACAATTCGCGGAGATAATCCTCGGCCGTTTTCTCTGGCGGCAACTGAAACACCGGAAAGTGCCGCTTGCCGAGTTCCAGGTCGATGCTGACGGTGTTGGCGATTTCCTGGCTGCGAGCGACCGCGTCTTCCAGGCCGGGAAAGTGCGAGTACATCTCTTCCGGCGAGCGGAGATAGAACGAGTCGTTCTCCATCCGCATCCGGTTGGTGTCGGTGCGGAACTTGCCCGTGCTGACGCACAGCAGCACGTCCTGGGCCTCGGCATCGGCCCGGTCGATGTAGTGGGCATCGCTCGTCGCCACCAGCGGAATGCCCACTTCCTTGGCCAGATCGACGCAGGCCTCCAGCTGAATCCGCTGGATATCGACGCCATTGTTCATGATCTCCAGGAAATAGCGCTCGCCGAAGATGCCACGGAACCAGTGGGCGATCTGGACCGCTTCGCGCAGATCCTTGCTGTCGGCTCCGCTCCCCTTCAGCAGGGCGAAGCTGAGCTCGCTGGAGACGCAGCCCGACAGGCAAATCAGCCCTTCGCTGTGGGCAGCCAGAATCTCCTTGTCGATCCGCGGCTTGTAGTAGAACCCTTCGAGCGACGCCATCGACGCGAGCTTGATCAGGTTCTGGAAGCCCTTGCGGTTCTGGGCCAGCAGCGTGAGGTGGTAGCTGGCTTCCTTGCTGTTGGCGGCGTCCTTCTTCTCGAACCGGCTGCCGGGGGCGATATACGCCTCGTAGCCGATGATCGGGTTGATCCCTTCCCCCTTGGCCTTCTTATAGAACTCCAAGGCCCCGTGCAGGTTGCCGTGGTCGGTCAAGGCCAGGGCGTTCATGCCATGCTCTTTGGCCCGCTTCACCAGGCGGCCGATTTCCGACGCGCCATCGAGCAGGCTGTAGTGCGAGTGGCAATGCAGATGAACGAACGGGCGGGTGGCGACTTCGGCCATGCTGGCAATCCCTGCGAAGAGAATCCTCGTGGGGCAGGCGTCTCGCCTGCCGTGCCACGCAAGAATGTGAATCGTCCGATTATATCGCGACGACACGCACTGTCAGGCGGCTACTCGAAGAACTTTGCCACCGGCACTCGCCAGCCGGAGAGGGGGCCAATGCCGACGAGCTCGTCGTCCCCATTCAAAATGACTTCGGGCCGATCCGGGAAATAGCAATGCGCCCGGGTCGTATCGGGATCGAGAACATAAACCGCTGGGACCCCCATGAGCAAATACTCGGTTACCTTGCGAAGTACCTCACTCCAGCGATCGCTCGGCGATAGAACCTCAAACACGGCATCTGGAGCGACGGTCAAGTATTCGGGGCAAGCATCCGCCGCCACTTTGGTATAGCTAACAAAGGCCACGTCGGCTCCCCGCACCGTATCAGGATCTCGCTCCGTGATCACCCCGCTGTCGTTCCCAAGCACATGGCCCAATCCGCGCTCATCGGAAAAATAGGTCAAAAGTGTGATTAGGCGGCCGCAAATCTTGCCATGACGAAATTTTGGCGGGGGCATATCGACAACGACTCCACGTACCAGCTCCTGGGGATGTCCCGGATCGGGCATGCTCCCAAACTCCGTGGCGGTAATCAGCGACGTGGCAATGGACATGAAACCTGCCCTGCGGCGAACGAGTTAGACATCTTCGATAATACCATAGGTCCCCTGAGTCGGTACGCTACGGCGCGGCGGCCATCGCGCGATGATTCGCGCCGTGCTACAATTCCTCGCGTCCTGCCGCTCCCAACCACGTTTTTAACTCCCATGATCGCCCCCGAACTCCACCCGCCCGTTCGCACGCTGATGGGCCCTGGCCCAAGCGACACACATCCCCGTGTTTTGCAGGCCCTGGCCAAAGGGACGGTCGGCCACCTCGATCCGTACTACCTCGAAACGATGAACGGCCTGCAGGAGATGCTCCGCGGCCTGTTTCGCACCAAAAACCAGATGACGATGGCCATCAGCGGCACGGGCTCCGCCGGCATGGAGGCGACCGTCGTCAACCTGATCGAGCCGGGGGATTCGATGATCGTCTGCGTGAACGGCGTGTTCGGCGGGCGGATGGTCGATGTGGCTGAGCGGGCCGGGGCCAAAGTGACCAAAGTCGAGCGACCGTGGGGCGAGGTCTTCACGGTGGACGACCTGAAGGCGGCTCTGGCCACTGCCAAGCCCAAGGTCGTCGGCATTGTGATGGCCGAAACCTCGACCGGTGCCTGGCAGCCGATCGAGGAGATTTCGCAATTGGTTCACGATGCCGGGGCACTGCTGCTGGTCGATGCGGTGACGGCCCTGGGCGGCGTGCCGGTCGAGGTGGATGGCTGGAACATCGACGCGATCTACTCCGGCACGCAAAAGTGTCTGTCTTGCCCGCCGGGTCTCTCGCCGGTGTCTTTCAGCCCGCGGGCAATGGAGGTGGTTCTGGGGCGTAAGACGAAAGTGCAAAGCTGGTATCTCGATGTCTCGATGCTCGCCAACTATTGGGGGCAGAACCGCGTTTATCACCACACCGGCCCGATCAACATGACCTATGCCCTGTACGAGGCTCTGCGCCTCGTGCATTTGGAAGGGCTGGAGAACTGCTTTGCCCGCCATTTGCTGAACCACCGCGCGCTGCGGGCGGGACTGGCGGCGATTGGCATCCGCTATTCGACGCAGGAGGGGCACATCCTGCCGCAATTGAACGCGGTGTTCGTGCCGGAAGGGGTGGACGACGCGAAGGTCCGCGCGGCGCTCCTCAATCGCTTCGGGATCGAAATCGGCTCTGGATTGGGTGCGTACAAAGGCAAGGTCTGGCGCATCGGCCTGATGGGCTACGGCTCTCGGCCCGCGAACGTGCTGCTGTTCCTGTCGGCCCTGGAGCAACTGCTGGCCGAACAAGGCTTCCGGTTCGACCGCGGGGCCAGCATCGCGGCAGCGAATGAGGTGTATCTAACGAATTGATTTCGCCACCGCCAGCCTGCTTGGCGGGAGAAAAATCCAAAGCCTCTGGTTCCGTGCTTTCCGAATTTCTGCTTCTAGTTTGTTTCGAGCTTCGGACTTCGGATTTCGAGTTTCCTTAGTGCTTCGGATTTCGTGCTTTTTCCCATGTCCCGCATCCTCATCACTTCCGGCCCGACTCGCCAATATCTCGACCCCGTGCGCTACCTGACCAACGGCAGCAGCGGGCGGATGGGGCGGGCGCTCGCGCACGCGGCAATGGAACTGGGTCACGAGGTGGTCGTCGTCAGCGGGCCGGTGCTCGTCGATTACCCGGCAGGGGCCGAGGTGCATCCGATTGTTTCGACCGAGGAACTGCTCGAAACCTGCCAGCGGCTCTTTCCGACATGCGAGGGCGTGATCGGCGCGGCGGCCCCGTGCGACTATCGCCCGATGCAGGTGCAGGAGCACAAAATCTCAAAAACCGGTCAGCCGATCGTGCTGGAGCTGATCGAAACGCCCGACGTGATGGCCACGCTCGGCGCGGCCAAGCGGCCGGGGCAGTGGCTGGTCGGCTTTGCTTTGGAGACCGACGATCAGCGGTTTCGGGCGCTAACCAAGCTGCAAAAGAAAAGCTGCGACCTGATGGTCCTGAATGGGCCATCCGCGATGGACTCGCTCGACAACTCCGTCGAACTGCTCGACAAAAGCGGCGCGGTTGTTGCCGCCTTCGCCGGAACCAAGGACGCCGTCGCCCGCGAGATTCTGCGGGCGATTGGGGAGCGGCTGATCGGACAACCCAAATAGCGCCGCAGCGGCTATTGATTGGCCACGGCGGCGATAATGGCGATCAAATAAATCAGAAACGTTGACCCGCCGCAGACGACGGCAATGCCGACGGCGATGAAGAGCCACTTCTTGGCGTTGTTCGAGCTTTCCACCGCTCCTTGGTAGTCTCCCATCGCCAGCTTGCTGTTGACCTGCGAAGCATAGATGAGTGCCGGAATCGCAAAGAGGCCGCCGCAGCACACGAGCGACAGAATCGACTCGACCAGCCAATTCTTCACCGTACCGGGCGGCATCGGCTGGCCGGGGGTTCCTGGGCTCGTGTAGGGACTGCCGGACGGGGGAAACTGGCTCACATAGTCCTCTGGCGAATGAAACAGGGAGACATCCGCGATTCACGCGAATCGCGGCAAAACGGCTGGATGGCTAGGCTATTGATTCTGCGCAATCGCCCCCAGGATTTGCACCCCGATGGCGATCGAATTGCACACAAGACCGATGCAGACCGCGATGATAAGCCACTTCTTGGCGTTGTTCGACGACTCGACCGCGCCGTTGTAATCTCCCGCGGCGAGTTTCCCATTCACCTGAGCCGCATAGACGATAGCCGGAATCGCGAACAAACCGCCGCAACAGATGAGCGACAAGATCGATTCCACGAGGTAGTTTTTTACCGTTCCCGGTGGCATCGGCTGGCCGGGCGCGCCCGGCGAAGCATAAGGATTTGGGGCAAACCCAGGATTACCGGCCGGGGGAAACTGGCTCACGAAAGACCTCGCAAGAAGAGTGGGAAATTCACCACGCCCCAAGCGTAGCTATTCGCCGGAAACTTGCAAGCTAGCTTTTGGCCTCTCCCGCCAAGGAAATCCACCGCAGCCGCAAACTATTGACCACCACTGACACGCTGCTGGCGGCCATCGCGGCGGCGGCCAGGGCGGGGGGCAAGCGCAGGCCGATCAGCGGCTCGAAAAGGCCCGCCGCCAGCGGAATGAGCAGCACGTTATAGACGAGCGCCCAAACCAGGTTCTGCCGAATCACCGCCAGGACGGCCCGCGACAGCCGAATGGCTCGCGGCACGAGGCGCAGATCGTGCCGCGAGAGGACGATGGGGGCCGTTTCGATCGCCACGTCGGCACCGAGGCCGATGGCGATGCCTAGATCAGCGGCGGCCAGGGCGGGGGCATCGTTGATCCCGTCGCCAACCATCGCCACGACCGCTCCGTTGGCCTGCATTTGGACAATGGCCGCTTGCTTCCCCTCCGGCTTCACCTCGGCAATCACCCGCTCGATGCCGACGTGCCGGGCAACCGCTTCCGCCGCTGCTTGCCGGTCGCCGGAAAGCATCGTCACCGCGAGCCCCAGCGATTTCAGATCGCTGATCGCCGCGCGGGAGGAATCGGAAATCGCGTCGGCCAAAACTATCGTCCCCGCCAACTTGCCATTGACCCCTACCTGAATGACGATTTGGCCCGGCTCAACCGGTGCTACTGGCGGATGCAACGTCCCCACCAACTCCTCCGTCCCCACCGCAATCTGTCCGGCTGACGACTCTGCCACGAGCCCCTGTCCCGGCACGACCCGCACGCTGTCGGCCGTCAGCACTTTCAACCCTAGCGCCTCGGTCTGGGCGACAATCGCCCGCGCCAGCGGATGGCTGCTATGCCGTTCGGCCGCGGCGGCAAGTTCTAGCACGCGCTCGGCGCTGAAACCAACGGCCGGCCGAACCGCCACCACCTCTGGCCGGCCGAGCGTGATGGTGCCGGTCTTGTCGAGCACGATCGCGGTGATCCGGCCCGCCGTTTCCAGCGCCTGGGCGTCTTTAATCAAGATGCCGTTTTCCGCTCCGCGCCCCGATCCGACGAGAATCGCCGCCGGAGTGGCGAGGCCCAGGGCACACGGACACGCCACCACCAGCACCGCCACCGCGCACGAGACGCCAACGGTCCACTCCCCAACAAAGCCCCACGCCAGCACCGTGATCGCGGCAACCACCAGCACCGCCGGCACGAACCACGCCACGACCCAGTCCGCCAGCCGCTGCACGTTCGCTTTCGATTCTTGCGCTTGCCGCACGAGGGCGACCGTCTGCGCGAGCCAGGTATCGCCGGCGGCGCGAGTGACCCGCGCCCGGAGCGAGCCGCTGCCGCTGGTGCTGCCGGCATAGATCGTGTCACCCGGCTTTTTCGCCACGGGGAGCGGCTCGCCGGTGAGCCACGCTTCGTCGAGCTCGCTGCTGCCGGTGAGCACCACGCCGTCGAGCGGCACCTTATCGCCAGGCCGGATCAGGATCGTCTCACCGATGGCGACCTTGCCCACTGGAACTTCGGCCAGTTGCAGATTCCGCTCGACGCGGGCCACTGGCGGAGCCAGCCGCAGCAGTTTGAGGATCGCCAGCGACGCCCGTCCCTTGGCCCGGGCTTCGAGATATTTGCCCAGCGTGATGAACGCCAGGATCATCCCCCCATCCATGAAGTTCATGCCGTGCCGCCCGCCCGCCAGATCGGCGACTCCCGCCCCATAAGCGGCCAGCGTCCCCAGGGCGATGAGCGTATCCATGTTCGCTCCGCCATGCCGCAGCCGGCTTGCCGCGCCGAGCAAAAAAGGCCAGCCGACAACGATTTGCAGCGCCGTCGCCAAAGCGAACTGGCCCCAGGCCGACACCGAGTGCGATAAGCCCGGCAGCCAGTGCAGCCCGATCAGCGGCACCAGCAGCACTCCCGCGATCAGCAGCCGATTTCGCCAGGTGGACACTTCCTCGCGCGTCCGCTCGGCGAGGGCTACCCCCGCGTCGGCAGCGGGGGCCATTTCGCGGGCCTCATAGCCGGCGGCACTCACCGCGCTGGCCAAGGCGGCTATACTAGCCGAGCTTGGATCGAGCGATACGGCGGCCTGGCCCAGCGCCAGGTTCACGCGGGCCCGCTCGACCCCCGGCACGCGGGCCAGAGCCTGTTCGACGCGCCCCACGCAACTGGCGCAGTGCATGCCCCGAATTTCGAGCGAAATCTCCTTCATGGCGAGTCAATTATAGGGATCAGCGGCAAGATGCGGGCGGAAATTATCGCAATCGGCGACGAACTCACCACCGGGCAGCGGCTGGACACCAATAGCCAGTGGCTGGCCGAGCGACTAGGCGAAATTGGGGTGCCGGTCGCCTTCCATACGACGGTCGGCGATCAGTTGGCCGATAACCTGCTGGTCTTTCGCCAGGCTTGCGAGCGGGCCGACATCGTCGTTGCCAGCGGCGGTCTCGGCCCGACCGCCGACGACCTGACGCGGCAGGCCCTCGCCGAGGTGGCGGGCGTCCCCCTGGTGCAAGACGACGCCTCGCTCGCCCATATTCGGTCCCTCTTTGCCCGTCGCAAGCGCGAAATGCCTCCGGCCAACCTGATCCAGGCGCAGTTTCCCCAAGGGAGCCGACCGATTCCGAATCCGCACGGCACCGCGCCGGGAATCGACTGCGAAATCCCCCGCGCGGTGGGCAAGCCCGCCCGGGTGTTTGCCTTGCCCGGCGTGCCGGCCGAGATGAAGGAGATGTGGGCCGCGACCGTCAGCCCGGCGATTCAGCAGCATGTCGGCACGAAGCAGGTCATCGCCCACTATTGCCTGAAATGCTTTGGCGTCGGCGAGAGCGACCTGGAGGCAATGCTCCCCGACATCATCGCTCGCAACCGCTATCCGCTCGTCGGCATTACGGTGCACCAGGCGACGATCTCGCTCCGCATCACCGCGGCCGGCGAAACGGTTGCCGCCGCCCGCGCCGCGATGGAGCCGACCATTGCCACGATTCGCCAGTGCCTGGGGGATTTGATCTATGGAGACGAAAACGACGAATTGCAGCATGCCGTGGTACGCCTGCTGCGCGAGCGGCACAAAACGCTGTCGGTAGCCGAGTGGGGAACCTGCGGACTCGTTTCGCGGTGGCTGGCCGAAACCGAAGCGGCCGACGTGCTCTGCTCCGAGACGATCCGCATCGGTACCGCCGGTTGGACCGGCGAGCCGCCGGCTCAAACGGATTCCGATCTATGGCTGGCGATTGGCCCCTGCCCCGTGGCCGACTCACCGACGACGACCCCCGGCAACATCGCCATCTTGCTGCGCGATGGGGACCGCGTCGTTCGGAAGGATTCTCCCTTCGCCGGGCATCCCGACATCCTCCGCCCCCGCGCCGCCAAGCAGGCCCTCAACCTGCTGCGACTACATCTGCTCGGGAAGAATGGATGATGTGCGGCGGGACCAGGTTTGGTCCCGGCTCTTCAAGCATTAAGGCAGCTCGCCGGCCTCGCGATTGGTCCCTACATCACCGCGAAGTAATTCTCCACCGCCAGATCGAAATACTCGGGGCACATCTTCGGCGTCCCTTTGCGGAAGAGGCAGTAGTTTTTCACCTGCAAGAGCAGGTCGCGCGGCTGGCAGCAGCGGAAGGGGCGGCCGACCTTCTTGTAGTGCGTCTCGATCAGGTAGTCGAGTGAGGCCTGGTCGAATTCGAAGCCCAGCTTCGGGCACATCATCTTAAAGAGCTCCCGGAATTGCTCCTCGCTGGGATCGACCACTTCGATTTTGTACGGAATGCGGCGGAGAAACGCCTCGTCGCACAAATCCTTCGGCTCCAGATTCGTCGAGAAGACGATCAGCTGATCGAACGGCACCTGAATCTTCTTGCCGTTGGGCAAGTTGAGATAGTCGTAACGCTTTTCGAGCGGGACGATCCACCGATTGAGCAGTTGATCGGTGCTCATCTTCTGACGGCCGAAGTCGTCGATCACCAGCGTGCCGCAGTTGCTTTTCAGTTGCAGCGGAGCCTCGCTGATGCCGGTCGAGCGATTGAGCGTCACCTCCAGGCTGTCCATCGTCAATTCGCCGCCGACCACGATCGTCGGCCGACGGATGCGCACCCAGCGGCGGTCGATTCGCGAATGATCGAGCAGCCCCGTCGTTTGCGGCAGCGGGCATTCTTCGTGATTTACCGGGTCGAAGAGGCGGATGATTTCGCCGTCGATACCAATCGCCCTCGGAATCCACACAAATTGCCCGAACGATCGCGTCACCCGCTCGGCAATGGTCGTTTTGCCGTTGCCCGCCGAACCGAACAGAAACAGGCCGCGGCCGGAGTTGATTGCCGGTCCCAGGCGGCGGAGCATCGCCTCGCTGACGAGAATATCGCCGAAGGCCCGCTTCAGGTCGTCGTCGGTGGGATGCTGCCCTTCGAGCGACTGCGCCTTTACCGACAGGATGTAATCGACCAAGGCCACCGGTGCCGAGCCGTAATAGGTGCAGTGGTCCATGAACCGCCGGGCCCGCTCGCGGCCAAGGTCGGTCAGCTGATACACGTAGTCGTTCATCGGGGCCGACCCGCGATACACCAGCAGCTGGTCGTATTTCATCTGCCGCAGCAGCGGGTCGAGCAGAATGAACGGCAGCTTGATCTGATCGGCCACCTCGCGCCCCATGCAATCGCCGCGGGCCAGCAGGTATTTGAGAATCAGCGATTCGACTTCGCTATCGGTCAGGCCGGCATCGCGAATGGTCGGCGGCTCGATGGGGATGAAGGCGTCGGTCTCTTCGGCGGCGGGGGCCGGCGCGGCGGCGGTTGCAGTTGCGGGCGCGGCGGCAACGGCGGTCGGCGCGGTGCCGGCCGCGAGCGAGGCGGTTTTGCGCCCTTCGCCGGTGGTCAGCTCGTTGATTCGCCGCAGCATGTCGTTCAGCTTGGCATCGGGCGCGGCCGAATCGCTCCCCGCATGAGCCGGCGTCTTCGCGGCCAAAGCCGACCAGGGATCGGCCCCCTTGCTCCCTTTGACCAGTTCCAGCAGGGCGGCATCGTTACCTTTGTTCATCGCATCCACTCCAGGCGCGGCATCCGCGAGGGGAATCTCCGAGGGAAACCTAGGTCGGACCGGCCCCCCAGTCAAAAGGCTGCCGTCCCCCGCTCTCGCCCCCCCAGCGACTGGCCCGATCGTGCCGATTCTGCCGGCCTTGCGGCAACCCGCCGCGGGAACTCGCGGACAATCATTGACCGCGGCTCCGTCTTTCGCTCGCCGCGCTAGTAGATTTCTTCCGCGAGACCCCCTGTGAAACTGACCGCCCCGCAACCGACGACACTCCCCCTGATGACCGCCGAGCGCCGGGCGGCGCTCGAGCGGCTCTTTTCGCGGATTGGCGAGGTCGCCACGCTGCCGACCTCGGCCCAGCGCATTCTGAACCTCACCGGCGACGAAAACGCCGATGCCGACGACATCCGCGAGGCGATTCAGAACGACCCGGTCCTCGTCGCCCGCCTCTTGCGGCGGCTCAACTCGTCGTACTACTCGCTCAGCAACAAAGTGGCCGACCTGAAAACGGCGGTCAGCCTGCTGGGGATGCGCGAAATTCGCAACCTGGCCCTGACCGTGTACGTCGCCCGCTTTTTCGATGCCGGCACCAGCCACGGCACCTACCAGCGCGAGCATTTGTGGACGCACAGCGTGGCGGTGGGGGCGGCGGCCCGGCTGGTGTCGCGGGTGTGCGGGCGGGCCGCGGCCGAAGAGGCGTATGTCGCCGGTTTGCTGCACGATATCGGCCTGATTTTGCTCGATCAGTCGCTGCGGAAGCATTTTTTCCGCGTGGTGGACGAGATCAACCCCGAAACGCCGACGCACGTCGTCGAAAACCGCCTGCTCAGCTTCGACCACGCCCTGCTCGGCGGCTTTGTCGCCAAACGGTGGAACTTTCCCGACCCGATCGCCGACGCCATCACCTTTCACCACCAGCCCTGGTCCTACACCGGCGAGCACCGCGACCTGTGCCACGTCGTCGCCGTCGCCAACTATCTCTGCAGCCGGGCCGGCTACACCTCGCTGGGCGTACACAACGTCGCCACCCCACCCGACGACGTTTATCGCAACCTGGGCCTTGACCAGGTCACCCTCGCCATCATCTGGGACGAGCTCGACAAAACGCTCGAAAAAGCGACCGCGCTGGCGAGTGCCTAACGTGGGGCAGGTTTCCCAACCTGCCGTGTCTTGCCCTCCCTTCTTGCCTTCCCTCGCTCTCTCTGGGATTCGCAGCGCCAGTCGCTCAGGTCCTGAACGAATTAGTTTGGCCTAACCATGGGGCGGAACAAAAGGGTCAGTGTCACAACTCGAACATCCGGGTAGAATGTCCGACCGAGTTGACCTGGGAATCAGAAGGGGAGCAAGCGTGTACTTAACTCATCTGGAAATCAAGGATGTCAAGTGCTTCAGCCATGAGACCTTGAACTTTGCCCACCAGGAACAGGACTACAGTGGTTGGAACGTTATTCTCGGCGGAAATGGAACGGGAAAGAGTACCTTGCTCCAAGGCATGGCTCTCGCACTCGTTGGCCCACTGATCGGTCAGCGACTTCTCTACAATGCCTCGGGATGGGCCAGGCAAGGCAAGGCTTTCGGCGAACTTTGCGCGGGCATTGCACCAGGTCAACATGACTCCGCCGTTGGTCAACCACGAAAAAAGCCGTACACCGCAGCGTTTGCTGTCACTGGCGATGCAACTATCGACATCGAAGGTCAAACCTACGATCAGCCGCAGTTGGTCCAGATGAAGGATGACAAGGTAGGCCTATCAAAGGGGCCGTATGCGGCCAACAAGAGTGGTTGGCTGGCATGCGGTTACGGCCCATTCCGACGCCTGACGGGAATGGGAGGAAGCGAAGAGTACGATCTTGTTTACTCCAGCGGAAGGGGGAAACGATTTGCCACGTTGTTCCGCGAAGGGGCGGCGATCACGAACTGTACAGAATGGCTTGTTTCGCTCTACACGAGGTCAATTGACCCACATCAGTCTGAACCCGAAAGGATAAAATTTGAATCAGACTTGAAGCAGATTCTGGAGGTAATAAATGGGCTTCTGCCGGGAGGCGTTCGAATCGCAAAAGTAGATGCGAAGAACGTGTATTTTAATACAGTCGGGGGAGTGGAGGTCACGGTTCCGGAATTGAGCGATGGATATCGCAGCTTTCTCGCCTTGGCGATTGATCTTCTTCGGCACACACATGAATCGGTGCATGACTTGTCAAGCGTCGTGAGCCGTATCGACGACATAACTCGCGTTACGATGGACGGCGTTGTGCTCATAGACGAAGTTGATGCACATTTACACCCGCGCTGGCAACGGGAAATTGGTTTTCGTCTGTGCAATGCGTTTCCGCAACTTCAATTCATAGTCACAAGCCATAGTCCGTTTGTGGCTCAAGCTGCCAGCGAAAATGGACTGTTCGTCTTGCGGCAACTAAAGGGCCAGAGGTTTGTCGAAGTCTTGACGGATGTAAAGTCCACGCGAGGCTGGAGCGTTGGCCAAGTCCTTACCAATCCATCCCTATTTGATCTGGAGGGAACGAGAGATGAAGAGACCGAACGTCTCATGAGGGAGCACTCCGAACTGGTTGCGAAGCGCGAATGGCAGCAGCTTTCCGGTGACGAGCAGTCTCGCCTTGTTGTTTTAGAAAAGGAACTTGCCGAACGACTCACTGCCCCCGGAGAGTCCACCGATGAAATCAAGCGCCAGGAGTTAATGCGAGAATACGTTGAGAAGACATTGAACCGCCTGGAGGCGACCAAGTGATTCGCATCGTCCGCTCCAAGGAAGAAGATATCTTGGATGATCGAACCAGACAGTATCTCCAGACACGACAGTCCGAGGCGAATCAGTTTCTCAAGGGGTCCACATCGATCAACAACGCATGGAACGCGTTCTTGAAAACCAAGGCAAGAGCGAAGATTTCTGCGGCACTTGACACGCTGTCCCACGAAAAGTGTGCCTACTGCGAACAGGTCGCTGCAAAGGATATCGAACATTTCTATCCTAAGGGAGAGTTTCCCGAGCGGATGTTCAGTTGGTCAAACTTTCTTAAGGGGTGCAAGAACTGCAATAATGCCAAGCGGGAATGGTTTCCACTTTATGGTGGGAGTCCTTTGCTGATTGATCCGTACTCAGAAGAGCCATTGGATTTTCTCCGCTGGGACTTTACAACCGGAAAGACGATCATGAACCCAGTTGAACCGGCGCACACAAGGGCGAAGGAAACACGTGACGTTTTTAGCTTGGATCAAGAGCCGATTCGAGAAGAACGACGGCAAAAGTTCCTAGACGTCCAATATCTGCTCGCACGCGTGGTTGAAGAGAATCCAGTTGGAGCCGAAACCAAGGACCGGTTGCGGGATCATCTTGCCGCAAATCGTCCCTGGCTTGGCATAGTGAGATGTCTATTCCGTTTTCCTGGTCGGTTTCAATCTCTGATTTCCTCTGCGCGGCAAAAGCTACCCGAGATTGATGATTGGACCAAGGCTTGGCTTTAGCGAGCGACTGCATGTTCAGCCTGACTGGCCAGACTTAGCAAGAGCCAGCAAACGTCGGCAGGCGCTGGCGGTTGCCCGTTCCCATCCGCCGCCATTGCGGCGGCGCGGGGGGGGAGGCTAAGGTGAAGTGGCGGGCCGCGGGGGGCGCGGGGCCGCTCTTTTCGCAAGCTAGGGTCGCGTCGCGCTACATGCTGGCTTATCTGGTCATTCGAGAAGGGAGCAAGTGGACGGACGTGTATCGTCTCGTCCCCGGCCGCACGGTCACGATCGGCCGCGCCGGCACCAACCAGATCGTCATCAAGGACGAACGCGCCAGCCGCAATCACGCCGAGATTTTCGTCACCCGCGGCGTCTGGACGCTGCGCGACCTCGACAGCCGCAACGGAACCTTCGTGGGAGAGCGGCAGATTCGGGGCGACTATACCCTCTCGCCGGGGGATGTGGTGCGCATCGCCCAGTGCCAAATGGCCTTTGTGCAGGATCTGAGCCAGGCCTTTCCCGAGACGCCCGGCGGGGGCCATGCCCTGCTCGACCGCCTGCCATTGGGGGAGGAAACGGTCAGCGGGGCCCTTATTTCCGAGACCGGCGGGGTCAGCGATTCGAGCGTCTTCGCCGGCGACGACCGCGAGCCGCAAACGATCACCCACCGCCGCAATCAAACCCGCTTTCTCGTGCCCGATTCGGTGGCCGATGTCGCCGTGCCGCGGCTGGGGCAGGCGGCCGCCAAGCTGTGCCGGCTGGCGTTTGAACTGGCGAGCCAGCCCGACGCGACCGCCGTTTCGCACCTCGCCCTGAATGGCCTGTTTGAAAGCACCAACATCGATGCCGGAGCGGTGCTGCTGGTGCCGCGTGGCTTCGACGGGGAACCGGCCCCACCGGACCTGGCGATTGTCGCCTCGCGGACCGATGTCGAGCCGACCTACCATCGCCCCTCGACGCTGCTCGCGAGCACCGCCCTGCGCGATGGTGAAGCGGTGCTGGCCCGCAATATCGCGGGCGATAGCCAGCTTAGCTCGAAGGATAGCAAGGGGGAATTTCATGCCACGGCGGCGATTTGCGCCCCGATTCGGCAAGACCGAAAAGTGATCGGGCTGATTCACTTGTATTCGACCAAAACCGACCGCGCCCCGGACCCGGACGACCTTGAATTCACGCTCGCCGTGGCCGACAACGTGGCCCTCGCCCTGCGAAACCTGGCCCGCCAGCAAGAACTGGCCGAGAACCTGAATCAAACGCGAAACGAAATCCAGCAGCTCCGCAAGCAATTGGGGGCCGAAAGCGATCTCGTCGGCTCCAGCCCCATGCTGGCCGGCGTGCAGCAGCAGATCATGCGTGCCGCGCCGAGCCGGGCGACGGTGCTGATTCGCGGCGAAAGTGGCGTCGGCAAGGAGTTGGTCGCCCGGGCGATGCACTATGCCAGCCCGCGCAAGAAGGGGCCGTTTGTGTGCCTCAACTGCGCCGCCCTTACCGAAACGCTGCTCGAAAGCGAGCTGTTTGGCCACGAGCGGGGGGCCTTCACCGGCGCGACGGAGCGGAAGATCGGCAAGTTCGAGGCGGCCCACCAGGGAACGCTGATGCTCGACGAAATCGGCGAGATGAGCCCGTCGATTCAGGCCAAGTTTTTGCGGGTGCTGGAGGGGCATCCCTTCGAGCGGGTTGGCGGCGCTCAGCCGATCAAGACCGACGTGCGGACGATCGCCGCGACCAATCGCGATCTGGAAAAGGCGGTGGCCGAGGGTTCTTTCCGCCGCGATTTGTATTTTCGCCTGCGAGTGGTCGAAATTCTTGTGCCCCCGCTGCGCAAGCGGCCGGAAGACATCGTCGAACTGGCCGACTATTTCCTGGAGCGGTTCAATGCCGAAACGGGGCGAAAGATTCGGGGTTACACCCCCGAAGCGTTGCACTTGATGCAAAAATATCGCTGGCCGGGGAATGTGCGCGAGCTGAAAAACGTCGTCGAGCGGGCGGTAGTGCTGTCGCGGTCCGATTTTATCGACACCGAGGATTTGAATTTGTCGTCGGTCGCCGCCAGCGATTCGGGCGAAGTCCCCCTCGCGAGCCCCAAGTCCACCTTCGAACCGCTGTCGCTCGATGATGTCGAACGCAAACACATTCACGCCACGCTCAAGGCGACCGGTTGGAATAAGAGTCGCACGGCGGCAATTCTGGGGGTCGAACGTTCGACGCTGGACCGCAAGATTAAACGCTACGACCTCAAGCCTCCACATGCCCGCGATGGCGACTGGGCCGAATGAGCATCCTCGACCGATTTTCGCTCCGCGGCAAAGTCGCCCTGGTCACTGCCGGGGCCGGGCCGCTGTTCGGGCACAGCATTTCCACCGCGCTCGCCGAAGCCGGGGCAACCGTCGTCACCGCCTCGCGGTCGCTCGCGCGGAACGAAGAATTCGCCGCGGCGCAGCGGGCCTTGGGGCACGATGTGCATGGCCTGGCGTGCGACATCGAAGATTTAGCCTCGATCGATGCCTTGCATGACGAGCTGGCGACCCGATTTGGCCGGCTCGATGTGCTGGTGAATAGCGCGCTGGCCCGCGAGGGGCATGTCGGCTCGTTGGATGAGCAATCGGCCGACGCCTGGCAGCACGCGGCCAGTGGCGATTTCGCCGGCCTCTTTCGGCAATGTCAGCGGGCGGTGGCGACGATGACGAAGCAGGGCGGGGGTTCGATCATCAATATCGGCAGCATTTATGGGGTCGTTTCCAACGACCCGACGATCTACGAGGGGACTTCGATGGTTCAGCCGCCGACTTATAACTTCATGAAGGGGGGGATGATTAACTTCACGCGCTATCTCGCCTGCTATTATGGCCGGCACGGCATTCGGGCGAACTGTATCAGCCCGGGGGGATACTTCAACGATCAGCCGACGCCGTTCGTCGAGCAATATTGCCGCCGCGTGCCGGTGGGGCGAATGTTGGGGGAGCGGGATATTCAAGGAGCGGTGGTGTTTCTCGCGTCCGATGCCTCGGCCTATGTGACCGGGCACAACCTGCTGGTCGATGGAGGCTGGACGTGCCTCTAGTACTCGTGGTCGGCGGCGGCTCGATTGGCGAGCGGCATCTGCGCTGTTTTCAGCAGGTGGGTTGCGAGGTGGCCCTCTGCGAGGCAAGCGACGAAAGGCGAATGGCCCTGTCGCGGCAATATGGGCTGACGCGGGTCTTTGCAGCGGTTGAGGAGGCAACCAAAAAGCGTTGGGAGGGCGTGGCGATCTGCACGCCGGCCCACCTGCATGTCGAGCACGCCTTGCAACTGGCTCCTTTCACGCCGGCCCTCTTGATCGAAAAGCCGCTCTGCACGCGGATCGAAGACGCGGCGAAGCTGACGGCGGGCTTGGCGGGCAAGGTCGTGCAAATCGCCTATGTGCTGCGGGCCCATCCGGCTGTCGTTCAAGCGCGAGCCTGGCTGGCGGCTGGCGAGATCGGCCCGCTCCGCGAGGTGACGGTCGCTGCCGGGCAGCATTTTCCCACATTTCGCCCCGCTTATCGGCAGATCTATTATGCCCGCCGCGAAACCGGTGGCGGCGCGATCCAAGACGCGGCGACGCACCAGTTCGACCTGATCCAGTCGCTGGCTGGCCGCCTCGATTGGGTGTTCTGCGACTGTGCCCACCAGCAACTGCCCGATGTCGAGGTGGAAGACACCGTGCATCTGGTCGGGCGAACCGGGGGCGGCGCGGTGCTGGTGTCGCTGGCCCTCAACCAGTTCATGGCGCCCAACGAAACGCACGTGCAACTGCATGGCGGCCGGGGAAGCATCGCCATTCGACTGCACGAGCAGCGGGCCGGACTCTTTCGCCACGGCGATGCCGACTGGACCTGGACCGAGCCGCTCGTGACGGAAAGGGACGAATTATTCCGTGCCCAAGCCCGCACGTTCCTCGCCGCTGCCGCTGGCCAGGCTCCGGTGCTTTGCACGCTCGACGATGGCCTCGCCGCCTTGCGCGTAAACCTCGCCGCCCTCCAGTCGGCCGAGCGGCGGGAGGTGGTTCCGCTAGCTCAGTCGGTCATTCCGTAGCCACAAGCGGGTCCCAGAACTCCCCGTTCTGGTTGCTTTTGCGAGTGTGATCTTCCCGGTCATGCGAGGCCAATGCCGAAGCGTCCTTAGGTCTGGCAAATTCTGCGGACTGCGGGCACTCTGCCCGCTGATCCTGTTGTGCGGCGTGGCACGAATTCTATTTGCCGAATTCGCTGAACTTGATTGCAAAATGCCTGGACATCGCCGCGCGCGAATTTGTAGTTTGGCCTTGGGCGTCGGATTGATAGCTTCCAAATAGCGAATCAATGGGCGAGGGGCGGAAAGTATCGTGATTACAAGTCTCTATTATTGAGGCAGGGGCAGCACCCTGAACGGCTATGGATTTAGGCACCTTCACTTCGGGAACTACGATCAGACATGACAGTTCCAGCATCATCAGCGAGCCGCACATCAGTCCGGAGCAGCACGCGTGCCTCGGTCTATTCGGCAAAGTTCAAGAGCTTTTGCAAAGCTCGCCCAGCGACGACGCGGCGCATCAATCGCTGGACGAGCTTTTCGGCACGCTACGCGACTGCAAGCAAAGTACATCGTCCGATGTTTGGGCGGGGCTCGTGCGAACTTTCCGCAAGCATCCGCTGATGGAACTGCTGCATCGCGATCCGTTCACGTTCCGTGCTTACAGTAAGCCTCGCGGCTATGCGGGGGACGCGGTGATGATGGACTACATCTACGGCCGCGAGGAGCTGTGGCCGATGCCGGAAACCGACGCGATCGGCCGGCATGTCTTCAACTACACGACGCAGGCGCCGGCATCGGAGGGGGTGCGGTCGCGGCGGGCCCATATCGCGGCATTCATCGACCGATTGACCCAGGAGCGGCGGCGGCCGCACATTCTTTCCATCGCTTGCGGCCATCTGCGGGAGGTCAACCTCTCGGCCGCCATTCGCCGCCGCAAAACGGGCCGGCTGGTGGCTCTCGATGCCGATGCGGCAAGCCTGACCGAAGTGCAGCGGGCGTACGGCGTGTACGGGGTCGAAACCGTGGCGGCGTCGTTTCGCGAGATGCTGCAGGTGCATCGCAAGACGGGAGACTTCGATCTCGTCTATTCGACCGGACTGTTCGACTATCTCAATCAGCGGACGGCGCGACGACTCGTCACGAGTATGTTCAAGATGCTGCGGCCTGGCGGAGTGGTTCTCGTCGCTAATTTCCTGCCGGCGGTACGCGATATCGGTTATATGGAAACCTTCATGGATTGGAATCTGATCTATCGCTCGCGCGGCGATATGATGGATCTGACAATGGATATTCCAGAAGACGATATCAGGGAAGTGACGGTCCTCTCCGAGGAATTCCGTAATATCGTATTCTTGCAAGTGACAAAAAATTAGATCGATCAGTAGGGTAATCAGAGGGCGCTGGTCGGAATATGGGTCGGGCCCTCGGCCGGTGCGTGGGCCTTGAGGGCCGCGAATAGCTCCTCGGGCCAGATCGGCTTGGTGATATAGCCGTCCATGCCGGCGTCGAGGCAGCGCTCTTTGTACCCCTGCACGGCATGCGCGGTCATGGCGATGATGGGGGTGTGCTCGCCGGTTCCCGATTCTTTGCGGCGAATGGCGCGGGCCGCTTCCATGCCATCCATTTCGGGCATCTCAACGTCCATCAGGACGATGTCAAACTCCCCCTGATCCAGCAGAGTGAGCGCTTCGCGGCCGTTTTCGGCGGTGGTCACCTGGTGGCCGCCAATTTCCAAAAAGCCGACCGCCACCTCGCGGTTCACCTCGCCATCCTCGGCCAGCAGAATACGTAGCGGTCGGCAGCTTTCGAGCGACAGCCGCGGGGTGTTGCTGCTCGTCGCGGCATCCGCTGGGGTCAGCGCGGTAATCAATGCCTGCTGCAATTGGGAGTGTTTGGCCGGTTTGGCCAGCCATTGGACCTGCTGGCCGGCATCGCCGTCGGTATCATCGGCGTGGGCAGCGAGTCCAGCCAGCATCAAGATGCGGCAATCGCCATGAGAGGGAAGGCGGCGAATCTCGGCCGCCAGGGCTGGCCCCATGTCGGCATCGACAATCGCGGCGTCGAATGATTCGCCCCGCTCCGAGGCCAGGCGGCACGCATGGAGCGCGGAATCGACTTCGGCGGCCAGCGTGGCAGTCATGCCGCACGACGCCAAAAAATCGGCCAGCGCTGCCCGCTGGGCGGGGTTGTCGTCCACGACCAGCGCCGCAAGGCCGCGCAAGGGCTCCGGGTAGGCCGGCGGCGCAATCGGCTCGGCCAGCTCGAAAACGCCGGTGAAATGGAACGTACTGCCGACTCCCGGCTCGCTTTCGACCCAGATGCGGCCCCCCATCAGCTCGGCCAGTTGCGACGAAATGGCGAGGCCCAGCCCGGTGCCGCCGTATTGCCGCGTCGTCGAGCTATCGGCCTGGCGGAACGACTCGAAAATGCATCCCTGCTTATCGACGGGAATGCCGATCCCCGTGTCGCGGACCGCGAAGTGCAGCGTCGCCGCCGTGGGGGTCGCGGCTTCGAGCGACACGAGTACTTCGATTTCGCCTTGCGTGGTGAATTTCACCGCGTTGCCGACCAGGTTGATCAGCACTTGCCGCAGCCGGCCCGGATCGCCGCGCAACCGCCAGGGAACATCGGGCCGAACGCGATGAATCAGCTCCAGCCCCTTTTTCCAGGCGTCTTGAGCCCGCACTTGCAGGGCATCGCCAACGACATCGCGGACATCGAGATCGAGATTCTCGAGTTCCATTTTGCCGGCCTCGATCTTGGAA
>JANRLS010000064.1:0-19991 GCA_033762315.1 Pirellulaceae bacterium
CGGGCGTTTTTGCCCGCGCTATCGTCGGGCACCCGGAGCATCTGGTCGCATTGCTGGCAGCGAAATTCGATGGGCATTGCTTTCTCCAAGGCGGGCGCGGCGATTTAGCGTCCCTGCATTAACTGTTGCATTCGCGGATCGGCGAGAAACGCCGCTCCGTAGAGCAGGAAGTAAATCAAGATTCCGACCAGGGGCAGGATACTCAGCACGAGCGCGATGATCGCCATGACGCGGGCGTTCATGTCCCCACGGAGGCAGAGCGAAATCGACGACAGAATTAGCGACACCAGCGGGATCGGCACGAACACGCAGCAGATGCACGTTAGCAGCCCGAGCACCGAAATCACGAGTCCCGTAATCGCCAGCACCAACGCCGCGACGCTACCTTGCCGCCTCGGATAGCTGCGCGGGTAGCTGGGGGCGGCATACGAACTGGGGCCGGGCTTATAGCCCAGCGGATTCAGCGCCGGCGTGTTGGCTGCCGGCAAGCCCGCGAGTGGGTCGGCGAATTGACCGGCGGCCAACGGATTGGGAGGCAGCGGCGTCAGCCCGGCGAGCGGGTCACCGGCGAGCGGGTCACCGGCGAGCGGATCGAACGGTCCCGGCACGGTTGCCTGCCCGGGCGGATCAACGATGAATGGATCGTCGAGCGGCGAGACGGCGGGAGTCGTCGCCGGGCCTGGTCCCAGCGGCGTCAGCGTCGGAAGCTGCTCCCCCCCTTTCCATTTGCCCCCCGGCTTGGGTCCCGGCGCGGTACCGGGCTTTTGACCGGGAGTCGAACCGAGGGGCTTGGCTTTGGGAAGGGGCGCGGCGGGCTTGGCGGGAGTTTTGGGTTTGGGGGCAGGGTCGGACTTTGCCGGCGCGGGGGGAGTGGCTTTGGGTGTGGCTGGCTTCGCTGCGGTTGGCGCGGGTTTTGACGCGGGGGGAGTCGAGCTATCGGGGATGCGGACGACCGATTGGCAGTGCGGGCACTTCCCCTTCTTGCCGGCGGCACTGGCCGGAGTGCGGACCGTTTCGTGGCAATTCGTGCAAGGAAATTCGATGATTCCTGGCGCGGCGGCGGGTGCTGGCGCGGCCTTCGCTGGCTCAGGGGCTGGCGGCGACTCAGCAACCGGCTCGGCGGCCGGAATGCGGACGATGGCACCACAGTGCGTGCATTTCCCCTTCTTGCCGGCAGCGGCTTCCGGAGCGCGCACCGTTTGGCCGCAGGTCGGGCACGGAAACTCAAGCGGCATGGGAAAACGCGCGGGGAAAACGAAGAATGGTGGCCGGCCCGAAAGAGTGCATTCTAATTCCCCCATTCGCGCTGGGTATCCCGCCCTGGGGGAACGTGAGTCAATGGCGCGGGAGACCGTGGATTTGCTTTACATTCGCCCTCCCCTATGTTGTAATCCGGGCATCTTGCCGCTCGTTCCTCTCCCTCGGAGCCCGCTATGCATCGCCCCACTCGCCGCCAGTTCTTGCAGACCACCGCCGCCGCCAGCACCGCCTATTCGCTGTTTACGATTTCGGGGACCAAGGCTTCGGGCAAGGTGATTGGGGCCAACGATAGGATTCGGGTCGGCGTGGCGGGCATCAACGGCCGGGGGAATTCGCACATCGACGGCCTCGCCGGAATGGACAAGGTGCAGGTGGCCTGCCTGATCGACCCCGATTCGTCGCTGTTCGATTCCCGCTCGCAGCGGGTCGAAGCGAAAGGGGGGAGCCGGCCGAAGTGCGTGCAAGACATTCGCCAGGCTCTGGAAGACAAAACGCTCGACGCGATTACCGTCGCCACGACGAACCACTGGCATTCGCTGATCACGATTTGGTCGTGCCAGGCGGGCAAGGATGTCTATGTCGAAAAGCCGATGAGCCACAACGTTTTTGAAGGGCGCAAGTGCGTCGAAGCGGCGAAGAAATATGGCCGCGTTGTGCAGCATGGCACGCAGCAGCGATCCAGCAGCGGCAAGGCGAAGGAAATCGCGGCGGTCCATTCCGGCAAATACGGCGATTTGCTCGTCAGCAAGGGTTATTGCTGCAAAAGCCGGTGGAGCATCGGCAATAAACCGATTGAAACGCCGCCCGCTTCGCTCGATTTCAATCTCTGGCTCGGCCCGGCCGAACAGCAAGATTTCCACAAGAACCTGGTGCATTACAACTGGCACTGGTTTTGGCAAACGGGGAATGGCGACATCGGCAATCAGGGGGTGCATGAGATGGACGTCGCCCGCTGGGCGATCAAGGGGGCCACGCTGCCGACGCGGGTGCATGCTCTCGGCGGCCGCTTTTTGCCCGACGGCCCCGACCAGGGAGAAACCCCCAACATGCAGCTGGCGGTGATGGAGTTCGGCCAGGTGCTGCTGGTGTTCGAGACGCGCGGCCTCGTCGGCAAAAAGGAATTTGCGAGCTTCCCCAACCAGGTGACCAACGAGTTCTATACGACCGAAGGGGTCATCAAGGGGGGTAAGTTCTATCCCAAGGGAAGCGACAAAGGGGAGGATCTAAAGCACACCGAGGGCATTACCGTCGCTCCCGGCGGGCCGTTTGGGGCCTTCATCAACGCCATGCGCACCCGCAAGCCCGAAGACAACAACTGCGACGCGGAGGTGGCCCACTATTCGTCGGCCCTCTGCCACCTGGCGAATATTTCGTATCGCCTGGGAAAGCCCGGCAATTATGACCAGGCCCGCGAATCGATCGGCAAGAACGAGCTTGTCGTCGCCGCGCTCAACAAGATTCACGCCAATGCCGGCGGCGTGGGGGTGCCGATCGCGAGCACGAAATATACCGTCGGCCCCTCGCTTAGCTTCGATCCGGCCAGCGAGAAGTTCGTCGGCGAGCAAGTTTCGGCCGCCAACCAGCTTCTCACCCGCCCCTACCGCGCTCCGTTCGTGGTGCCGGAAGTGGTGTAGAGACGGCTACTTCGGCAAGCTCGCGGCCCGCTCGGGCTATCGGCTGAGTTGTCGATATGGGCGGTGCCCTAACCTGCCGGTTTGTTCTTTCCTGTCTGAGTGTTGCGGCTCTTCACCTGCTTCCAGAACTCCTTAGCGGGAATTCCTTTGCCTTCGCGCAAGCTCTGCCGGGACCGCTCCAATATTTTTGCAAGTGCTCGGGAACGAGATAGGAGTAGTTGTTCGAGGTCGTCTTGGCTCGCCGGAGCAATGAGCACGGCGACTGCTTTGCCATTGCGAGTGATGACGACGGGCCCCTTGGCCTCCGCTTCATCGACATAGGCACTTAACTTCGCTTTAACTTCCGCTAGGGGCGCGACATTCATGATTTGATCTCCTGACCGGCAATGAGCAATCGGTTCCCGTCTTTGATGCCAATTGCCAGAATGTTCACCGTCCTCGTCAATTCATCCACCTCGTAAAGCACGCGAATGCTGTTCTGCGGACCAAATCGCAATTCCCAGTCGGCACCGAAGGGTGCCGGTGGTCGAAGAGGTTTTCGGTTGCGAGTTTGGCGAAGAGGTTGGTGCGACAACTGTTCGCCAATCTTCTGCTCAATCAGCGGATAGTGTTTGGCATCGACGTGCGCCAAATGTTCCGCGGTTTCTGGGGCAAAGACAATCTCGTACTTTGCCTGCTTCACCATGGCTGTTAAAGATAGTCCGAATTATGGTCAAAAACAATCCTGGCGCGATAGTTGCCCCATTGCCGTTTAATCTGCCGCAACTTCGCCGAGATTCTGGGTAGAGGCCGATGCTCTACGGCACCTTCGGCAAGCTCGCGGCCCGCTCGGGGGGTTGGGGACGAATGTAGAGGTTGGCGGCGCCCAGGGCGTGGGTCTTGTCGCCGGCAATGGCGAGCCGCACATGACAGGGGCCGCGGCAGTCGTCGGGAATGACAATTTCTGTCCCGAAGCGGCCGGCGGGGAGGTCGAGCGCCCAGCGCCCCCAGCAGCGATCAAGCGATTGCGTGTAGGTGTCGTGCAGCGCGGCGAGCCCCTTGTCGGTTGGGTCGAATCGCTCGCGGACCGGGGGGGGAGTCTTGTGGCAATCACGCCGGCATACCAATTCCAATACCCCGGTGCCCGCCAGCGGCGTGGTGCCGTAGATCGTCAGCTTCTGGCCCGGCCCGGCTTCGCGGGGGGCTTCGAGCGCGACTTCGTGTGGATAAGTGAGTCGCAAGAGTGGATCGCCAATCAGATTAAAGAGCGCGAGGTGCTCGCGGCGTTCCGCCTCCATCGATTCGCGGCTGGGGCTGATGACCGAGGCGACCCCATCGAGAATGATCCGGTTCGCGTCCTTGAGCGGCTCGGTTTCGCTGGGGGGCTGCATGGTGCGGCGCTTGGCGGCGAGGATTGCTTCGCCCAGCGTCGTGGGCTTTTTCTGGAAGTATTCGTCCATCAAGGCCGAACCCATCACTCCCATTGCATAGGGCATCGTCACGCGCGTGCCGCCAAAAATGGCGACCGGGCCGCCGCTGGCCCGAAGCAGTTCCTCAGCCAGGCAATCGCGCGGCTGATCGAACGCGGCCGTGTAGCAGGCGAGCATGACGGCAATCGGCGGCCCGCCGGCGGCCCGCAGTTCGGGGCAATCATCGACATCGAAAATGTGGAACCGCTCGCCGGGCACACTCACCCGGTCGAGACCGTGCGCGTGCCCGTGGCCGATGTAAACCCAAAACAGGCACCCCTCGTTGTGCCGCCGGACCGCCGTATCGTGAAACAGTCGCGGATCGGGGCAATAGGGGCTGCGCCAACTGCCGTAGGTCATTTGCGATTCGTAAGCCGCGGGAATGCCGCTCGTTAGCATGCGGCTGGTGGCGGTTTCAATCACGCCGTCGATCAGCGGGCTAAAGCCGCCGACCCCGGCGATGAAATTCACCCGCTGCCGCCAGGGACCGAAATCGGTGTTCCGCTCGTAAGCCAGAATCTTGCCGACGATGCGCGACAACTCGGCCGGCGAATCGGCGGGCAAGCGGCCGATGGCAAGGTCGGGAGATTGATCGTCGTCGAGGTCGGCATACCCGTTGTCGGTGGCGATCTCCGGCTCGCTCCCCCATTTCACGTTGACGACCGCCGGCTGCAGGCGCGTCGGCACGCTGCGGGCGCGGACGGAGGGATCGGTCCGGGCGGCAGGTTCGGCATCGCCGACCAGCAGCACAAACTTCACCGGCTCGCTCGCGGCGATCCGGCGAATGGCGGCGCGAATTTCGTCGGTCGTGCCGGTGTTGGGTAGCAGCAGCACGCGAATTCCCTGCGCCTCGCGATGCTCGATCCAGGGCTGCAAGGCGGGGACAAATTCGCGCGGAGCGACAACCACGGCCGTCGGCGACGGATCGGCGGCCAACAAGAGCAAGGCAAGCAAGGCTGACGACATGAGACACTCCGTCCGCGGCCGATAAGCGCATTATACGAGCCCGAAGCGGCGGGAGTGTACTTGCGGGGCTTGGCGGCAGCAAGGCGAACTGGGCAAGGAGCGCAATTTGGCTTACCGCTGCCGCTTGATTGGCGTCGCCGAGACGGTGCCGTCGCGCTCTTTGAGATACATGAGACGGTCGTAGCCGCGCCATCGCGGCCAGAGACGCGGATCGACGACGATCACCATATCCCCCGGCTGGCCGAGGCGGCGCAGATATTGGCGGAAGAGCCGCGTGGCCGGAGGAAAGGGAACGTTCAGCAGATCGTATTCGCGGAGCAGCAGCTCCTCGCCCGGTTCGTAGGGCCAGGCGGTGGGGTCTTGGTCCAAAATCTCGAGGGCATGCTCATCGCGAGCCGCATAGAAGGTGCCGTCGGGGCCGTTGTTGGCATACACGCACCACGACGCATACGCATCGCCAGCGTCGATATAGAACAGCAGCGGATGGAGCAGGGCGAAGATTGCCGCACATTGCCATAGTCGCCGCTGGGCGAGGCTCGTGCCGCCCGTCGGTCGGGCACCAGCGGCGACGGGGACGATTGGCTGCGGCAGGTCGCTGCCATAGCTAAGGAGCGACCCCCGCCAGCCGGCGATCAGCCCCCAGCCAGCGGCGGCGAGGGCGATATTCCACGGCCAGACGGCTGAGTTCCACCAATCCAGCACGAGCGACAGCAAAATGCCCCCATGCAGGGCGACCGCCATCCACGGCACGGCCCGCCGAGTGAAGGGGAGCAGCACGGCGAGGCCCGTGAGCAGCTCGCCAATCGCGATAGCAATTCCACCGATAAGCGCCTGGTCGTCTCCCAGCCAAGGAAACAGCATTCGGGCGAGCATCGGGCCGGTTTCATGCCAATATTCAGGGCTGAGCAGCTTGTGCAAACCGCTGAAGGTCCAGAGCGATACGAGATGGGACCGCGCCACCAGCAGCGGCCCGCGGCGCGGCAGCGTCCCCGCCAGCAGAATCGCCACCGAGATAAACTCCGGCTGAATGCGCATCTGGTCGCAGGCCATCGCCAGGGCGAGGACCGCTAAATGCACCACCACGCCGACTGCCGGCCAGCAAACGGCCAGCACCAGCGTCGCCAGCAGCGGCCAACCAAAGCCAAATTGCAGGGCATCGACCCATCCCGCATCAATCAACGGCAAATTTGGCGGCCGACCAGTGCGAACCTGCCACAAGCTCCACGTCAGCCCGATCGCGACCCCCTGACAGACCGCCAGCAACAGCCGCAAAGGCCAGCGATCGCACGGTTCGGTCCAGCCGGGGCGGGTCGAAAGTGACTTTGGTTCGTCCATGAACGGGATTGTAGCCTGCCCAGGGGGGCCGCTAGCGTCCGAACTGTCCTTGTCCGCTAGGGCGACAGGCGGTAGGATCGCGGGTTTCGCCTCTGCCCATTTTGCCGGGCTGATGTAGTCCGCAGGCAAGTGGCGAAATTGTCCCCTATTGTTTGGTCACGGCTGGTTGCGGGCCGGGCACTCTTCTCGCTTGCCCACCACGGACCCGCATCGGCAGCCCACCGCCAAGGTACGACGAATTCCATGGTCAATCGCGCCCTCATTCGCACGCTCGAAAACGATCCCGATATTCACTCGATGTTTGAGTCGGCAGTGTCCGGCTTTGAAGAGGCTGGCTTGGCCCCTGGCGACATGGGGGGCGGCGGCGAATTCGACGTCAACAAAATTGTGGAAGGGCGCATCCTCCGCGTCGGCGACGGGATGGTGATGGTCGATATCGGCTTCAAGAGCGAAGGGTCGATCAATCTCGACGAATGGGACGAAGGAGAAGAGCCGCCGCAGGTGGGCCAACTCGTGCGCGTGCTGATTGAAGATCTGGAGGACGAAACCGCCACGCCGGACGACGGCGGGATGGTGCGCATCAGCAAGCGCAAAGCGAAGAAGATGGACGACTGGAACGAGATGATGAAGTCCATCCAGGAGGGAAAGATCGTCACCGGCACGGTGACGCGCAAGATCAAGGGAGGTCTGCTCGTCGATATTGGCGTCAATGTTTTCCTCCCCGCCAGCCAGGTCGATATCCGCCGCCCGGCCGACATTGGCGACTACATCGGCCGCGTCGTGCAGTGCGAAGTGCTCAAAATCGACGAAGCCCGCCGCAACATCGTCGTCAGTCGCCGCTCGCTCATCGAGCGGCAGCGCGAAGAAGACCGCGAGGCGTTGCTCAAGGAACTGGAGAACGGCCAGATTCGCAAGGGCGTGGTCAAGAACATCGCCGAATTCGGCGCGTTCGTCGATCTGGGGGGCATCGATGGTTTGCTCCATATCACCGACATGAGCTGGGAACGGATCGGCCATCCAAGCGAGATGGTTTCGATCGACCAGGAGATCGAGGTGATGGTGCTGCACATCGACCGCGAAAAGAAGAAGATCGCCCTGGGCCTGAAGCAGAAGGGGCACAACCCGTGGAAAGACGTGGTCGAGAAGTACCCCGTCGGCAGCACGCACAAAGGCCAGGTCGTGAACGTGATGAGCTATGGCGCGTTCGTCAAGCTGGAGCCGGGCATCGAAGGGCTGGTGCATATCAGCGAGATGTCGTGGACCCGCCGCGTCAATCATCCCAGCGAGCTGGTGCAAATCGGCGATGAAATCAGCGTCGTCATTCTCGGCGTCGATAAGGACGGCCAGCAGCTATCGCTCGGCATGAAGCAGACCCAGGAAAACCCCTGGACCCGCGTGGCCGAGAAGTATCCGGTCGATCTGCTCGTCGAAGGCAAGGTGCGCAACCTCACCAACTACGGCGCGTTCGTCGAGCTGGAAGAGGGGATCGACGGCCTCTTGCATGTCAGCGATATGTCGTGGACCCGCAAGATCAGCCACCCCAACGAAATGCTTGAAAAGGGGCAGGCGGTAAAGTGCAAGATTCTGTCCGTCGATCAAGAGCGGCGGCGCATCGCTCTCGGCCTCAAGCAACTCGACGAAGATCCGTGGGCGAACAACATCCCTGGCAAGTATTCGCCGGGGCAGGTCGTCCACGGCACCGTGACGAAGATCACCAACTTCGGCGTATTTGTCGGCCTGGAAGACGGCCTCGAAGGGCTGCTCCACATCTCGGAACTTGCCGACCACAAGGTGGAGAACCCCGAGGACGTGGTCAAGGTCGGCGACAAGATCGAGGTCAAAGTGCTGCGGGTTGATATCGACGAGCGGAAGATCGGCCTCTCGCGCAAGCGGGTCGATTGGGCCAACGACGACATCGAAGCTAATCCGCCGGTCGATGGTGCCGCTCCCTCGCCGAAGGAGTCCAAGAAGGCTCGCGGCGAGCTCAAGGGCGGCCTTGGCGGCGGCGGCCCGCTGATTTCGACCGAGAAAGACAAGGCCTAGCCGCACGCGGGCTTGCCAACACTAACCCGCAGTGTCAGCAAGGGATCAAACAAGCCCGCAGCGCAAGCACGGGATTAGTTTCGCGCGTCCCTCGCTCGCGCTTTCGGCTTGTGTGCGCCTAGCGGCCGGCTTTCCAGCCCGCCGCTTCTTCGCCGTCCAGTCGCAGCGTCAAACACTTGGCGCTGCCGCCCGCTTTGACAAACTCCGACAGCGGCGTGGCGATCGGCGTGTAGCCCCGCGCCGCCAGATCGCGATGCAGCCCTGGGCAGCCGCTGTTGGTAACAACGTGCCGTCCCACCACCACGGCATTGCAGGCGAATGACTGTGCCTCCTCGGCGGCCACTTCGATCAGCTCCGGCACCAGCTCAACTAGCGCCCGGCGGCCGTAGTCGTCGAACGCGCCGGGAAACCAGATCGCCCGCCCCGGCGCGAGGGGGCAAAAGCAGGTGTCGAGGTGATAGTAGTGCTCATCGACCAGTTCGACCGGCACCACGCGCGCCTCGACCAGCTGCCCCACCAGCTGCTGGCTGCGCACGTCGCTGCGAATCCGATAGCCAGCCACCAGCGTATCGCCGCAGAAGAGCGCGTCCCCCGCCCCTTCAAAATACCTTCCCTCCGGCAGCCGTTCGACGGCGAAGCCTTGCTCGGCGAACCACTGGGCGCACAGCGGCTCTTCCCCTTGCCGTTGCTGGTGGCGAAAGTGCGAGAGGATCGCCCGGCGGCGATAGATCATTGCCGCGTTGGCGGTGAAGACGAGGTCCGGCAGGCCGGCAACCGGTTCGAGCAGCTCAACCTTCACCCCCAGCCCCGTGAGGATATCGCGCAGGGCCCGCCACTGGGTGATCGCCAGCGGCCGATCAGCTTGCCGCGAGCGGCTCATCCAGGGATTGATTTCGTACTCAATGCCGTAGTGGTCCGGCGGGCACATCAAGATGCGAGGCGTGGACATGAGGGCCAATCAGGAAGCGGGGCCGAAGCGATCTCCCAACCTGACATGATACCCGCGCAGGAACTCCTCGATGCCCAGCACCCTTTTGCCGGCAGGTTGCAAGGCCAGAATCGCAACGGCACCCTCGCCGGCTCCCACGACCAGCCGATCGCGCGCGACTTCGACAACCTCGCCCGGCGCATTGCTCGCGGCATCGACAAGCCGCACCTGGTCGAGCACCAGCCGCACCGGCTCTTGCCCCGCCCGATGCCAGAAGGAAAACGTGCCCGGCCAGGGCTTGAGGGCCCGCACCTGGTTGCAAATCTGGGCCGCCGACCGCGACCAATCGACAGCCCCTTGCTCCTTCTTCAGCCGCGGGGCTTTGGTCGCCAGCGTGGCATCTTGCGACTGGCCGATGGGCGATGCGCGGTCCCAGGCCAACAGCGTATCGAGCGCTTCGTGAACCGCTTCGGTGCCCAGTTGGGCCAATCGCTGCTCCAGTTCGGGCTGAGTTTCTTCAGGTCCAATCGCCGCGCGGCGCACCGACAGGATCGGCCCGCCATCGAGCCGCGGAGTCATGTGGATGACGGAGACGCCCGTTTCGGTTTCGCCCCGCAGGATGGCCCAGTGAATCGGTGCCGCCCCGCGATACTTCGGCAACAGCGAGGCATGGAGGTTGATCCCCCCCAGCGGCGCAACGGCCAGCGCCGCCGGAGAGAGGATTTGTCCGTAATCGCAGACCACCAGCAGGTCCGGCGCGAGCGACCTGAGCAGTCCCAATCCCTCGTCGCTGTTGATGCTCTCCGGCGCGTCCACCGCGACGCCGCGGCTTTCGGCCAGATCGCGCATCGGGTTGACGGGCGACTTCTCGCGCCCCTTGGCCGGCGGGGTCGGCCGCGTGACCAAGCCCGCCACTTCATGCGGCGAATCGAGCAGCGCGCCAAACATCGGCACCGCGAAAGGACCAGTGCCGAGAACAACGAGTCGCATGGCAATCACCCGTACTTCGCTTCCCAAGCCGCCCATTCCTTGGCGATTTCCTCGTCGCTGGGAATGCCGCCGGTGTTGCGGCGACTGGCGAACTCGGTTTCGAAGACGGCCAGGTCGTCGCGCACGTCGGACAGCGCGGTGGGGCTCATCCGGTCGGGAAAGAGCACGCCGTCAAGATGATCGAGCTCGTGCTGCACGCAGCGGGCAAACAGGCCAGAGAGGTCCGCTTCGTATTCCTTCCCCTCCAGCGAATAAGCATGGATGCGAATTTGCTTGGGGCGGTTCACCGGGCCGTATAGCCCCGGCAGGCTGAGGCAACCTTCCTCCGATTCTTCAGTGCCGCCGCGCGGAAGCGAAATTACCGGATTCAGAAACACCAGTTCTTCGCCCGCTCCCGGCTTCGCCTCCAAATTGATGATGAATAGGCGCAGCGGCAGGTTGACCTGATTGGCGGCGAGGCCAATCCCTTTGGCTGCGTACATCAGGTCGAACATCTGGCGAATCATGCCGCGCAGCTCCGCATCAACCCGCCGGAGCGGCTTCGATTTGCGGCGGAGCGTCGGATGGGGGTAGGTGATGATTTCCAAGGTTGGAGGGGCCGGCAGAAGGGGGTGGAAAGTCGCGAGTTCTACCCATTGTAGGCGAGTGGTGGCTCGACAGGCTGCGGGTCGCGGGACGATCGAGTTTGGCCTGAGTTCAAGGCTTCTTAGGCCAGAAATCCACCCTATCAGGTGGATAAAATGTTAAAATACGTTGACAAAATGCCTTGGATAATTGACAGCGATGTTCAAAACTCCGAACATGCGGGTGGTAACGGCCACATCTGCTATGGAGTTGCATCATGTTTACCGCCACTTTCCTCGCTGCCACCACGATCCTTTCCGCCCCTCCCACCAAAACCACCCCGCTCGAAGTCCTCAAAATCAGTCGCTTCAATGCGGCTCAGGTGGACGACCTGTTCCTCCATCACTGGGTCGATCTGACCGGCATCGTGACGGAAGTCGAGCGGGATGGCATCGGCGGCTACAACGTGAAGATCGAAGCCCGCCTGCATGAGCCGGATTTTCTCGGCCGAATCGAAATCGTGTGCCACTTCGGCAGCACCGCGTCGTATTTCCAAGGAAGCGACCACGGCTTTGCCGGCAACCAGCGCAAGGATCTCGCCCAGATCAAGCCCGGTGTGCCGGTGACCATTCGGGGGATTCCGCGGAAGGTGAAGGACCATCTTCATTTTCCGATTGATCGCAACATTGTCTTTACGATGAAGGACTGCGAATTGGTGGCCGGAGCGGAGTGAGCTCATCCCCCCAGCCCCGCCGTCGCGAGTGCTTCGTGCCGGGGGCCGCGGCGGTCGAGATAGCTGGCGAAAACCACCACCTCGTCGATCGCCGCCAGGTCGCCGTCGAACTCGGCCTGTTCCGCGACGAGCCGGGCCAGTTCCCCCGCGGCTTCGGGCGGCTCGTGCTTGACGCGGCCAATCGTCAGGTGAGGCTGAAAGCGGCGCGGCTCGCGGGCAAAGCCCAGTTCCCGCTTCAGCGCGTCGTCGATCGCCCCCTGCAAGCGGGTCAGCTCTTCCGCTCCGTCACGAATGCCGATCCACAGCGTCCGCGGATGTTCGGCCGTGGGAAAGGCCCCCGCGCCGCGACAGACGATCTCGAACGGTTCGAAGTCGGCCACGGCAGCGGCCACCACGCGGCAGATGTCGGGCGTGTCGGTGTCGGGCACGTCCCCCAGAAACTTCAGCGTCAGGTGCATCTCTTCCGGCCGGACCCAGTTCACCGTTGCCGCCGCGCCGCGCAGCTTGCCGATCAGCTCCTTCGCGCGGGCCTTCACCTGCGGCGAGAGTTCGACGGCGACAAACGTGCGAATGCGTGGCATGGCGGGCCTATTTGTTCTCAGAGAATCCGTGCGACTGCTGCCGCGCGTTGGGACGATGTCAGTCGTTTGCAATTGCTTCAGGCGGTCCAGGAAATGCCGCAACCTTCGACAAGCCGAAGATGCGCTGCGCGAGCGCCGCCAGGAATTTCTGTGATGGTGGCTCTTCCCAGTAGCGAGTGTATTCGACTGGCTTGCCGTCTCGCACCCACACGATTTCTCCCCATCCGCTTCGGCAATCGAAGCCAAAGACCTTGTTCGCGTGCGCAGCCACCACATTGCTGGGATCCGTCAAATCGACAACATAAAACTCCGTGGGTTCGGACGACATCGTTCGTTCCCAGCGCAGGGCAAACTCGCTAATCACGCGCTGCCGATAAACACTATAAAACGACCAGTCGACATTGCAGAAAATTGCCGCGCGTTTCTCTGTCATCGCTTGATTAAGTTCTCCAACCGTCCGAATAGTTTTCACCGGAGATTGACCGCGATCCCACATTTCTCGGATCTGCGGCCCATATCGGTGAATGACAATAGCCGCCAGCGCGACAACAATGCCGACCGTCCGCAGGCTAAATGAAAGCCGGTGCCGATGTGCTGTTGCCTGCATGGCAAGTCTCTCAAAAACTCAGCATCTTCTTGTACTGCCCCATCCGCACATCCAAATCGCTCCGGTCGATCTGCATTAGTCGGTCGAGGCTGAAGTCTTCGACGTTGTAGCTGGCGACGAGAATGCCATAGGCCAGGGCTTCTTTCAGCGTCTTGGGATCGAAGTTCCCTTGCGAAGCAAGATAGCCCATCAGACCGCCGGCAAAGCTGTCGCCGGCGCCGGTGGGGTCGACGACCCGCTCGGTCGGAAACGCGGGCAGCACGTAGGTCTCGTGGGCCGAGAAGAACATCGCGCCGTGCTCCCCCTTCTTGATTACCACAAACCGCGGGCCCATTCCCAGCACCTTGCGGCCTGCCGAGACGAGATTCTCGTCGCCGGTGAGCAGCCTGGCCTCGCTGTCGTTCAGCACCAGCCCATCCAGCCGGCGAAAGAGGGCCATCAGCGGCTCGTGCTGCTCGCGAATCCAGAGGTCCATCGTGTCGGCGACGACCAGCTTCGGCCCCAGCGCCTGCTCCAGCACGCTCATCTGCGTCACCGGCGAGCCGTTAGCCAGAAAGATGAAGTCGCTGCGGCGAAACGCCTCGGGCAGCTTCGGGCGAAAATCGCCGAACACGTTGAGCTGCACCTCCAGCGTCTCGCGGTCGTTCATGTTCGGCAGGTACTTCCCCTTCCAGAAAAAGGTTTTGCCCCCCGGCTGGACGTGCAAGCCCGCGGTGTCAATGTTGCGGCCCTTGAGCAGCGCGACGTGCTCGGGCGGAAAGTCCTCGCCCACCACGCCCACCAGCCGCACCGGCGTGAAGAAGCTGGCCGAGTACGAGAAGAACGTGGCCGAGCCCCCCAGCACGCGCTCGCGGCTGGCTGTGGGAGTTTCAACCGAGTCAAACGCCACCGAACCGACAACCAAGAGCGACATCGCGACCTTTCCAAAACGGAGAATACAAGCCGCCCGCATTATCGGGCCGCGGGCGGTTCTTGCAACGAGTGGCGCACCTGGCGGCACCCCGCAGCCCGGCCGGTCTGTCGCATTGCACGGCGCGGCCGGGTGTAACAGAATCGAGCTTCGCGGCCAGTTGTTTCCAGTTGCCACCCCTCGCCCGCCCCCCTTGTGTCCAGCCTCGTGCGAACCATCCTGCTTTGCCTCGCTGTGCTTGCCGCCGCGCCGCTGACAGCGGCCGACAAGCCACCGCGGTTTGCCGCGCTGCTGGCGGGCGGGCAGCGTGTGCAAGGAAATCGGCTGACCGACTGGCACGATAAAGCCGCCCAGCCCAAGCTCGAAGGGCAACCGCTGGCCGAGGCCTCGAATCCGTTTCGCTGGCTGCGCGATCGCTCGCTCAGCCTTCCTGATTTGCCGGCGGCCTATATCGAGTTGCACTCGGGCGATCGCTTTCCGGGGCTGGCCATCGACTATCGGTCGGGGCACGAGCGGCCGTTCGAGCCCCTGCCGCCGCACCTGGTGGTGCGCAGCGCGCAGCGGTTCGAGCCTCCCGAAAACAAGCCCGTGGCCGAAATCCGCGTCGCGCTCTCGTTCGTGCGCAAGATCGTCTGGCAGCGCCGCGGCCGGCAAGCCTATCAACCGGGCACGGCCATCTATCGCGATGGCCGGCAGCTCGCGTTCCGGGCGATTCGCTTCGGCTCCGGCGAACTGAACCTGCTGTTGCCCGAGGGGGATAGCCGCCGCGTGCCGTGGTCCGACCTGGCCGAGGTGCATCTGCCCGCCGCCGATCCGTGGGCTGCCCACTGGGATGAAGTCGCCGTGGTGTGCCCCAACATCGACAGCCGGCTGTATCAGGTCGAAACGACGGCCGGCCTGGTCGCTACCGCGTCGCAGGCCCGCGTGGTGCCGCGGTTCGAGGGGAATTCGGCCGATTGCGACCGCTGGGTGCATGGCCTGCAGCCCGCCTGGAGCCTCGATATTCTGTGGGTTCCCTGCCGCGAAATGGTCTTTCGCCGCGGCTATGCCCCGCGCGAAGTGCCGCTGAGCCGGCTGTCGCCGCGAGCGCCGCGCCAGGCGGCTGCCGCCGATGACGACGATGCTCCCCTGCCCCGGGCCGAGATCAATCGCAACACGCACGGCGGGCCGCTGCGCAGCCACACGCTCGAATTTGGCTGGGGGCTGGGAGTTCACGGCGCGAGCCAGCTCGCGTTCGACTTGCCGGCGGGGGTGCGTTCGCTCCGCACGCAAGTTTGCCTCGACCGGGCCGCCGGCCGCGGCGGTTGCTTGCGGGCGAAAATATGGACCGGTCAGTCCGCCGGCAATCCGCTGTGGCAAAGCCCGCTGCTGATCGGCAGCGAAACGGTGGCCGACAGCGGCGTGCTGGCGCTCGCCGGTCCGCCGAGCCAAACGCAACTGGTGCTGGAGATCGACCCGGCCGACAACGACCGCCCCGCCGGTGCCGATCCGCTCGATATTCGCGACCATGCCGACTGGTGCGATCCGCTGCTGGAGCTTGATCCGGCGGCGGTACGGGCCCAGTTCGACAAACGGCTGGCGCGGCGGTTTTATGCGTGGCGCGAGTGGTCGGCGACGATTCCGCCCGGCGGTGGGGTCGAAATCGCCGCGCTGCGCGACGCGCAGCTCCCTGCGCCCGGCGCGTTTCATGCCGCCGTCGCCGCGACCGGTAAGCCGCTGGTACTGAAGCGGCAGATCACCGTTGGCCCGCGCGACCAGTGGCTGGTCATTGCCGCCACCAGGCCCGAGTATGGCGGCCAAGAGCCGAAGCTCGTGGTGCGAATCGGCGGCGAACTGGCGGCGGAATTGCCCGTTCCCGTGCGGCAGTCCGATGCGGGGGAGAACCGCCCGCTTGCCGTGGCGCTGGCCGGCTATCAGCGGACTCCGCCGGCGACGATCGACGTCGAAATCCGCCAGCTGCCGGCCGACAAAACGCCGGTCGAATATCGCACCATCGAAACGGCCGATCAGCTTCCCACGCTCTATCGCGTGTTCGAGGAGCAAGCCGCGCTCGCCGCGCTCGACCCGCCGACCGGCGGCTCGGCGGCGGTCACTGCCGACGACCGGTATCACGGCTCGCGCGCGATTCGCGTCGGTCCCGGTGGGCAATTTCGGCTGCCGCTGGGCCAGACGATTCGCATTCGCGAACGACCCGCGTGGGGCGAGTATCGCTTCATCCGGTTCGCGGTGAAAAAGCCCGGCGGCGGTCGCGTCGCGATCGGCTTCGAGTCGGCCGATGCCCGCCAATCGCTGCCGCGCTATGACCTGGGAAAGGGGAGCGCGTCGTTCGGCGCGGCGACGCGCATTTGGCAAGACAACCCGCCCAAGGACTGGGTCGTGATGACGCGCGATCTCTTTGCCGATTTTGGTCCGCTCGATTTGACCGCCCTGCTGCTCGGCGCTACCGAGGGCCAGCCGGCACTGGTCGATCACATCTATCTGGCCCGCGGGCATCGCGATTTCGAGAGCATTCCGGCCGCCCCTTCGCCCGAAGCGACCAACGACAAGGTCCGCGAGCAGTTGGTCTCGCCGCTGATTGATCGCGCTCGCCCCGCGACCGTGCGCCTCGACATGCCTGATGGCCGGCAGGGGCTCGGAGTCATCATTCACCCGGAGGGCGAGATTCTGACGGCCGGCCATTTGGCGTACAAATCGGGAGCGCTCGTCCGAGTGACCCTGGCCGGCGGCACGGTCGTTTCGGCCCGGATTCGGGGGCTCGATCGCGAGTTTGATCTGGCGCTGTTGCAAGTCGAACCTCGCGGCAATTTCGCCAAGCTCGAAAAAATTGGGACCAATACTCCGCGGCAAGATCAGGTTTATTTGGCGATGACTCCCGCCGGCCCCCCCGACGAATTCATGCCGGCGGCGGGGGAGCCGGTCGCGCTGCGGCGCGTCTTGCCCGCCACGATTTGGACCGATCTCGACGTGCCCCACTGGCTGCCGGGCGGGCCGCTGCTCGACCGCGACGGCAACCTGCTCGCCGTGCAGGTGGCGATCAGTCGCTTTGGTGGCGTCACCTGCGCCCGCCTGCTCCCCGCCTGGGAGCATTTCCAGCCGATGCGCAGTGGCCAGCAACTGGGAACCTGGCTCCCCGGCAGCGAGCCGGTGCTGGGGATCGATGGCGAAGCAGCGGTCGGTGGCCTCGCGCTCACCGCCATTGCTCCGGACTCTCCCGCCGCGCGGGCCGGCCTCTTGCCCGACGACTTGCTGCACAAGCTCGACGGCCAGCCGGTCGCCAATCTGGACGACCTGCAGCAACTGCTTGCCCAGCGCGACCCCGAGCGCGAAGTGACGCTCGACCTGTCGCGCGCCGCCGCGCCGCTGCAAGTCAAGGTCCGCCTCGCGCCGCGCGTGCCGTAGCGTCCGTAGAGTAGGCTCCGCCTACCACTCTTCTCGATCTTCTAACGGATGTGGTGGGCACAGCCCCACCCTACCGCAATTCTCGCTGCCGGTAGCAGGTGGTCAGGTGATCGTTGACCAGGCCGACCGCTTGCATGAAGGCGTAGCAAATCGTGCTGCCGACAAACCGAAAGCCGCGACGTTTGAGATCTTTGCTGAGCGCATCCGACTCGGCGGTCCGCGCCGGGACCGCGCTCAGCTCAGGCCAGCGATTCTGGATCGGCCGGCCCCCAACGAATTGCCAGACATACTGATCGAAGCTCCCGAACTCGCTTTGCACGACGAGGAACGCCCGCGCGCTATCGATGGCGGCGGCAATCTTCAGCCGGTTGCGGACGATCCCCGCGTCGGCCCGCAGTCGCTGTTGGTCGCGCGGGCCAAACCGGGCGACCGCTGCCGGATCGAACTTGGCAAACGCCCGGCGATAGTTGTCGCGCTTCTTCAGGATCGTCGCCCAACTGAGCCCCGCCTGCGCCGCTTCGAGAATCAGAAACTCGAACAGCACCCGGTCGTCATGCACCGGCACCCCCCACTCGGCATCGTGATACGCCTCATACTGCTCCCCCCGCGCCCAGGGACAGCGAATGGGGGCCGCCGGTTGACGCTTCGTCATGACAGTTCCTTCAGGGGGTGATTGGTCGCCAATAACTTATACTTATCACTTTCGCAGCGATTTTTTTGCGCTCAAAAAGTGTTCTAAATGGTTGTTTATTATGGACTTACGTCGATAATCACTTCCCGTCCCCGATAAGCCCTCTTAACAATCACGCCGCCGACGATTCTCACCTTGGCGACCTTTCCAACGCATCCTTCCATCGTGTTCCGCATCGCTATTTTGCTCCCGTGTTGTCGGTTTCACCGGCCCCGTCTTTCTTGCGATCTTCGCGCATTTCTGTTTTTGCCTGCTGCGATTTCCTTCCCGCGACCGCGCCGCTCCGAGCGACACCTTCCCCAACCCCTTAGTCGAGCAGGTTTGCCTAAAAATGTCAATATGTACACTATATCTTGTGGTCAGAAGCGGCCAGCCTACTATCGGTAGTGGTGCCGCTTGAAAAGCCCTCGTCTAGGGCTCGCTCACGACCGCATCGACCTCGATTTCGACCAGATGATCGGGGTTCACCAGGCGACGAACCTCGACCATTGTCGCGACCGGATTGATCCCCGCGAAAAACTCGCCATGCGCCCGGCCGATCTCCTCCCAGCGGCTAATGTCGGTGACGAACATTCGCGTCCGGACCACGTCGGCCGGTTTTGCCCCCACTGTCGCCAGTGCCGCGGAAATCTTCTCCAAAATGAACACCGCCTGCCGATAGGCGTCACCCGGCGCGACTGTCGTCCCGTCTTCCAGCGACGCCGTGGTTCCCGCCACGAACACTTGCGAGCCGACCCGCACCGCCCGCGAATACGCGACCGCGCGCTCCCAGGGCGTGCCGGTGGAATAGGTTTGGCGGGGCATGGCGAATTCTCCTCGCGGTTGTGTCGGACCGACCTTATCGTGGTAGCGCGGCGAACTCGTAGTCGAGAAATCTCTCCAAGCGAGACGCCCGCCCTACGCACCGCATCACGCCTTCCGGATAAACTCCGCGGCGTAGCTGCGCACCTGATGGCCGTTCAGCACGTGGACCATCCGCAGTTGCTGGATCGTGCCGTCGCTGAACTGGCTGAGCGGCAAGTGAACCCATTTTTTGTTGTAGCGGCTGGCGAGCTTTCTCCAGCCGGCGCCGGGTGGCGCGCTGCTGACGAGGGCAATGTTGGGACAAGTGCTATAGAGGCACGCCGCCGCCAAGAGCCGCTCTTCGAGCGTTTCCGTAAAGTCGAGCCGCTTATCGCGAAAGACATCGGGAATATGCACCGGCGGATACAGGAACATCGCTCCGCCATAGGTCGCCAGGGCAATGCCGGGACCGACCATATCCTTGTGAAAATCGGTCGCATAGAAGGCGAGGGTCGATTCCTCGTCGTGCTCGGCATACCAGGTGGTTCGCCAAGGATAGGTCCGCGGGTCGCAGGGGGCGTCGAACAGCATCACCACGCAATCGAGCTTGCCGCGGCTGGGGGGGAGCACCTTGACGTAGATTTTCTCCTCGTACCAGTGCCGAAGCGTATCGCGGATGTCGATGCCGTCCATCACGCTGGTGGTGAACGGCTCGGTGCGGGCCAGGTCGGCACCGATCACCGCGGCCGCCCGGTCGAAGACGTGAGCCCGAAAATCCTCGATCAGCTTGTCTTCCGGCGGCCAACTGCACTGCGAATACGGATTCCACCGCATTTGCCACTGCTCGCGCTCGCGGCGCTCCGGCCGCCGGCTGAGTTGGAGAGTGCGCCACTCCAGCGGATGCCCTGGCAGGCGACTGACGAGGTCCACGATTTCGCCATCGGGGAGGCGGGCGCGGTCGAGACCGAGCTTGACCTGATCGTGCTCGTAGGACGGCGAGTACGGATATTCGCGGGCCGTTTCGGCGACGTGCAGGGCATACTGGTCGCCAGCCGTCTGTTTGGCGGCGGTGACAATGCTATAGAGGTCCGGCGTAAACCGCCGCGACATCAGCGACAG
>JANRLS010000065.1:0-4225 GCA_033762315.1 Pirellulaceae bacterium
GTGTCTTCATGCGGCGATTAAATTCGGTTTAGAAGATGGGTAAAATGGGTCGTAAGTTCTTGCCAGACAGCAGTTTGCGACATTTTTTCGCGGCTAGTTGACGAGTTGTTTTCGCCCGTTAAGATTCCCGCCTACCACAACGGGTTGTGGTAGCGTGTGCCGATACCTACTATATGTGGTAGGTGTAGGGATGAACCCCCGATTCCGGGACGACCAAGGAATTCTTCCGATTTTGGTCAGATTGCATCACGTTCGGCAGCGCCTTGATACGACTATTGTCCACTGTTATTCTGTTTAGAGCAGGAAGCCGATGCCCGCTGTTGGGTGTCCTTTTTGCAGAAGGAGCTGAACCATGGCAACCGTTACTGCGCCGCGCACTCGCGTCACTGGCACCCCCAAAATGGATGGTCTGCGAGAGCTTTCCAAGGGCCTGAAAATCGAGGCCCAATTTTGCCCCGCCGAACTGGCCGATCCGTTCGATTCGGTCCAGTGGGAGCTCCGCTCCGCCCAAATTAAGGACGAGAGCGGCAAGCTGATGTTCGAGCAGAAGGATGTCGAAATCCCCGCCGGCTGGACGCAACTGGCCACGAACGTCATCGTCAGCAAATATTTTTATGGCGAGAATGGCACCCCCGAGCGCGAGCGGTCGGTCAAGCAACTCATCAACCGCGTGACCCGCACGATCACCGATTGGGGCAAAGCCGACGGTTACTTCGCCAGCGAGGAAGATGGCGAGCGGTTCTATCGCGAGCTGTCGTGGATGTGCCTGAATCAGCACGGGGCGTTCAATTCCCCCGTTTGGTTCAATGTGGGCCTATTCCACATTCATGGCGTTACCGGTAGCAAGTGCAATTGGCGGTGGAATCCCGAAACGATGGAGGTCGAGCAGCCGGAAAATCCCTATGAATATCCGCAAGGTTCGGCGTGCTTCATCCAGTCGGTCGATGACAACATGGAAGCGATCATGAGCCTGGCTACCGCCGAGGCCATGCTCTTCAAGTTCGGCAGCGGCACGGGGACCGATCTTTCCACCCTCCGCTCGCACCGCGAGAAGCTCTCGGGCGGCGGCAAGCCCAGCGGCCCGCTCTCGTTCATGCGGGTTTACGACCAGATTGCCGCGGTGGTGAAGAGCGGCGGCAAGACGCGCCGCGCCGCCAAAATGCAATCGCTGAAAATCTGGCACCCGGACATTCTCGAATTCATCGAGTGCAAATGGAAAGAAGAGAAAAAGGCCCACTGCCTGATCGAGAAAGGTGGCTACGAGGCCAATTTCAATGGCGAAGCCTATAGCTCAATCCTGTTCCAAAACGCGAATCTCTCGGTCCGCCTGACCGACGAGTTCATGCAGGCGGTGAAGAACAACCAGAAGTGGTCCACCCACTGGGTGACCGATCCCAGCCGCGAAGGGCCGACCTGGGAGGCGAAGTGGCTGCTCGGTCGCATGGCCGAATGCGCCTGGCAGTGCGGCGATCCGGGCGTGCAATACGACACCACGATCAACAACTGGCACACCTGCCCGAACAGCGGCCGGATCAACGCCAGCAATCCGTGCAGCGAGTACATGTTTCTCGACAACACGGCATGCAACCTGGCCAGCATCAACCTGATGAAGTTCCGCCTGCCAGACGGCAAGTTCGATGTCGAGCGGTTCAAGGCTGCTTGCCGCATCTACTTCATCGCCCAGGAAATTCTGGTCGATCATGCGAGCTATCCCACGGCCGACATCGCCCGCAACAGCCACGCCTTCCGTCCGCTGGGGCTGGGCTATTCGAACCTGGGCAGCCTGCTGATGAGCGAAGGGATGCCCTACGACAGCGAAGAAGCCTATAGCGTGTGCGGGGCGGTCACGGCTCTGCTGCACGGTACGGCCAACCTGACGAGTGCCGAAATGGCGGCGGTTGTCGGCCCGTTCGAGGGGTTCCACAAGAATCGCGAGCCGATGCTCCGCGTCATGCAGATGCACCGCGACGCCGTCGAGAAGATCAATGACGCCGGCCCGGGCTACCTGAAAGACGCCGCCCGCGACCTGTGGGACAGCGTCATCGCCCTCGGCAAGAAGGTTGGTTATCGCAACGCCCAGGCAACCGTGCTGGCCCCCACCGGCACCATCAGCTTCATGATGGATTGCGATACGACGGGGATCGAGCCCGATATCGCCCTGGTGAAATACAAGCAGCTCGCCGGCGGCGGGATGCTGAAAATCATCAACCAGACGGTGCCGCTCGCCCTGGCCAAGCTGGGCTACGACGATCCGCAGATCAAAAGCATTTGCAAATACGTCGATGAGCAGGACACGATCGAGGGAGCGCCGGAGCTCAAGACCGAGCATCTCCCCGTGTTCGATTGTGCGTTCAAGCCGGCCAATGGCATCCGCAGCATCAACTGGCGGGCACATGTCCGCATGATGGCCGCCGCCCAGCCGTTTCTGTCGGGGGCGATCAGCAAAACGGTGAACATGCCGGCGGATGTGACGCCGGCCGACATTGCCGACGCCTACTACTGGGGCTGGGAACTGGGCCTCAAGGCCCTGGCCATTTATCGCGACGGCAGCAAGCAAAGCCAGCCGCTAAATACCAAGGCGGATGACAAGAAGGAGAAGGACGAGAAGGTGGTCGTCGTCGCCAAGCCGCGGCGCGAGCGCCTGCCCGATACGCGCCAATCGCTGACGCACAAGTTCAACGTCGGCGGGCACGAGGGGTACATCAACGTCGGCATGTTCCCCGATGGCCGCCCCGGCGAGCTGTTCATCACGATGGCCAAGGAGGGGAGCACCGTCGGCGGTTTGATGGACGCTTTCGGCACCGCGATTTCGATTTCGCTGCAATATGGCGTGCCGCTGGAGGCGCTGGTCAACAAGTTCTCGCACATGCGGTTCGAGCCGATGGGGCACACGACGAACCCCGACATCCGCATCGCCAAGAGCGTGGTGGACTACATCTTCCGCTGGATGGGGATCGTCTTCCTGCCGGGTTACAAGGAACTCAATAGCGGCCTCGCCCCCAAAACGCCGGCGGCGGTGGAGGACGACGACATCACCGCGATTCGGCCCGCCGCCATGAAGGCGAGCGGGCCCGCGGTGGCCACGAAGGCCGAAGCCAAAGTCGAGACCAAGACAACCGCCGAAAACGGCCATGCCAATGGCTCCGCCAAAAAGGCCGACGTGGAACCCCGCCTGCGGATCGATGGCAACGGCGCTCCCGTCGGCACGCTCCAGAATCAGCAGTTCGCCCGCTTTCAGCTCGATGCGCCGAGCTGCGACAACTGCGGCAACATCACCGTCCGCAACGGCAATTGCTACCTCTGCCACAATTGCGGCAACAGCATGGGGTGTTCGTAAAGGGAGGTCATTCGTCAGTCGTCGTTTGTCAGTGGGTGAGCCACGCCAAATGACCAAGGACAAATGACAAATGACATTCACAGGGTTGCCCGCTAAGGAATCAGTCGGGAAGGACGCCGCCGGGCAACCCGTTTTTGACTAACGCCGCCGGGCGCTAGGACACAGGAGGTGTCATGGCGTCCGGCGGTGTTTTTGCGCTGATGGTTGGCAGCCAGCTTTGCGTGCCGCATTGTTCTGGGGCATAATTGTCGTAAGCTTTCACCGATCATCGGAATTCTGCAATGGCCTCGCGCCCCATTAATCTTTCGTCGATCGCCTCACGCCAAATTGCAGCAAAGGCCGCATTCGAGGGCCGGCCCCTCGAAGTCTACATCGTCGAGATTCTGGACGAAGAAATTGCCCGCAGCCCCCGAAAGGATCAACAGCATTTATCGAGTCTTTCCGATGTCGAAGTGCTGGCGATGGCCGATCTGCAAATGACTGACGAGCAGAGTGAGCGGATGAGTGAACTTTTGGAATTGAACCGCGAGAGTCGGCTTTCGAGTGATCAGCGTGGCGAATTGGATATTCTGCTGAAGCTCTACTCCATCGGGACGCTGCAAAAGGCCAAGGGATGGGCGGAAGTCGTTCGCCGCAAATTGCGTCCTTCTCCCTTTTAGTACGAGTGATATGACATCTTTGCAAATATCCGGTGATATCGAATCACCTCGCACACTCTCCTTCGCCGACCTGGCCGCAATCCCCACCGAGTACCAGATCGTCGATGTGAGCCGCCTCGTGCCGGGGCGGAAGGGGGATGCGGTCAAGCTGGCGGGAATTTTGGCGCTGGTGCGGCCGAAGGCGGGGGCCAAATACCTGAACCTGCATGCCGCTCGTGACGATTTCCAC
>JANRLS010000066.1:0-14138 GCA_033762315.1 Pirellulaceae bacterium
TGTTCCTGCTCATCCGCGTGTTTCATGTCCATGCCCACGAGCATGGGGACACGAGCGACATCGCCGATGAGCATCATCACGACCACGATCACGAAGGGCCGTGCGATCATCACCACGGCGGGCACGATCATTCGCATGGCCCAGCGGCCAGCCATCCGTTCAGTTGGGTTGGCCTCGCCTTTGGCCTCTCGCTGCACACGCTGATCGATGGCCTGGCTCTCGGCGCGGCGGTCGCGGCCGAAGCGCATGGCGGTGTGACCTTCGCCCTCTTTGGCTTGGGCACTTTCCTCGCCGTCGCCCTTCACAAGCCGCTCGATGCCTTGTCGATCACCTCGCTAATGACGGCTGGCGGTTGGTCGAAGCGCGACATCTGGCTGGCGAACATCGGGTTTGCCCTGATGTGCCCGCTGGGGGCCGTTGGCTTTATGCTCGGCGTCGGCGCGCTGTTTGGCCAGCAGAACGTCGTCATCGGCTGTGCGCTCGCCTTCGCGGCAGGAGTGTTCCTCTGCATTTCGCTGGCCGATCTGCTGCCGGAAGTTGCTTTCCACGCCCACGACCGCCTGCGACTGACGCTGGCGTTGGCGCTGGGCGTCGCGCTGGCCTGGGGGATCGGCTTCTTGGAGCCGAAACACGCGCACGAGTTGCACCATGACGATCATGGCCATGCACATGATCATGGTCACGCGCACTAACATTACCAAGTGCATGAGCCGGAACCAAACCTGGTTCCGGTCCTTGAAACAACGCAAATCTCGGCGGGAAACTGGGGCCAGTTTGGTCCCGGCTATTGGAAGAGACTACTTCTTCACAATCGCCAGATTGTCGCGGTGGACCACCTCGTCGTAAGGGCGATGGCCGAGCACCTGGGCGATCTTTTCGGACTTGAGTCCCTTGATCCGCTCGACATCGGTGGAGGAATAGTTCGTCAGCCCGCGGGCAATGACTTGCCCCTCGGCATCGCAGAGGGCGACGACGTCCCCTTTTTGAAAATCGCCTTGAGCACTGACAATTCCGGCCGCCAGCAGGCTGCGCCCTTGCTCGACCAGGGCCTTGCGAGCGCCCCCATCGAGATGAATGCGACCCCGAACTTGCGCCGTAAAGCCGAGCCAACGCTTGTACGGGCTGATTCCCTTGCCCTGGGCGAGGAACAGGGTGCCGACCGGTTCGCCGGCCATGATTTGCGTGAGGACGTCGAGCTGGCGGCCGCTGGCGACGATGACATTCTCGCCGGCGGCGGTCACCATGCGGGCGGCTTCGAGCTTGCTGGCCATGCCCCCCTTGGAGAGCCCCGTTTTGCGGTCGCGGACATACCCCAGCACCTTGTCGTCGATTTTTTCGACGGTCGAAATGAGCTGCGAGCCGGGCTGGCTGGGGTCGCCATCGTAGAGGCCGGCGATGTCGGACAAGATGACCAGGAGCGGAGCGCGGATCAGGTTGGTGACGGTCGCGGCGAGGCGGTCGTTGTCGCCGAAAGTGGTGGCAAGCTCTTCGACGCTGACGGTGTCGTTTTCGTTGATGATCGGAACCGCGCCGAGTTCCAGAATCGAGAGGAGCGTGTTGCGGACATTGAGATACCGGATGCGGTCGTCCACATCTTCGCGCGTCAGCAGCACCTGTGCGGCACGGCGGCCATGCTTGGCGAAGGTGCGGTCGTACGACTGGATCAAATGCCCCTGCCCCACGGCGGCGACGGCTTGGAGCTTGGCCAGATCGGTCGGGCGAGCCTTGAGGCCGAGCAGGCTGATTCCCGCGCCGACCGCGCCGCTGCTGACGAGGACGACGCGGCGGCCGGCGGCACTGATGGCGTGAATTTCCTCGGCCAGACGGTCGATCCGCTCGTGATTCAGGGTTCCTTCGGGCGTGGTGAGGACGCGCGTCCCTACTTTGACCACGACGGTGTGGGCGGCGGCGGCAATTTTGTGGCGGAGTTGGGGATCGGACATGACGTAGATAGGGGGCGGCGGAAGCAACTCGCCCGCCGATTGTAGCGGCGAATTCGAACGGGGGGCGAAGGGGGCCGATTCGGCCATCCAAGAAAGGGTCGCGGGCATGGCATCCTTGCGGCGGATCGAGGGAATTCGCGGCCGGCGTTCATCCGCCGGTCGCACTTCGATCCTGAGCCTACCGGAGTTTTCCGGCAGGGGCAATTCGAGTTTGCCTCGCGAAACCGGGCGATTGCTATTGACCGGCGATGTGGTTGGTCCGCGCGTGCGCGGCGGCGTGATCGTGCGCATGCGGATGCGAATGCGCGGCGGGCGAACCTTCGCGGCGGCGGCTGAGCTGGGCCTGCTCGAATTGAAAGGCTCGCCGCTCGGCGGCTTCCCACTCGCCCGACTGGGCCATTTCGATCAGCTTGGTGAAGTGCTCGCGTTCGTCCGCCGACATTTTCCCTGCGCCATGCCGCTGCTCGACCGCCTTGGCGACGCCGGCGAGCCACTGCTCGTTGCGTGCCGAGCAGGCGGTGCGGAGCGAGGCGATGAGCGGAAGGTTGTCGAATTCCACGGCCGGCGGCCGCGAACAACCGACGAAACCACCGGCGAGGATGAGCAGAATGCCAAAAAGAAGGGGACGCATGGTTAAAAATCCTTGACCGGCTCCCCTTCGGCGCGGCTCGACAAAGCGGCCCAGGTGAGCTGATTGACGTATTGCGAAACAAACCGGACGCTGCCGTCTCCCAGCAGGCAATTCGCCCCGCCGGGATGCTCGGCATACATCTGGCAAACGTGGCAGAGGGGGCTATTCGGCGGATGAATGGGGGCAAAACCAGTGACGGGGTCGATCTCGTCGCTGGCCGGCCCGGCATGGACATTGACCAGTGTGGCGGCGAAGTCACACTCGGTCAGCGGATATTTTTGCGGGTTATTACCACAAACTTCCGCGCCCGGCACGACGCCGACCCAGGTTTTGTTGCTGAGGGCCGAGCTATGCTCGCCAATGAAGACGGTGTTGGAGAGGCCATCGACCACGTCGGCAATGCGCGTCGGCGAATTGCGATAGAGCGGACCATCGGCGAGGCCGGCGTAGTCGTCGATGGTCACTCCCCAAGGTTCTTCCTGACCGGAGTTGGCGACGTAATTGCAGCGGCTGAACTGGGCAAGCGTCGCGCCGGAACTATTTTTGACGGGGAAGGTCGGCGTCAAATTGCCGCTGGCCGAGGGGCAGAGAAACACCGACAGCTTGGTGGCCGCTGGGGCGGCGTTGCTCGCGTGTTGGCAGGGGAGGTTGACGTTGAACTGCTCGCGGAGGTTGCCTTGCTCCATGAACGGGAGCAGCAGCATTCCCCACGCCCAGCCAGGAGGGCCGTCGTAGGTGGCCGGGTCGCGATTGCTGGCCCGAGTATTGGCGACATAGGCGGGGGGAAAGACGTGGAGCGTGTCGTGATAGTTTTGCAGGGCCAGCCCCTGTTGGCGAAGGTTATTCGCACAGGCGGAGCGGCGTCCCGCCTCGCGTGCCGATTGCACCGCGGGAAGGAGCAAGGCGACGAGCATCCCGATGATGGCGATGACAACCAGCAGCTCGACGAGCGTAAATGCGCGGCGCATGGGAATTGTTTTGGCTAAAGAAAACATGAGTTTTGATTAGTCAAAACTATCAACCAGAGGCCGTCAAGAGGGTGATTATGGAAAACCGAAAAATCCATCGCTGCGGCTGGAAGACAGCGTTAGGCCGCTTGGCGACGCGAGCGAGCCGGCGAGATGCTGGCGGCCGACTTGGCCTGCGCTTCGGCGCGGGCCTCGGCCAGAGAGACGGTGGCTGGGGTGGAGGAATCGCCCGAAAGCCTTTCAGCACAACGGTTTAGATGCGACAGATATCGCCCCTGAGCGCCGAATTCGCAGCACGCGAGCAGGCGACCCAGCGGGTTGAGCAGGGCTCCGGCAGTCGGCAAGCGACTGAGCAGATCGGCAAGGATGGTGAACGGATGAGAAGCCAACGCGAGTCCCAGGCCAGCGTGGGCGGCAAACCGCCAGAACAGCCGCTCGGCTCGCTGCCCTTGATGCAGCGAATTGGCACGGTGCAGCGGCAGCGGATCGATGATCGCGGTGAGCTGCGATTTCGGTTCGCAGACGGTTTTGAGGCCCAGCTCGCGAAGAGCCAGCCCGAGGCCGACATCGGCCAGGTCGTCTCCCAGAGTCGCCTCGAAACCGCCATGAGCCAGCACCGCGGAACGCCGCCAAAAACCAGCCGCCAAGAGCGGAGCGACCACTTGAAACGACCGCGCCACCGCGAGCTTGCGAGCGCCGCCGAGCGTCCAGCGAACCCCGGCCGCGAGCGGCTGCCGGTCGCGATCAAGCAGCGTGGGAGCAACGGCCGCGACTTCGTCATCGGCAAAGTGAGCCAGCGCGGGGGTGGTCCAGTTTTCGCTGACTTCAAGTCCGCAAGCGAGGATATTCAGCACTTCTCCCTTCGCCGCTTGAGTCCCTTCATTCACCAGCTCGACCACCGTTCGCCCACTGGCACGCACAAACCGGACTTCCCCCGCGAGGTTATACGGGTCGTCGTACGGTTCGGTATGAACCACGAGGATTTCGCACCCCGCCGGGCGATTCTGGAGCACCGAAACCAGGGTGCCGTCGAACTCGGCGGCCCCGCCCAAGCAGGGGATGAGAATCGAAAGCCGAGGCACAGGAACTTCCTTGTCCAGGCCCAGCCGCGACGAGCCGAAAGGTGGCGCGGCCAAGGTGAGTACTTCCCGTATCTTCGGCAGGCGGATGGGAATCCGATTATCCATTCTGCCGATAGTCGCCAGCACGCCAGCCGCATAAACTGCCTAGCCGTAAGGGTTTATGACAGCACTGGCGAACTGGCACTTGTCCCCCTCGCCGAATGCCGATAGATTAGAGAGTTTCCGCCACCGCGAATCGCATCGCCAGCCGCCCATGCAGGGCAGGACCGCCGCCATGAAAGAAGGCATTCACCCGAACTACGTCACGACGACCGTCACCTGCAGCTGCGGCAATTCGTTCACCACGCGGGCCACGAAGAAGGACCTGAAGGTGGATATCTGCTCCGCTTGCCACCCGTTTTTCACGGGCAAGTTGAAATACATCGATACCGCCGGGCGGATCGAGAAATTCCAAACCAAGTTCTCGGCCGGCAGCTACACGAGCGCCCAAAAGCCGACCAAGAAGAAAAAGCCCGCGGTGGTGACCGAAGAGGCTTAGTCTGGCGGTCGGTCTTTGCAGGTTCCGAAACCTCCGTGCCGCGTGCTGCGCGCATCCGGAGTGAATGTTCGCGGCGGTCGTCATTTTCCTAGGGTGATTCCGTGTCGTCCCTTCGCGAACAACTCGATTCCAAGCTCCGTCGTTTCGAGGAACTCGAGCGGCAGATGATCGACCCCGAAGTTCTGGCCGACGGGGCGAAGATCAGTGCGGTCGCCCGCGAGCACGGCTCGCTCGTCAAGCTGGCGTCGAAGTATCGCAAATTCAAAAGCCTGATCGACGAGATCGCCCAGCTCAAGCAAATGAGCGAAACCGGCTCTCCCGATGAAAAAGAGCTCGCCGCTGCCGAACTCCCCACCGCCCGCGCGAGCCGCGAGCAGTTGTGGAGCGAGCTCCTCGACATGACGGTCGGCGGCGAGGACGCCAACCGCTCGCGGTGCGTGATGGAAATTCGGGCCGGCACCGGAGGGGAAGAGGCGGCACTGTTTGCCCACGACCTCTTTCAGATGTACAAGCACCACGCCGACAAAAAGGGGTGGAAGCTCGAAATCATGGAAGCCAGCCCGACCGAGAAAGGGGGCTTCTCCAAAATCACGCTCGGTTTCGAGGGGGAAGGGGTCTATCGCGAGCTGCATTACGAAGGGGGAACCCATCGCGTGCAACGCGTGCCGGAAACCGAGGCCAAGGGTCGCGTGCACACGAGCGCCGCGACCGTGGCCGTGCTCCCCGAGCCAGAAGACGTCGAAATCAACCTCAAGCCGGATGACTATCGGCTCGACAAGTTCTGCGCCAGCGGCCCCGGCGGTCAGCACGTCAACAAGACCGAATCGGCCGTGCGGCTGACGCATTACGAAACGAATATCGTCGTCTCGATGCAGGACGAAAAAAGCCAGCACAAGAACCTGGCCAAGGCGCTCCGCATCCTCAAGTCGCGACTCTATGAGCATTACCAGCAGCAGGAGCAGGCCAAGCGGGCGGCCGAGCGCAAAACGATGGTCGGCAGCGGCGACCGGAGCGACAAAATTCGCACCTACAACTTTCCCGACAATCGCCTGACCGACCACCGCATCGGCTTCACGATCTACAAGCTCGATCAGATCATCCGCGGCGATTTTCAGCCCGTGACCGACGCGCTGATCGAATACGACCGCAACCAACTGCGGGCGGGAATGGCCGGCTTGGAGGAGTAGCCGCCCGATGTTTTCCGGAGGGTCTCGCCACCTAGGCCGACACTGCCAAGTACTTTGGGTCGATCTTCGCCAGTTCCTCGGCGACGGTATCCACCGTGCGGCGAATTTGCTCGTCGCTGTGGGCGGCAGTGATGAAAAACCGCAGGCGAGCTTTTTCTTCCTCCACGGCTGGATATAGGATCGGTTGCACGTTGATCCCGCGCTGGAAGAGCGCCCGGCTGAGCGCGAGAGCGTGCAGCGAATTGCCCAAAATGACCGGCACGACGGGGGTGTTGTTGCTCCAGCCGGTGTTGAGGCCCTTCTCGCGGGCCAGCCTCAGGAACAAGCTCGAATTGGCCTGCACTTTCGCCACGCGCTGCGGCTCGGACTTCAGCACTTGCAGCGCCGCAACCGCCGCGGCCGCGGCCGACGGGGGCATGCCGACGCTATAGACGAAGCCCGGAGCGGTGTATTTGAGATACTCAACCACGGCCGCCGGGCCGGCGATGTACCCGCCGCAACTGCCGAAGGTCTTGCTCAGCGTTCCCATCCAGAGATCAACGTCACGCTGGTCGATGCCGAAATGTTCGCCAATGCCCCGGCCGGTGCGTCCCATCGTGCCGATCGAGTGGGCTTCGTCCACGAGCAAGATTGCCTTGTGCTTTTTCTTGACCTCGATGAACTTGGGCAGGTCGGGAAAATCGCCATCCATGCTATAGACCCCTTCGATGGCGACCAGCACGCGGCGATATTCGCGGCGGATTTCGGTCAGCAGTTCGTCGAGGGCCCGCCAATCGTTGTGTGGAAAGGGGCGTCGGCGAGCACCCGACAGAATTGCCCCTTGAATGATGCTGTTGTGGGCCAGTGAATCGTGGGCGATCAGGTCGCCAGGGCCGAATAGATGGCCGATGGTCGTTTCGTTGGTGGCGTGCCCGCCGACAAAACAGATCGCATCGTCCACTCCCAAAAAGCTCGCGATTCCCTGCTCAAACTCGCGATGCAAAGGCTTTTCGCCCGAAACGAGCCGGCTGGCGGAGACGCTGGTGCCGTAGCGATCGACGGCGGCCTTGGCGGCGGCGTTGACGGCCGGATCGCCCGACATGGCGAGGTAGTTGTAGGTGGCCCACGAGAGCATCTCGCGACCGTTGATCTGCGTCGTGTCGCGCGCGACCCGCTCGTGCTGACTGAAGTACGGGTTCGGCACGCCGGTCGACGACATCAGGGCCATTGTCTGTCGCAGCCGCTTGTATTCGGGCATCTGGGCGAAGTCGTAGCATTCGGCCGGAATTTCGCCCCCGGCTGACCAGGGAGTGGCGATGCCCGGCGCCGCATGTCGCTGCACGCGCGGCTCGTTGCCGATGTAGGTCTGAATCGCCTCGGCTACCTCGCGGACGGTTTCGATTTCGGCTAGCACGTCCTCGGGAAAACGGCCGCCGAAGGTCTCTTCCAGCGAATTGGCGATCTGCAGCCGCTCGAGCGAATCGAGCCCGAGGTCGGTGACAATGTTGGTCTCGACCGAGATCGACTTGGCCCGCTCCTTGGCAATCGCCCGCACATGGTCGATGACGACCTGCTCGATCGCCGAACTGACCTGCCCGGCGGCCGCTGGTTCCGTGGTGGCGGCAGGCGCACCATCCGGCACGCTGGTCTCATCCGCGGACGAAGCGGCCTCTACGTCGCTTTCCCAGCCTTTCCACTCTTGCATGATTTGCAGCGTTCCGGCCAGGAACTCATCGCGGCAAGCGTGTCGCTGAATCTTGCCGCTGCTGGTCTTGGGCACCGAACCAAAGCGAACAAGCACCACGGCGTCGGGGGGCAATTCGTGCTCGGCAGTCACTGCCTTGCGAACGGCCGCGATGACATCCGACCAATCGTCGCGGCGGGCGCGCTCGACCTCCGCCACGATCACCAGACGCTCGCGTCCAGCCAGATCGACCGCGAAAGCGCCAACGGCCTGGGGCTGAATCTTGTCGCTCGCCCGCTCGACGGTCATTTCGATGTCTTGCGGATAACGATTCACCCCCCGGACAATGATCAAATCCTTGAGCCGGCCGGTGACGTAAAGCTCGCCGTCGTGCAAAAAGCCCAGATCCCCGGTGCGCAAAAACGGGCCCGCGTTGCTTTCGGCCAAGCGGGCTTGAAAGGTGTTGGCGGTCGCTTCGGGATTGTTCCAATAACCCTGGGCGACGCTCAGCCCCCGCACCCAAATCTCCCCAATGCGGCCAGCGGGCAATTCGGTCAGTGATTCCGGATCGACGATTCGCACCTCTTCGTCCGGCAAAACGCGGCCGCAGCTGACAAGTTGCCTGCCTCGCGGATCACCTGCCGGAACGGGTGCCACTTCCTTGGCATCGAGCTTGCGCCCATCGAATGATTGCACAACCGGCAGGCGGCCGTTGTAGCCACCCGTAACGATCAGTGTCGTCTCTGCCATCCCATAGCACGGGAAAAACGCCTCTTTCCGAAAGCCATACGGTGCGAAACGGCGGGTGAATTGTTCCAGCGTATCGGCCCGCACCGGCTCGGCGCCGTTAAAGGCCACTTCCCAAGTCGAAAGATCGAGACCGGCGAGCTGATCGTCGGTGATCTTTTGCGCGCATAGCTCGTAGGCAAAGTTTGGCCCGCCGCTGATGCTGACGCCATATTTCGTGATCCCTCGCAACCAGCGAATCGGTTTTTGCAGAAAGGCCATTGGCGACATCACGACCGCCGGCCGCCCATAGAACATGGCGAACAAGACCCCGCCCACCAGACCCATGTCGTGATAGGTGGGCAGCCAAGACAAGCCGGAACCTTTGCGATTGGGCTCGAACGAGTAGCAGATCAGCTCGACATTGTTCATCAGGTTGGCGTGCGACAGCATCACTCCCTTGGGGGTGCCGGTCGAGCCACTCGTATATTGCAGCATGGCGAGCGCGGCAGGGTCGAGCCGTGCCGGGTTCCAACCGGCGGCGTCGCCGTCGGCAATCCGGTCGGTCGCCAGCCAGGTAAGACGCTTCAGCTTGGGGGACTCCTCAAGCAGGTCTTCGCTGCGGCCCAGCACATCGTGCTCGGTCAGAGCTACCTTGGCACCGGCGTCGTCGGCAATCGCCTGAATCCGCTCCATGTTGCGATTACGTCTCGGCGGATAGGCGGGAACCGCCGTCACCCCCGCGTACATGCAGCCAAACCAAGAGACGATGAATTCCAGCCCCTGCGGATAGAGCAACAGCGCCCGCTCGCCGCTCATCCCCAAATCGACGAGGCGAGCGGCGATGGCCCGCGCGTGGCGGTCGAACTGCTCGTAAGTCAGGCTCGACTCGGCATCTTCGCCATCCGTGTAGTAGTAGGCGGTTTCTTGCGGTTGCTGTTCGGCCCAATAGCGAAGGCAATCGACCAGAGAGGTGGTGGGGGGATTAAAGGGTGCGACAAAGCGTTTCAGGTCCACGGGCAAGCAAACTCCTCAAGAGAGGCGAACAACGCGGCTATCTCTTGAATTCTATCGCCCTTCGCCACCGCGCGACAGGTTGGTTTTGCTCGGCGGACGCGCCGTCGGGCTGATTTTCCAGTACGATCTGGTGGTTGTATGCTTGCCGGAATGCAACCCTCTCCCCGTTTTGGCCGCGAATTCTACATGCACATCGACCGAATCGAACTCTATCACGTCGCAATGCCGCTCCTCTATCCCTGGCGGACCGCCTATGGTGAAGACGCCGCGATCGAGGCGGTTCTGTGCCGAATGACGAGCGGTTCGCTCGCGGGCTGGGGCGAGGCTTCGCCGCTCGCCGCGCCGTGCTATAGCCCCGAATGGGCGGGGGGCGTATTTGCCACGGCCAAACAATGGCTCGCGCCGGCATTGGTCGGCAAAGCCATCGCCAGCGGCGACGACCTGCAAGCGCGGCTGACTCATTTCAAGGGGAACCAGTTCGCCAAAGCGGTGCTCGACTGCGCCTGGTGGAGCCTCGCCGCCGCCGCCGCCAGCAAGCCGCTCTATGTGCTGCTCGGCGAAGCCGCGGGCTGCCAGCCGCGGGACGAGGTGGCGGTGGGTGCCGACTTTGGCGTGATGGACGACGTCCGCGAGCTATTGGCGGCGATTGGGCCGGCGGTGCAGGCGGGCTTTCCGCGGGTGAAGCTCAAGTTTCGGCCCGGCTGGGACTTGCCGATGTTGCGGGAGGTGCGACGCGAGTTTCCCCGGCAAACTTTTCATATCGACTGCAACAGTGGCTATCGGCTAAGCGACGCGCCGCTGTTTCGCGAAGTTGATGAGCTTGACCTGGCGATGATTGAGCAGCCCTTGGCCCATGACGACGTTGTCGATCACGCCGCCTTGCAGGCCCAGATTCGCACGCCAATTTGCCTGGACGAGAGCATCACCAGCCTGCACCGCGCCGAGCAGGCGATTCGCCTCGCGAGTTGCCGCTATGTCAACGTCAAGCCGGGCCGAGTGGGCGGATTGACCAATGCCCTGAAGATTCACAACGCCTGCCAGGCTGCCGCCATACCGTGTTGGGTTGGCGGGATGCTGGAAAGCGCAGTGGGGGCAAGTCAATGCGTCGATCTCGCGCTCTTACCCAACTTCACCTATCCGGCCGACATCTTCCCCAGTTCGAGGTTTTATGCCGAGGATCTCTCCGATCCGCCGCTGGAGTTGATCCGCACAGAGAATAACGTGCCCGGCGTGCGACCCTTTTTGCGTCCGCCGGAGCCACACCCGAACCGCCTCCAGAAATTGACGGTTCAGCGGGCGGTGATCTCGGCCTGATGTAGGGCCGGTTCTGCTACGCTTCGCTCTCGGTCGGTTTCGGATTTTCGGCAGGTCACTTGTCCGTTTCCGGCGTTTCCGACTTACTTCCCTCCGGCAGATTCTCTTTGGGCGGCTCGGCGGGGGTTGGTTCTGGGGCATTGGCCGGCGGATTTTGGCCATCGCTTCTTTTCGGCGCGGGTTTGTCGCCGGCGGCTTCGCTCAGCAAGCGGACCTGGGCTTTCAGGTCGCGCCCTTCGTGGTGCAACTCCAACATGTCGTTGAGCACGAAATCGACCGGGAACGGCTCGTCAAGTTGATTGAGCAGACTGCGATACTGCTTGATCGAGTCGATCAGATCTTGCGACTCGGCGTTGTCCATGAGTACGGGGAACTGCTTGTAAACGGCGGCCCAATGATTCCAGGCTTCTTCATACCGTTTGCGGGCTTCGCCGAATTTTTCACCCTCGGCAAAGAGCCTATCGGCATCGTAAACCGCCTTATGGGCGTCTTGCGCGAGCTTGCCTCGCTCGGCCTCGCAGCGGGTGCGCCAGTACTCGAAATTGACGATCTTGCGGTCGCTGGCAATCTTCATCACGACGAGGGCGTCGTTTTCGAGCTGCTCGATCATGGCTCGGATTTCGGCCTTGGCCTCCGGAGGCGCTTTGGCTCCCACCTCGCGTGGTGTAACAAAAATCAACCCTTCGGCTTGATTGGCGAGATCGATCTCATCGCGGTTGCGCAGATTTTGAGGCTTCTCGAGCGCAGCCTTGAGTTCCGGCTTCAAGGACTCGATCTTCGCTTCGCGCGCGAGCTTACGAGCGCCAGGGGCAAGTTCATCGATCCGGTCGTTGCCCGCCTTGATGCGCGCCTGCAGCTGCTCCAGGTCATTCAGCCGAATGTTGAAACCGGCGGTAGTGGGCAATTCGCGGGTGCCAAAGGCGAGCCAATCAGCCGCGCCGCGCTCCCAGGCGGCCTGGGCCGGTTCGTAGAAATAGCCGTCCGTCTGCATGTTCGCCGCGCCATTCATCTGCGACATCGCCCCGCCGCTGTAAAACAGCAGCGGAGTTTTGCCCCGAATCGGCTTGCCGCTGAAGGTGACGGCGTCGGTTGCCTTGTTGAACCACAGCCGGGCGACGAGCCAATTGTCTGGCTTGCCATCCGGACCGAGACCTTGATCGACCTCCACGCCGTCGTCGCGGTAACTCTTGTGCAGCAGGTCGTCCTCCTTGAAAATTCGCCGGAACTGCTTCTTTTCGTCGGACCGGCCCATCTTCTGGCTGGTAAACCAGCCCACCTGGTTTAAGAGCCCCGGCTCTTGGCGGTTGTAGTGCGTTCCTTGAATCAGAAACTCAATCCCTTTTTTCACCCACTGGTAGCGCATGCGATAGTCGTCAAACTCGACCGAAACGTTGTACGATAGATTGTGGGCCTGAAAATCCCAGACTTCGAGAAAGTTGGGCTGCAGTCGAATAATCTGCTTAACGGTGAGTTCGAGTTTGTCCCAATCCTCGACCATCTTGTAGTGATTGGCGGCGATCCAGAGAAAGTTGGTGGCCACGCCGCGCAGTCCGAGTGTCGCCAACTTCATGGTTTCACTGGCCGGATCGATCGCTCCCAGTTCGGCCTGCGACAAATTGAACTGCGTGCGCATTTGGGCCAGCTTGCCACCCGGGCTGATCTCGCCGCGACGATTGACCGTGGCGGGCTGACTGAGCGCCGAGAGCGGCAATAGCAAGAGGCCAATCGCGACGATATAGCCCACTTTGCGAACGAAGGCGGCGTTCTGGTTCATGCGGCGATTTCCCGCGTCTTGAGAAAGAAGTAGCCCACCACCGCGACCGCCAGCGTGTAAACGGCGGCCATGGTCAATTGTTGGGCGATGACGCTCCCCATAATGCTATAGCCATCGGCCACGAAAGCCGAGGTGTTGAATTGGTTGTAGTCGGGTAGCACGTGAGTGCCGGCTTGCATGATCCAGAGAAGCACGAAATCGATGCCCTTGAGAATCGCGACGAGGACACTGTTCATTTCCAGATCGACTTGTACGTTCTGCTGGGTCACCAGACGAATCAGCGATTCGAGCGGGCCCCCCCCTTCGATCTTGCGCGAGGCGACGTTGCGAATCTCGTCGCCGAAGAAACCAAGGACGACGGCAGAAATCGTTGCCATCATCGCGACGGGGCCGCTTAGGAAGGTGCTGAATGCCACGCCAAAGCTCGTCACCAGCACCATCTGCAGCCAGATGCTGAGATAGCCCTTAAAAAAGTTGACTTCAAAGGTGTCGTCGTTTGGACGGAGGTAGCAATCGGCCGTCGCCACGCCGAAATATTGCGCCGGCTCGACGCACCGCACCTCGACCTGCAGTTTCCCGTTGCTGACCAGGTCGTCGAACAAATCGATTTGCCCCGTGCCAGCCGCGCCGCCGGCCTGCGAGTTGAGCTTCCAGGGGATTTCATGTCGATCAGCCACGAATTCCTTGGATTCGAAGAGGATCGGTCCGCTGCGTTTGGCGGGGTTATCGGGATTGCGGAGGACAATCTCTCCCAGCACGCCGCGCTCGATGTCTCCCTTGTACGAGCGAAATACGCGCAACGTTAACTCCAGCGGCAAGCCATCGGGATACTTTTTCTCCGGAAATTTCTCGCGCGTGACTCCCTCGAAGGTCCAAATAGCCGCGGCTTTAGTTTGCGTGCCGGGCGTGCCGCCTTCAATGTAGCCACGGTAGGTCCACTCATTGCCAACATTGATCCCCTCGCTGGCATTCCCGTCTTTACCCAGGATTTGCAGCTTGCCGAAAATCGGTGCCCTGGCGATGAGGTTGCCTTGCGGCGGGCCAACGACGACCTTGGCACCGGCTCCTTCGCCGACGATTTGCACGTCGTGCCAGTGCCCCATTTCGACGCTGGTGCGGCCTTTGCCATCGAGGCCAATGTCGATGGAGTGGCGATGATGCGAATCGACGCTGGTGTGGCCTCGGCGGACCTTTGTTTTGTCGGGCAGGGTCACTTCGACCAACTCGGATAGCTTGATTTCATGCCGATGCGAAAGCCCGCGGACCACGAAGCCGTAGCTGATGAGCCCCATGGC
>JANRLS010000067.1:0-2031 GCA_033762315.1 Pirellulaceae bacterium
AGAGCAAAGGAGAACCTCATGGATACCTCATTGATTCGCATTGTTTGTGCCGCGATCGCGGTGGTGCTGCTTGGGTTGATTGTTCTGCGCCGCAAGAAGAACGTCGAGGAATAGGCCGGGTCCGGCCATTCCGGCCGGGCACTCCCGAGTCCGTAGAGATTCAAATTGGCCAAGGGGTACGGCAGCCCAGAGGCAGAGAAACGTTGACCATTTTGCGGTAGAGCATCGCTTGAAGCCCGAACGAACCACCAAACCGGCACCTTCGTGCGGCCTGTCGGCCCCCCTTGGGGAGCTGCTAGGGCCGCGATTGCTGCTTGGGGGCAGGTTTGCCTCGGCGGCGGTCACCTGGCTGGCGCTAATGGCCTTTGGGGTGACGTCGCTCTACGCAGCGCCATTTGGCCGCGTCGTCCCCATTGGAGGACGGGCGGCGGATCTGGCGCTCGATGAAGCGCGCCGGGTGGTCTATGTGGCCAATTTCACTGCCAATCGAATTGATGTTCTCGCCGCTGATGGTTCCGGGCTCCAGACCTCTTGGAGTGTCTCGCCGCAACCGGGATCCGTCGCTCTTTCGCGGGACGGCCGCTGGCTGTTGGTGACGCATTTCGGGAACTTCGCCCCACCGGCGGCACGGAACAGTCTGACGCTCATTCAGCTTGAGACTGGTGCGCGGCAGACCTTTGCGCTGACCTCGGCACCGCTCGGAGCAGCGTTTGGCGTGGATGGCCTGGCTTTGGTCATCACGGCGACGGAGTTTTTGACTTTCGATCCGGCGACCGGCGCGATGCAGGTGCTGGGGTCGATTTCCGACTACACGGCCAATGTGTTGCCGCAGCCGGCTTCGACGGGACCACCGGCCGTGATCGCCGCGACGATGGCCGCTTCTCGCGATGGCCGTTGGATCTACTGCATCACTTCGAATTACCGGTTCCGGTATGAAGTGGTGCCGAAGCGCATGCTGGCGCTGGCTTATGTGGCGGAACCCCCGCTCGGGCCCCGGGCGGTGAGCGTGAACGACGATGGTTCCCTCTACACGGCCGGCTGGGGCTTGTTCAGCCGCCGGGGGACGATTCTCGCCCAGTTTGAGAATGTGAGCGGGCTGCTCGACGTGGGCAGCCATGCGATCGACTCCCGGCGCGGCGTCGTTTATGCTCATGTGCCGCGCGGGCAAGGGCTGCGTTCGACCAATCTGCCGCCGCCCGTGCTCGAAGTCGCCGATAGCGAGAATCTCGCGGTGCGCGAGCGGCTGGAGTTGGCCGAAAATCTGGCGGGGCGGAGTGTCCTATCAGCGGATGGCCGGATGATGTACGCGGCATCGGACAGCGGCGTCACGTTCCTGCCAGTGGGCCAGTTGGATCAGGAGCGGCGGGTGGTGGCCGCACTGGAAGATCTGGTGTTCCGGCCCTCGGCCTGCGATCGCCGGGTAATGACCCTGGATCTGCCGATCCTGGACCTCAGCGGTCAGGCGACCGAGTTTCAGCTGTCGACGACGATGGCCGGGTTGCGCCTGTCGCAGTCGGCGGGGGTGACTCCGGCGATCATTCAAGTTTCGATTGACCCGGCAGTATTTCCCGCAAGCGTCACAGGGACGCTGACCCTCACGGCACGCGAAAGCATCCGCACCGGGGAATCGGTCCGCGTGGTGGTGAATGTCACGGAACCCGATCAGCGGGGGACTCCTTTGGCGATTCCCGGGCGGCTGGTCGACCTGCTCGCCGACCCGCAGCGTGACCGGTTTTATGTGCTGCGCCAGGACCGGAATCAGGTGATGGCCTTTGATGGGACCACCCGGGCGCTGCTCGCGACCTGGAAAACCGGGCAGACGCCGACGCAGTTGGCGATCAGTTTTGACCGCCGGTTCCTGCTGGTCGGCAATGACAACTCTCAAATTGCCAACGTCATCGACCTCGAGACGTTCGAGCCATCTGATCCAATCGTCTTCCCCGGCGGGCACTATCCGCGGTCGTTGGCAAGCTCTGGCCGTGCCACCTTGGCGGCGGCCCGCGTGGCGGGGCCGGAACACAAGATGGACCG
>JANRLS010000068.1:0-34175 GCA_033762315.1 Pirellulaceae bacterium
CGGTTTGGCACCTCGATGTCGGCTCATCACATCCTGGGGGTGAAGAAGCTCCCAAGGGTTTGGCTGTTCGCCAATGAAAGTGGTACGTGAGCTGGGTTCAGACCGTCGTGAGACAGGTCGGTCCCTATCTGCCGTGGGCGTACGAAATTTGCGGAGGTTCTTCTTTAGTACGAGAGGATTTAGAAGGACGCACCTCTGGTGTCCCAGTTGTCACGCTAGTGGCACGGCTGGATAGCTAAGTGCGGAAAGGATAAACGCTGAAAGCATCTAAGCGTGAAGCCCTCTCCAAGATCAGATTTCGTTGCGCATTTGCGCGGGAGTCCCCTCGAAGACGACGAGGTTGATAGGCCGGATGTGTAAGCGTAGTAATATGCTCAGCTAACCGGTACTAATGGACAAACGCTTGGCCACATATATTCACAATTCTCCCTGAGGCAAACATAGCTCTCTGACGGAGATTCAAGAGATAACATCTACCCAACATCAGATTTGCCGCGGCGGGCCTCACCGTCCGCCGCGGTATTTCCCGGTGACCATATCGGAAAGGAAACACCTGTTCCCATCCCGAACACAGTAGTTAAGCTTTCCGAGCCGATGATAGTGCAACAAACGCGAAAGTAGGTCTCGCCGGGGTTTTTACAAGGACCCTCCACAGCTCCAAAGGTTGTGGAGGGTTTTTTTTATTGCGCCAGCGCCAAACCTCCGGTCATTGCCCGCCCCCAAACACCTTCAGCCCGATGATGCCAACAATTACCAGGGCCAGGCTGATTAGCCGCAGCGGGCTGCGATCCTCCTGAAAGAGCAGCATCCCCAAAACCGCCGTGCCGACGGCGCCGATGCCGGTCCAAATCGCGTAAGCCGTGCCGATGGGAATAGTCGAAACCTTGGGATTCATCGCCTGGGCCAAGGCGACGTAGCTACCGATCATGAGCGCCCCAGTGAACAGGCTCGGCCAGAGCTTGGTGAAGCCCTCGGTATATTTGAGCCCAATCGCCCAGCCAATTTCCAGGAGGCCGGCAATCGCCAGATAAATCCAAGACATCGAGTGGCTCCTGGGCGAGAACAGGTGACTTGCCGTGGTGACACGCAAAACCTACAACCGGGCATTCGTTTCCACAATCCACTGCCGGATGGCCGCATGGCAATCACGTTTCAGCATTTCGAGGGGAAGGGGCGGGGGGTGGTCGCCTGCCGCGATTTTCGCGCCGGGGAGCTGATCGAGCGGGCACCGGTCATCCCGATTCCGGCTGACGAGCTCTCGCTGCTCCAGCAAACCCGGCTGGGATCGTATTATTTCGAGTGGGGGAACGACTGCCGGCAAGGGGCAATCGCCCTGGGGCATTCGTCGCTCTACAACCACTCGTACGAGCCGAACGCCCGTTATGAAACCCGCGAGGCCGAGGATGTGATTGAGATTTTCGCCCTCCGTGAGATTCGCGCCGGCGAGGAAATCACGATCAATTACAACAATCTGCACGAATCGGCACATCAGCCGCTGTCGTTCGCCGTGAAGTAATCCGGAAAGTCTGTTCGGCGGCGGCCGCTGCTGGGCGGCTGTTGGTTCCGTTTATGCGGTCCACGCGGCCGTTGCAGCCCGGTTGTGCGGGGGGAACGCAAAGCGCGCGTCGCGCACGTTTCACGGATGGCGCGGATCGTGGCGGGCTAGCTTCGCGAGGTGACGCCGGGCCGCGAAGGCCGACGATAGGTCTCTTAGCATGGATGCCCCCGCGGCCATACTCCGTGCGTGCCGGCGCTCCGAAATCGCCGTCGCGCAAGGCCGCCAGGCTTGCCGTGTCACCTCGCCTGGCGGAATACGAGGTGCGTAGTGTCCAGCCCCCCGGTCTATCCAATTTGGCCTTGCGCCGCCGGCTTTTGCCGGGTGCGGTTGATCCGCGCGCGCTCAGTGCCGGTGGGATTCCTGGTCCTCGCGGCCTCGTTTTTTCTGGCTCCGCCGGCGGCAATCGGGCAGTTTCCGATCAAGCAAATTCCGGGGGGCTGGGGACCAAGACCCGCCACCGCGACCCCCGTTTCGCAGCCCGGCCGGCAGCTGTTCGGGAATAGCGGGCAAGGGGCAACGCCTCCGCCGGCCGTGGCCCGCATCACGGTGCCCGAAAAGGACGGCATATCGCTGGGAAGCGGGACGCTAATCGACGCTCGCGGGCAATTTGGCCTGGTAATTACCAATTGGCACGTCGTCCGCGACGCGGCTGGCCCAATCAGCGTGCAATTTCCCGATGGCTTTCAGTCGGTTGGCATGGTGGTGAAAACCGATCAGGATTGGGATCTGGCCGCGCTCAGCATTCGCCGGCCGACCGCCCAGCCGCTTCCGATCACCGCCGCCGCGCCGCAACTGGGCGAAGTACTCACCATCGCCGGCTATGGTGCAGGAGATTTTCGCTTCGCGACCGGTAAATGCACGCAGTATCTCGCGCCGGGGGAGCAATTCCCGTACGAGCTGATCGAACTGGCGGCCGAAGCCCGGCAGGGGGATTCCGGCGGCCCGATTCTCAATAGTCGGGGGGAAATCTGCGGAGTTCTGTTCGGCAGCGGACCGGGATACACCTCTGGCAGCTACGGCGGCCGGGTGCGGCAGTTCCTGGCGACGGTCGTTCCTGGCGGCGAACCCGGCAGCGATACCCAGCCCCCGGCCAGCAACCTGGCGGCAGCCCCGCCCGTCGCGCCAGTTCCGCATTCCACCGCCCTGCATCAGCCGCAACCGGCGACTCCGGCCTTTGGCCCGTCCCCGTCGCCGCCGTCTCCCCCGCCGACGAGCCTCAGCGAATTCGCGGCGGGGCGCGACAACAGCCTCACCCCGGTCGCCGAGGCCCCGCTCGATCCGTTGCTCACGCCACCGCCGCAGGCCAGTTTGGCGGGGGGATTCGAGGCTCCGGCGGACGAGGAGGTCGATCCGCGGGCGGCGGTCGAGCGCCGCGTCGCCGCCAGCTTGGAAGACCACTCCGATCGCGCCCCCGCCAGCATCGGCTTTCATTCGCCCTTGCCACCGCGCGACGCCCCCGCGATGACCGCGGGCACCGATCTGAATAGCGCTCCGCCTGATCAATTGCTGGCGGCCGCCTGGAAAAAACTCGGCGGCCCGACTGCCCTCGACCAGGGAAAGACGATCCTCGCGGCCATCGGCATTCTGACGCTACTTGTGCAGTTCTGGCGCATCAGTCGCCGCCCCGAGCCGGAAGTGCAGGAAGAATAGCCCCCGCTCGGCCACTATCTGCCTGGGCGGGGAGCGACCTACAATAGGGCCGCCGCGGAGGGGCCGCGGCTCGCAGCACGATTTCTCGCGAGGGGCTATCGCATGTTGGGCATTGGGTGGACAAGCCGCGTCATGGGGATGCTGATTCCCGCAATTTTCGCCGGCCATCTGGCGGCGGCGGAACCCGCGCAATTGCCGGCAAAGGAGAAGTTTCATCTTTATCTGCTGATCGGGCAGTCGAACATGGCGGGGCGCGGAGTGGTCGAGGAGCAGGACAAAACTCCCCATCCGCGCGTGTTGACGCTGACCAAGGAGCAAACCTGGGCTCCGGCTGTCGATCCGATCCATTTCGATAAGCCGATCGCCGGCGTTGGGCTGGGAACCACCTTCGGCCGCGTCTTGGCCGAGGCCGATCCCGCGGCAACGATTGGTTTGGTGCCGTGCGCGGTTGGTGGCACGCCACTTTCGCGCTGGCAAAAGGGGGGCGATCTGTATAAGCAAGCTGTCGCCCGCATCAAGTTCGCGATGGAGCACGGAACGCTGCGGGGAATCTTGTGGCATCAAGGGGAGAATGATTCGGCGAGGGAAGAGGCGGCGAAGACCTATGGCGAGCGGCTGGCGGGGATGATTGGTGACTTGCGGGTCGAACTGGGTGCTGGTGATGTGCCATTCGTGGCCGGCGAACTCGGCCGCTTTTTGGCGAAGACCGATAAGGAGGGTCAGCCGAGTTATTGGCCCTTGGTGAACGAGCAGCTGGCGGCGCTTCCCAAAAGCGTGCCGAATGTCGCGGTGGTTTCGTCCGAGGGGCTGAAGGCGAAGTCGGACAACGTCCATTTCGATTCGGCAGCGCTCCGCGAATTCGGCCGGCGTTATGCCGCCGCGATGCAGAAACTGCAGCAGGGCAAGTAGGCATGGCCGCGTCCGATTCCACGAAAACCTGGCAACATCCCTGCCCAGACTGCGGGGCCCAGCCTCGTCCGGGGGATGGTCAGTGCTGGCTTTGCGGCGCGGCGTTGCCAATTGCCGCGGAAGCGGCGTCACCGGTTGCCGCGGAGATTGTCTCCGAGCAGGCCGCGCCGCCGGTTGTTTTCGAGTGGCAGCGGCGGCGAATGGCCCAGGCCATGCCGTTTCAGTTTTCGATCGAAACGCTGCTCTTGGTGACGACGCTGGTGGCGGTTTGCTTGGGGGCGAGCGTGGCGGTGCCGGGGCTAGGGATTCCGGTGAGCATCCTCGCGCTGCCGGCGCTTGTGCGGACGCTGGTCGCCAGCCACCAGCAGCGAGCGGTTGGCCACAAACTGACGCTCGGCGAAAAGGCGCTCACGTTCCTCGTCTCGACGGGCCTCATGGTCGCGGTGTTCGCGGCTGGGGGGGCGGCGTTTTTCGCCACCTGCACGGTGCTGCTCATGGGGGCGGTCGCCGTTTCGCAAGCCAGCCCCAATGCCTTTAGCGGCGGCAGCGAATGGCCCTTGTATGTGCTGATCGTCCTTTCGAGCCTCGCCGGCTTGGGAATGGGAGCCTGGATTTTTTGGATCACCCGCCCGCGCCAGCCGCGCTGGTAGCCCCGCGTTCTTTTCGCCACAAGCAATCCGCCATGTCGCAATACACCGCCGCGATGCTCGCCGAACTCGTCGGCGTCGAGACGGCCCGAATCAGGGCGTGGCAACGGCGCGGCTGGCTGCGGCCCGTCGCCGAGCGACATCGCCTCGCGTATTTCGACTTCGCGGAGCTGGCGATTGCCCGGCAATTGGCGGCGCTACACCGGGCGGGGTGGCGGCCGGCGGCGATTGCCCGCAAGCTGGCCGAAATCGAGCGGCGAGCGCCGCATCTCCAGCGGCCACTGGCGGAACTGGCGATCGTGCTGGATGGCCGGCAGATGCTGGTTCGCGAGGGGGACGACCTGGTCGAGCCTTCGGGACAACTGCGAATCGACTTCGATGCGCTCGATCAACCCAAAACGGACGACGACGAACCGGCGACGATTCCCTCGGCGGCCAGTTTTCTCGCCGGCGGCGGCGAGCCAAGCACGGCCTCGCCCGAGCAGCTTGCGCAGTGGGCCGGCGAGCTGGACGAAGCGGGCGATTTGCCCGGGGCCGCCGAAATGTATCGGGCAGCGCTGGCCGCTGCCGGGCCGCGACCGGAGCTGTGCTTTCAACTGGCGGAGGTGCTCTATCGCCGGGGCGATTTGCTCGCCGCCCGCGAGCGCTACTATGCCGCGCTAGAACTGGATGAGGACTATGTCGAGGCACGGGCCAATTTGGGGTGCGTGCTGCTGGAAACGGGAGAGCGCGAGTTGGCGGTGGCCGCGTTCGAGGGGACGCTGAAGAGCCACGAGGAATATCCCGACGCCCATTATCACCTGGCCCGCACTCTGGATGAGCTCGGCCGCGGCGACGAAGCGGCGCAGCACTGGCGGCGATACCTCGAACTGGCTCCCGACAGCCCCTGGGCCGCCGAAGCCGAGGCGCGGCTGGAAGCTTGAGCCGCCGCGGCACTCCTCGCGCGTGCTAAACTGACGTGATGAATCACCTGGTTTTGCTCCGCCACGGCGAATCCGTCATCAATGCGATCAATCGCCGGCAGCGGGTGTATTGCGGGCAGTTTGAGACTCCCCTCACCGAGCGCGGCCGCGAACAAGCCCGCGAAGCCGGCAAGCTGCTGGCGGCGCGAACCGAGCTGCGGTTCGCGGCGGTCGTTTGCTCGTGTCATCAGCGCTCGCAAGAGACGGCAGCGCTCGCGATCGCCCAGCTGCCTTATGAGGTTGCGACGCTTCCCCCGCAGGGGGCTCTCAACGAGCGTTCGCTGGGCGAATTCGAGGGGCGGGCGGAAACCGAGCTCATCACCGAATTTCCGCGATATTGGCAAGATCCGGCCTTCAGCCAGTTTCACAATCACCTGGAGCAGCACGCGCCACGGGGCGAGAATCTGTTGCAGGTGTGCGACCGGGCGTGGCCCGCCATCCAGCGGCTGCTGGCCGAAGTGCCGGGGGATTTGCTGGTGGTTTCGCACTTCAACACGATCCGCTGCATCGTGGCGCGGGCCCTGGCCCTACCCGACGAGGCGATTCTCGACCTGCGGATTCAGAACGCCCAACCGATCGTGTTTCGCCGTGGCGCGAAGCTGCAGTTGCTCGACGGCACTATCAGCTGAATAGGCCGTCGATCACTTCGCCGGCGGCAATCGGCGTGGGGCGCGTGATCCGCGGGAAGTAGGTCCGGTGGTGGTCGATTCCCAGGGCATGATAGATCGACGCCGCCACGTCTTCCGGTCCCCAAGCACGGGTCGCCGGCGCGCCGCCGACGCGGTCGGTCGCGCCGATGACGACCCCGCGCCGCACCGGACCGCCGGCCATGAGCACGCAACCCGCACCAGGATAATGATCGCGCCCCGCATGGCGGTTGATCCGCGGCGTGCGGCCAAATTCGCCCATCACCACCACGAGCGTCGTATCGAGCAGGCCGCGCTCGCGCAGGTCGTCGAGCAGGGCGGAGAGCGACATATCGAGTTGCGGCAGGTTGCCGGGACCGGGGGCGCTCGTCCAGCTGTAGCCGGCGGGAATGTTGGCCGGCGCGGAGGCAAACGACATCATCGAATCAAACGACAGCTCGTGCGTGTCCCAAGTGCCATGCGTGGTTCCAGGGCCAAAGAGCCCCCCTTGCACCGCCTGGTTGATGGTTACGAAGCGGGCTCCCGCCTCGACCAGGCGGCGAGCAAGCAGCACGCGGCGGCCATAGATATTGTCGCCATAACGCTCGCGCAACGCGGCTGGTTCGTCTTGCAGGTTCATCGCCTGGGCCATGCGCCCGCTGGTGAGCAGGGCCAGCGCTTCGCCCGCGAATTTGTCGTGAGCGGCGAGGCCTGCGTGACCATCGTCCGCGAGGCGGCGGAAACCTTCAAGCTGCTTGAGGATCGATTGCCGCTCGTCAAAGCGGCCGGCGGGGACGGCGAGCTTGCCGAGTTGGACGTCGGGGGTGGCGGGGTCTCCCTTCAGGTTGAAGGCGTCGTGGGCCGCTCCCAAATATCCGGGCGGGTTCGTATAGCGGGCGGCGACCGGCAGACCGAAATGGGCCGGAACGCCGCTAACTCGGCTTCCCAGGAGGGCCGATAACAGGCAGCCGAAGTTCGGAAAATATTGCCCCCCCGCCGGCGATTGAAAGCCGCTGGTGACGTGCTGCGAGCCGCTGTCGTGTCCGCCGATTTGTCCGCGCCACGAACGAATGATCGCGACCTGGTCCATCCGCTGGGCCAGCAGCGGGAGCTTTTCGCAGATGTAGGTGCCAGGGACATTGGTCGCGATCGGATTCCACGGTCCGCGAATCTCGGCGGGGGCTTCGGGCTTGGGATCGAAGGTCTCAAATTGGCTCGGTCCGCCGGCGAGAAAGAGGAAGATGCACGACATGTCACGCGGCCGCGTGGCAGGAGCCGCCTGCAAAACCCGCGGGAGCGAGAGTCCAAACAGGCCCGCCCCAATTTGGAGGGCGGCACGGCGGGGAAGGGAGTTCATGGCGAGCAGGGGCTGGGGTGGGCGACGGCCGGCGAGAGAATCAAGCATCGCTTATATGTCGGCGTTGACGCGAGGTCAACGAGATTTGCCTGAATCTCGCCAGTCCAAAGCAGGGGTTTGCCCGATGTTTGGGCAGCCTGCGATGGCCCGACCGGCAGAGGCGGCACTTTCACCCCATAAGTGGGCCAAATAGGGGAAATTCCGCTTGTCGCAAGGCATTGCCGAGTAAGGCTTTGCGGCGTGAATGCCGCGTGGCTTGACTGCTCGGCGAATTGTTTGGCACGCAGCGTGCAATGAATGTTATTACGAAACAAACGCTGAGTTAACCCGAACCTTGCAACCTGCAATTCGGCCCTTAACAAAAGCGTGGTCCGATTACCTTGATCGTGGAAAGCACTTTCGGTTTCGCGGCCTGACAACCCGCCAACGGTTGCAACTCCCGCGAAATTTCCGACCGTGCCTGCGAAATCGCCCGTTGCAGCCCGGCGCTTGAATTGGGAGGAGGGAGAGGCCTTCTAATTCAGGTGCCCGGGCGCAACAGGGGAGTCCTAAAACGCTGGTTGGCAAAGCAACCCCAGGCTTGCCAGCGACCAAGATAAGCCCGTCAGTTCTTCGCCCTTCGCCCCGATCAATGCCCGCGAGTTTTACTCGCGGGCATTGGTCTTTCTTGGGGCCGGAAAGGACGGATGGCGAGCTCTGGCTGAGGCTGCGGAATGAGAGACAGCCGTTGCTGACGCTCCGGGTTGGTATCAGTCGTGCTGACGCCGAGGGGGGCATTCAGACCCGTTCAACGTAGGCGGCCCGTTTCCGGCGCTCTTGGCCGGCGGTGTCGCCAATCAGGGCGGCGATCCGCTGGACATTGTCAATTCCCCGCATCACGAGCTTGGGATGTGTCGAATCGCTCGACGAAATGACGATCGTGCCAATGCCGAACAGCCGCTCGACCAGCCCTTGCTCGAAAGTGACATCGTCAATATCGATCACCTCGATGCGGTTGGTCACGCGTCGCAAAATGCCCGTTTGGTGCATCAGCTTCTGCGTCGTCAGCGTATAGCTGACCCCCAGCCGCTGCAGGATCAGATAGCCCAGTAAATAGAGCCACAAGAGGCCGACAGCCGCCGCTCCGCCGAGCCAGACGAACACGTTCGCCGGCGGCGGAACGAAAAGTCCCCCGATTGCGACGGCAAGAGTCGCCGAGCCCGCCAGAATCCAACTGCCGACCATCGTCTTGGCCGAATATCTGCCGCGCCAGAGCTCGCGTTCGGGCTCCGGCGGGCTATTGCGGCCGGTGGGCTGCGTTCCGGGAGCGGGAGTTGACCCGTTCCCATTCACCCGTTGGCCACACTTCGGGCAAAACGAGGCTTCACGGGGAATTTCAGCTTGGCAGGCTTGGCACAGCATGATTGCTCAATGGTTCGCAAAGTGGAAGTTACTCGAAACGGGGCAAAACAGTGGCGAAACGACGAGCATTAACCCCTCCAGCAGCAAGACGGGCAACTGATAGCACAGCGACATCTCGCCCCCCTTCGGAAAAACCGCGGCCGCCGAATACCCCGCGAGCTGCGATTCAATTACTTCAGCCTGCCCCGGCCGAAATTGGCCAAAGCCGAAGTTTCGCGCAAGTTCGGCGGTAGGCTGGTTGGTCATGTTGGGTATTCGCCCAGGCGGCCCGATTATAGGACTTGGGCGCCAGCCAGTCGCGGGTAGGATGGCGGGGGTCGGCGCGCAGGGGACAACGCCACAACTATTGGTCGCGGACGGCGGGAGACAGGAGTCCGGAGCCAAGGGCCAGGAGTCAAGGCGCGGATTGCCAATTGCAAAGTGCAAATTTTGAGGTGCAACGTGCGGAAACTCGTCACTTCCCTGGATACTTTGCAATTTGCATTTCTCACGTTGCAATCTGCGATCTCGAATCCCGTCGCGAAATCGGCGATCTGAAATCCAAAATCCCAAATCTGAATTCCGCAGTCCGCATGTCCCTCACCGCCACCCTCAAAACCGCCGCTAGCCGCTCGGGCTTCGCGCTCGCGGGGGCGTGCCCGGCAGTGACGCCGACCGGCGCGGCACGGCTGACGGAATGGCTTGCACGCGGATACGCGGGGCAAATGGCCTATCTGGCCGCCCGCCGCGAGGCTTACGAGCATCCGCGGCACGTACTGGAGGGGGTTCGCAGCGTGCTGATGCTGGGCTTTCCGTATCGCACCGCCGAACCGGTTCCCGTGCGACCGGGCCAGGGGCGCATTTCGCGCTATGCCTGGGGGGAAGGGGATTATCACGACCTGATTCACGCCAAGCTGAAGGAGCTGATTGGCGTCATGCTCGCCGCCGAACCCGCCGCGCAGGCTCGCGGCGTGGTCGATACCGCGCCGCTATTGGAGCGCGAATTCGCGCAACTCGCCGGCCTCGGTTGGATCGGCAAAAACACGCTCCTGATCAACAAGCCCGCGGGCAGCTACTTCTTTCTCTCGGCCATATTGACCGATCAGCCGCTGGAGTATGACGAGCCGTTCGCCGCCGATCATTGCGGCACCTGCCGGGCCTGTCTCGACGCTTGCCCGACCCAGGCTTTTCCGCAGCCTTATGTGCTCGATGCCAGCCGCTGCATCAGCTATCTGACCATCGAGCTGCGCGAGCCAATTCCGCCGGACCTGCGGCCAGGCATTGGCGATTGGCTCTTCGGCTGCGACATTTGCCAGGAAGTTTGCCCCTGGAATAATCACGCGCCGACCACCGCCGAGCCGGTCTTTCAGCCGGCCAACGGGGAGAATCCGGTCGATCTCGTCGGGCTGTTTTCGCTGGATGACGACGCCTTTCGCCGCCGCTTTCGGCACACTCCCCTGTGGCGGGCCAAGCGCCGCGGCATGCTGCGGAATGCGGCCATCGTGCTGGGAAATCAGCGAGTGCAAGCGGCTAGGACGGCGCTCACCGCCGGCCTGCACGATGCCGAGCCGCTGGTGCGCGAGGCTTGCGAATGGGCGCTCTCGCGGCTTGAGTAAGCGGGGCTAGTTGGCCTTCAAGTGATCGTCGAAAAACGCCACCGTTTCGTTCACCGTGCGCGCGAGTTCGCCACCCGACCAGCCGTGATCGGCCCCGATCAGCAGCTCGACGCGACCCGGAAGCCCCGCCTTGGTCATCGCGTCGGCCATCCGATAGGCCTGCGTGTGCGGCACGATGCGATCTTTTGTCCCGTGAAAAATCAGCAGCGGCGCGTCGTACTTATCGAGATAAGCAATCGGCGAAGCCTGCTTGCGAATGGTCGGATTCTCCTCGGGCGTCGAGCCGAGAAAGTCGTTGACGATGCCGCCGACCAGCGCCGGAAAATCGTTCGCCGCCAGATCGGTCGGGCCAAAATACGACACCACCGCCTGCACCTTGCTCGATTGGTCGGCATGGCCGCCGGTCCCTTCGAGGCCATCGGCCTTGTCCATCGTGCCGAGCATCATCGCCAGATGTCCCCCCGCCGAGAAGCCGATCGCCCCAATCCGGTCGGGATTGAGGCCAAACCGCCGGCGATTGGCTCGCAGATAGCGCACGGCACACTTGGCATCTTCAATTTGGGCCGGAAAACGGGCCTTGGGAACAAGCCGATACTGAATCGTCGCCGAGACGTACCCCTGCCTGGCGAACTCAAAGATATGCGGCACATGCCCCTTGCGATCTCCCCCGCGCCAGCCGCCGCCATGAATCATCACCACGCACGGGAGCGGGTCGGAATCCACCTTTTCTGGGCGAGCCAAATCGAGCATCAGCTCAACATCTCCTCCTTTTCCAACCACGATATCTGGCTCGTAGAGTATTCCCGCCGGCGGACTGACCGGTTGGGCGGCGCTCGCCAACTGCAATGAAAACGATAGACAAAGAGCGTAGGTTGTCGAGCGCGACATGCTAAGGTTCCAACGACGATCAGGAAGGGGTTGAGGAAAGCTCCGCGGCGACGGCCAGCACCCTAGTGCCTGATCACGCTTGAGTGTCGGGTTGGAGTGCCACGTCCCACGCTTGCGCGGGCGAGGACTCCGATCCTTTGGCGTTGATCGAGCACTAGGTTTGCCGCGCCAGCTTTTCGAGCACCGCCCCGGCCGCCTCCAGGTTTTTGCCGGATTTGGTAGTTCCTTTGCAGGCCGCAAGTTCTTTCAGCGCCTTCTCAAAACTCGCGCCCCCTTTGAAATCATCTTTGAACACTCGCAGGCAGCCCTCTCCGGCCTCGAGTTTATCGGGCATGGTGTCGAGAATCGTACCCAGGCTTTCGCCAAACTTATCGAACGCTTCCTCCACGTCTTTGTCTGGTTCCTTCGCCTTTTCGAGCAAACGGTAAAACTTGGTGAACTCGACCTTTCCAGCTTCGAGTTTATCGTTGAAAGATTTCACCAGATCAACGTACTTCGTGCGGGCGGCTTCAACCGCCCGCACCTCAGCCTGGTGGCGCTTGGCATACTCCTTAATGTCGAAGTCCTTCTCCGAGACGATCGGATCCTTGATGGGCTCCGGCTTCTTTTTGTCCTTGTCTTTGCTCTTATCCGTCTCCGCCTTCTTCTCTTCCTTTTCGGCGGCCTTCTGATTCTCTTTGAATGTCGCGCGAATCTGAGCGAGTTGCTTGTTCAAGGCATCTTCCAGGTCGGTCCGCGCGTCTTTCTCTTGCTGGCTCAGCTTGAACGCCTCTTTGCCCAACGCCGAAAGTGCCTTGGCCGTATCGCGCGACACCGACGGTTGCTCGCCAGCCCCATGCTCGTCGAAAGCTTCGCGGGCCAGTTCAATCCCCCGAAAAACGGTGCGGCTGGCGGACCGAAGCTGCCCGGAACCAGTCGTTTTCTGCACGGCCTTGCGCACGTCGGTTCCGGTGATGCCAGCCAGGTCTTTGATTTTCTTTTCGGCCGTCTTCATCGACTTTTCGGCCTGGTCATACACACTCTTTCCGGCCGCTTCCTCGATCTGCAGGTCTTCCAGGCGGGTCGTCAGTTCTTCGATAACCTTGTCGAGATCCTTCTTGATGTTGTTCACCACGGAACGCACCGCGTCGAACACCTTGTCTTCGTTTTTGCCCAAATCTTCGTCGAACGGTATCTCGACATAAACTTGAAAGGGATTGAGCACGATCAGGTGCTTCACCTTCTTGCGGATGTCGTCGAGCAGGTTATCGGACTCCACGGTGATCGCCTTGCCATCGTGGCTCACATCAATGCTGATCAGTCCCATGATTGCGTGCCTTTTGTAGGGTGGGCTCGGCCTACCTTGTTTGTGCGTGGATGGACTCTCCCAACCACCTTGGGTCGGAAGGAAAAACCTTCGCCGCTCGTTCGTCCGTGAATCCGCGCCGGACCCGAATTTACCGGCAGTCGGCCGCTTCTGACAACCGCCATTCCGCCGCTACGCCATCCTAACCGCTCGCCCGTTGCGCCGCCCCCGGCAATCGGCTAGAATGCCGGCCGCACGGGGGCCGCTACGATCGGCCGCCCGCTTGAGCGACCTCCAACGAGACGGCATCCGCATGGACGATTCTTCCCGCCGGGCCTGGGTCGGTTTCGATCTGGGGGGCACCAAAATGATGGCGGCAGCCTTCAATGCCGAGTTTCGCCTGGTCGGCCGTCGGCGGCGAAAAACCAAGGGGGCCGAAGGGGCTAAGGCGGGTCTGGAACGAATTGTCGAATCGATCCGCGATGCCCTCGAAGAGGCCAAGTTATCGGCCGATAAGCTGGCCGGCATCGGGGTCGGCTGCCCCGGCAACATCGACCTCGACGATGGCATTATCCTCGATGCGGCTAACCTGAGCTGGAAAAACGTCCGCATCAAAGAGGTGCTCGAAAAGGAATTCGGCTGCCCCGTCGTCGTGCTTAACGATGTCGATGCGGGGGTTTACGGCGAGTATCGCTTCGGAGCGGGAAAAAACGCCCGCTGTCTCGTCGGCGTCTTTCCAGGAACAGGGATCGGCGGGGGCTGCGTGCTGGAAGGGCAGGTCGTCCGCGGCAAGACGATGTCGTGTTTCGAAATCGGGCACGTTCAGGTCAACCCAATCGGCCAGCCGTGTGGCTGCGGGCGGTTTGGCTGCCTGGAAACCGAGGCCAGCCGGCTGGCGATTGCCGCCCAGGCGGCTTTGGCGGCTTATCGAGGGGAGGCACCGCATTTGCTCTCGCTGGCGGGGACGGACCTGTCGGAAATTCGCAGCGGGATGCTGGCCGAGGCGATCAAATCGGGGGATGCGATCGTCGAGCGGATCGTGCTGCGGGCGGCCGGACTGATCGGTAAGGTGGTGGGGGATGTCGTCAATTTGCTCGCGCCAGATGTCGTGGTGCTCGGGGGCGGTTTGGTCGAAGCGATGCCCGATATTATCGTGAAAGGGGTCGAAGAGGCCGCCCGCGAGCGGGCCGCGCCGCCATTCGTCAAAGTCTTCAAGGTGGTCGCCGCGAAATTGGGGGACGATGCCGTCGTTCGCGGCGCGGCCGCCTGGGCCGAAGCCATCCTTCCCGAAAAAGGCAAAAAATAGTCCGCCCCGCCCACCATGACTTCCCGCGCCGAAATCGCTCCCGCCGCCAATCCTGCCGCGACTCCCGCCAAAATGGCGGCGGTCATCGATATCGGCACCGCCTCAGTTCGCATGGCGATCGCCGAAATCAACTCCACCGGCGCGGTGCGACATCTGGAAACGCTCACGCAGGCAGTCAATCTGGGCAAGGATGCCTTCATTCGCGGGGCGATCTCGAAGGACACGAGCGAAGACTGTGTGCGGGTGCTCAAAAGCTATCGCAAAAAGCTGAAGGAATATCAGATCGAGTCGGCCGACCAGATTCGGGTCGTCGCCACGAGTGCCGTCCGCGAGGCGACCAATCGCCTGGCGTTTATCGACCGCATCTACATCGCCACCGGCTTTTCGGTCGAACCGCTCGACGAGGCGGAGGTGATTCGGATCACGTTTCTCGGCATCCAGCCGTTTTTGCTGTCGGATGCCCGGCTCGCGTCGGCCCGCTGCGTGGTGACGGAAGTCGGCGGCGGCAGCACCGAGATGCTGCTGGTCAAAGGGGGGGATGTCGTCTATTCGCACACCTATCGGCTCGGTTCGCTGCGACTGCGGGAAACTTTGGAAGCCCTGCGAGCGCCGACGCTGAAGGTGCGCAACATCATGGAGACGCATATTCACCGGACGGTGGAAGAGGTCGCCGCGCATGTCAGCCAGGATGGCCCGATCGAGCTGATCGCAATGGGGGGAGACGTGCGGTTTGCGGTTCGCTTGCTGCAGCCCGATTGGGATGGCCACAGCCTTGCCCGGCTGCCCATGAAGGCCCTCGAGGACCTGACCAACAAGATCCTGGGCCAATCGGAAGAGCGGATCGTCAAAAAGTACAAGCTGAGCTTTCCCGAGGCGGAGACGCTCGGCCCGGCGCTACTCGCCTATGTGCTGCTGGCGAAGGAACTGAAGCTGACGAGTCTGCTCGTGACGAACGTCAACCTGCGCGACGGCCTGCTCAAGGAAATGGCGTCCGGCGCGGCGTGGTCCAAGGAGTTCAGCCAGCAGATCGTGCGGTCGGCGCTCGATCTGGGGCGCAAATTCGCCTTCGACGAGCAACATGCCCAGCATGTCGCCCAACTGTGCGGCACGCTGTTTCATCAACTGAAGGACGAACATCAACTGCCGCCGCGGAGCGAAGTAATTTTGTGCGTTGCCGCGCTGCTGCACGAGATCGGCCTGTTCGTCAGCAACCGGAGCTATCACAAGCATTCGCTCTATCTGATTCGCAACAGCGAGCTGTTTGGCCTGGCGAAAAAGGATCTGCTGCTCGCCGCGCTGGTCGCTCGCTATCACCGCCGCGCGTCGCCGCAGCCGACGCACGAGGGGTATTTGTCGCTTGATCGTGACGAGCGAATCGCCGTGGCCAAAATGGCCGCACTGTTGCGCGTGGCCGATGCCCTCGACGAATCGCGCAGCCAGCGGATTCATGAGGTGGTTTGCGAGCGGGACGGCGGCCGACTCATCATTTCGGTGCCGCTCGTCGAGGACTTATCTCTGGAGCAGCTCGCCCTGAAGCAAAACGGCGCGCTCTTTGAAGAGACCTTTGGCCTCCCCGTGCTGCTGCGCATGGCGCGGGGGTAGCATCCGCACAAACCCATTTGCTACTTGACTCCCGCCGGGTCGTAATAGGCCGGCTCGGCGCCGGCTCGCCACTTGATGTTGCAGCCGATGCTGGGGATTTGCTTCTCGGGCAGGGGCTTGCCAGCGAGCAGGGCGTCGAGGGCGGCTCGCAGGTCTTGGCCGGTGACGGGAATGCCGTTGCCGGGGCGGCTGGCGTCGAGTTGCCCGCGATAGACGAGCTGGTGCTCTTTGTCGTAGAGAAAAAAATCGGGCGTGCAGGCTGCGCCATAAGCTTTGGCCACCTCCTGCGTTTCGTCGAAGAGGTACGGGAACGGATAGCCGCGCAGCTCCGCCTCGTGGATCATCTGCTCGGGCGAATCTTGCGGGTGGGCCGCCGTGTCGTTGCTGTTGATGCCGACAATGGCGACGCCCCGCGGCAGATAGTCGTGGCCAAGCTGCGCCAGGCCGTCGGCGATGTGTTTGACGAACGGGCAGTGATTGCACATGAAAATCACGAGCAGCGGCTGATTCTCGAAATCCGAAAGGCCGACCAGCCGGCCATCGACGTTCGTCAGCTTGAAATCGGGGGCCGGCGTCCCCAGCTTCTTCATCGTGCTGGCGGTTTTGACCATAATTCAGGTTCCTGCTTCAAGTTCGGTGGGAGCGGTGTTCGAATGCGCGAATCTTACCCCTCGCCTCGTAGCGGCGACAGCCCCGCGCCGCCGGAGCTGCCACCCCCGCCCCCCGAGCGGCTTCAGTTCAGCTTGAGGCAGTTGCTGGCCTACACGTTCGGTGCCGCGCTACTTGCCGGCGTTCTCCACTATCCCCTGCGGGAGATGTGGCAGATTCCTGGGGGCATGTGGGATGGAAAGGTGGGCCTGCTTGGTTTCATCTCGCTGGGGTTTACCGCCGGCACGCTGCTGTATTGCCTGCTCAGGCTGCCAGTGCTGATCGTGCGCGGCGGACAATTGCGCGCCCGCTGGCGAAACCTCCGCGAGCATCGCCGCGAATTGGAAGGCTGGGCCAAGACTCGCGCCGAGGAACTGAACAAGGCCGCTGAGTCCACGCCGCCACCGGGCGAGTAAGCCGCGTATAATAGTGATAGGTCGTCGCGACGGGCGTCCGCTTCCCAGGTCAAAATTCACAAAACCATGCCTCTCCTGCTTGAACCAACTCCTGCTCCGCTCTTCGAGCTGAAGCCCTACAAGTCGCTGGCGAACGACGAGCTTTCGGCCCGGATCGAGGCGGTTCGGCGGCAGCTTGGGCCGAAATTGCTGATTCTGGGGCACCATTATCAGCAGGACGAGGTGATCGCGCATAGCGACCTGCGGGGAGACAGCTATCAGCTCAGCCAACTCGCCGCGTCGAGCCGCGACTGCCGGATGATCGTGTTTTGTGGCGTCCACTTCATGGCGGAAACGGCCGACATCCTGGCCAACCGGCCCGAGAAACTGGCCGAGCGCGGCGGCGAGCGGGTGCGCGTCATCCTGCCCGACCTGGCCGCCGGCTGCTCGATGGCCGACATGGCGGGGATCGACCAGGTCGAAGCGGCCTGGGCCGACCTGGGCGAGGTGATCGACACGAAGGACCTCACGCCGGTCACTTACATCAACAGTGCCGCCAGTTTGAAAGCCTTTTGCGGCAAGCATGGCGGCATCGTCTGCACGTCGAGCAATGCCCGCGCGGTCCTCGACTGGTCGTTTAAGAGAACCAAGCGAGTCTTCTTCTTCCCCGACCAGCATCTCGGCCGCAACACCGCCCTGAAGATGGGCATCACGAACGACCAGATGCCCGTGTTCGACCCGTTCAATCCCGATCTCGGCGGCAACAGCGCCGAAGCGATTGCCAGCAGCAAAGTTATCCTCTGGAAAGGGCATTGCTCGGTCCATCAGATGTTCCGGGCCGAGCACGTCACCCTGTTCCGCCAGCGGTATCCGGGGATCAAGATTCTCGTTCATCCCGAATGTCCCCAGGAAGTGAACGACCAGGCCGACATCAGCGGCTCGACCAGCAAGATCATCGACACCGTCGCCCAGGCTCCGCCCGGCACGAAGTGGGCGATCGGCACCGAGTTGCACCTGGTGAATCGCCTCAAGCACGAGCATCCCGAGCAGGAGATTCATTTTCTTTCGCCGGTCGTTTGCATGTGTGCCACGATGTATCGCATCGACCTCGCCCACCTTTGCTGGTGCCTCGAAAATCTCGCCGGCGGACGCAGCGTCAACACCATCGAGGTCGATCCCGACGTCGCCCATCACAGCCTCGTCGCCCTCGCGCGGATGCTGGAAGTGAAGTAGCTCGCGCGCGGGAGACCGGCGGCTGTAGTGCGGAATCTTGCATTCCACCGCGCAAGCTCGGCGGGGACAAAAATGAGGAGGCCGGCGAAATCCGTTGCACCGATCAGCAGCCGCTGATACTTTGGGGAAATATCCCGCCGCTCCCCCCTACCTTGGAGCCCTGCCATGTTGCGGATCACCAATTCTCACGCCCACTCAGTCAGTCGCCGGACCATGCTCGAAGCGGCCGGGGCGGGGCTCTTTGGCCTGACGGTGCCGCAGCTTCTCGCTGCCGAGAAGGTGCAAAACGGCACCGCCCGGGCGAAATCGGTCATCTTCCTCAATCTGTTCGGCGGGCCGAGCCAGCTCGAAACTTTCGATATGAAGCCCGACGCGCCGGCCAAGATTCGCGGCCCGTTTAAGCCAACGCCCTGCAAAACGCCAGGCCTGTTGATCTGCGATCAGCTGCCGCGGCTGGCGGCCAGTAGCGATAAGTTTTGTGTCGTCAGGAGCATGACGCACCCTTATAACGATCACAGCGGCGGCGGGCACTACATTCAGACGGGCAAGCAGTGGCAAACACCCATTGGTGGCGGCTTCAACGCGACTCCCAAGGACTGGCCCAGCATCGGCTCGGTGGTTGAATATCTGAGTCAAAACCGGCCGGCGTTGCTGGGTAGCGGGGCCGCGACCGCCAACCTGCCAAGCTATGTCGTCACGCCGAATTTTCTCGGCCGCTTGCAAGAATATTCGATCCAACTCCGCCGCCCCGGCGAATATGCCGGCTGGCTCGGCCGGGGCTACGAACCGCTGACCACGTCGATCGATAAGCGCGATAAGAAAGATAACCCCTATTTCCGCCCCTGCACCGATGCCGAGCTGAACTACCAGATTCAGGGCCTCTCCCTGCCGGCGGAGCTTTCGCTCGACCGGGTTGCTCAGCGGCAAACCCTGGCCCAGCAACTCGATACCCAGCTTCGCTCCATCGAAAAGTCGGCCGCACTTGCCGCGCTCGAAAAGTTTCAGGCCCGCGCCTACAACTTGGCGACCTCGCCCGAAACCCGCCAGGCGCTCGATATCCGCCAGGAGCCGGCCAACCTGCGCGATAAGTACGGCCGCAATCTCTTTGGCCAATCGGTGCTCCTGGCTCGGCGGCTGGTCGAGGCGGGGGTGCGGTATGTCACCGTGCATTTCGACGCCTGCGATGGCTACAGCTGGGATTCGCACACCACCAGCGACGACGTAAAGAAGCACCTGCTGCCGGCACTCGACAATGCCCTCGCCTCGTTGCTCGACGACCTTGCCCAGCGCGGCCTGCTCGACGAGACGCTCGTCGTTTGCCTGGGCGAAATGGGGCGCACCCCGCTGGCCAACGGCAGCTTCGGCCGTCAGCACTGGAGCACCCTCTTTCCCGCCGTTTTGGCCGGGGCCGGCATCCGCGGCGGCACCACCTATGGCGGCAGCGATAAGGATGCCGCTTATCCGGTCGATAATCCCACGAAACCCGAGGACTTGGCCGCGACGATTTACCACGCCCTCGGAATCGATCACCACCTGATGCTGCCCGATCCCACCGGCCGGCCGGTTAGCATTGTCGAAGGGGGCCGACCCCTGGTGAACCTCTTTGGATAGTCCCGCTGAGCTGCCCCCGAAGCGCCCTCCAGCAAGATCCGGGTCGCCCCGCTGATCGCCCTGGGCATTTTGCTGGCGATCAGTTGGCTGCTGATCGTCGCCTTTGAGCCGAATGGCGGACCGCGCCTCTACGAATACATCGTTATCGGTTATCTGCTGGGGACGCTGTTTGCCCAGACGACGCTTGCTTCCGCTTGGGTGGCGCTGGGGCCCGGAACAATCCAGTGGCGATTGTCGGCATCGGTAGTTTGGCTCCTCGCGTTAGTCACGGCGTTCGGAGTCTCAATCGCCATTCACTCTGGGCCAGACGACGTCGCCTTGACCGTCGCGCTGTGTCTCGCCGGCCAGTGGATTGGGGTGCAAATTCCACTTTGGATCATGACGCTTGCCTGGGGCCTTTCCATTCGCGCCGGCGAAGCGGAACCGTCTGGCCGCCCCCTGCAGTTTGGCATTCGCCAACTGATGATTTTGACCGCCATCGTCGCGGTGCTATTTGGCGCGGGGCGGGTCGTCGTCGCACAGCTGATTGCTGAAGCTCCGGATCGTACCCTGGGGGGCGGCGAGGCCCTGGTCTTCGCTTTTCTCGCCGTCGCGGCGGTCGTGCTCATGCTGCCGCTCATCGTGGCGACCCTTGTCCCCCGGTTCGCCTGGCTCGCCACGCTGGCCATCACCGTGCTGATTGGCCTCGCGACCGCGTGGGAAGTCTCACTGTTGTCGGCTCTGTCGCTGGGCGGCCCCGATCAGTGGCATTTTGCCTCGATCAACGCCTTCAGCGTCTTCTGGATCCTCGCCATCCTGAGCCTCGTGCGGCTGGCCGGCTTCGGCCTCGCCCGGCGGTAAGCCACCCCGCATCAGCACTCGAAGCGAAGCGTGCTACGATGGTCCGCGTCTCGCTACCCGCCTCGCCCCGCTCGCCATGCGTCAATCCTGGCAAATTCGCGCCTACGCCAAGCTGGCGATTGCGGCGCTCTTCATCGCGCTCGGCGTTTCGTCCGCCCGTCTGGGGCTCGATGGCGAGCGCTATCTCAACTGGGCCACGGTCGCGAATGAGGGGGACATTCGCCACCTTGGAGATCCGGAACTCCTTTCACCACAAGGAGTTCCGTTCTATCAGTGGTCCGCCGGACCGGGGCTGGCGATCGCCCCGCTGGTGTGGCCACTGCAACTAGTGACCGACGATTCCGAAGCCCCTTTGCTGGTCGGCGGCCTCGCGTGTGCGGGAGTATTTTGGCTGTGTGTGTACGCGAGTCTCCGCGAGTTTCTCGGCCATCGCGAGGCCCTGATGGGGCTCCTGCTGGCGTTCATCGCTACGCCGCTCGGCTACTATTCGCGGTCGATCGCGTCCGAAACCATCAGCCTCTTGCCGGCGGGAATTTTGCTGTGGCAAGGAACGCGCATCGCCAAGGGAAACTCGCCGAACTGGCTGCTGATCGGGGTGGCGGCGGGTTTGTTGCTTCTGGTCCGCTCGTTTCTGGCGGCCTATGCCTGGCCGGTGATGGCGGCGGGAGCCTGGGTCACCTGGCGAAATGGGCGGCCGCTCGCGGCGATGGTTGCTTTCGTCCCATGGATTGCGGTCGCACTCTGGCAGGTGGGAAGCGTCCACTTCTGGATGACCGGTTCGTGGCTGAAATCGCCGTATGGTTTTGGCGACGGGGAGTTTCGCTCGCTCGATCCGGCGTGCCCGCACCTCGTCAATATCCTGCTGGATCCCTTTCACGGCTTGATAGCCACGCACCCGTTGGTGGGATTAGGACTTATCGCGCTACCGATCTGCACGGCGCGGGCGATGCGCCGCGGCGATTGGCCGCTGGTCTTGCTCTGGGGAGGGGCGATGCTGGCGGTGGGTGTCAATATCTATGCCCAGGGCTGCTGGTACTACTGGTGCGGCCTCGGTTTTGGGATGCGGGGTCTGGTGCTGGTCAGCATTCCAGCGGTCTTGGCCTTGCTGGTACTGCTGCGAGATTGGCGCGATCTCCCTTGGCCACGCAGCGCGCTGGTCGCGCTCGGTGGGCTTTGCGCGCTATACTCGTTTTTGCACGCCATGCAGGGCCCCACGCACTACCTGACCTGGTCGCGCCTCTTCGAGGGCCAAGTGTGCCAGCTTCTGGACCTGGTGACGGATTATCACCTGCCCATCGGGGTGGTCGGCGGCCTCATTGCCGCCGGGCTGGTGATGCCGCGGCGCGCCGAGGATTGGCTGTTGATCGCGTTGCTGCCGCTGGTGGGGCTGTACCTCTTCGACCGTTCGGTCGGCGGCCTGGCGCTCTTGTTCGTGGTGATTTTTGCGCCGCTAGTCGCGATTTGGCGGCTCGGCATTTCGCCAGCGAGCTTGGCCAGCGCGACCCAGTGGATGGGATGCGTGGCCTTTGTCAGCGCGATCGTCTGCTTTGTGCCGTTGAGCTGGCGCGTGCAGCAGGTTTTGAAGCCGACCCCGGTTCCGCAAGTTGTCTTTCAGGAGGGGGATGTGCTCGCGGCTTATCGGTTTATCGCCTGGCAGCGGCAGCGCGCGGATTTCGCCGCAGAGGCCGACAAGTTGCGACAGTTCCTCATCCGTCAGCGGGGTGATGCCGGGGTTGCCGAGATCGAAGCGGACCTTCCCCCCGAGTTCACCTACGAGCTAGGCAAACAGTGGCGAAAACGTAAGCGGAACTCGCGTTACGACTGACGCCATGCGACGTCGCAAACTGTTGCAGTTAAGCAACTTGCGATCCGCGAGCTAACGATCAATCTCCGCCATCAGTATATCAAATTGACGTTTTTTTCCGTGTTTTTTAGGCGTTCTTGATATTGATGCACCTTTGATGCACCGTGACCAACTCCCCGCTAGCAACCGCAACTAGCGGCAATCCTACAGAAGAAATGATGCGCTATCACGACGAAGAAAGAGCGGCGTCAGAATAGGTGACGGAAGCACAGAAAGTAATGTCGAGGGCTTGATCGACAGAGAAGAGGCGATTTCTCTTTCACCCCGTATGCCCTCGATCCAGTACGATCTCCGTGCCGGTCAGGTGCGCCGATTCATCCGACGCAAAGTAGAGAATCGTCGAAGCAACTTCTTCCGCAGTGAAGAACTTTTGTGAAGCCGCTTCACCTTCCATCGCAGCAAACGCTTTCTCCGTTCCGCCCATCTGGGCGATCATGCCCTGGAAGAAATCCATCTTCTCCCACATCGGAGTTTTCACACCGCCCGGCGTTACCAAGTTCACTCGAATGCCCGTCTTGCCGTCCGCACACTCGATGGCTGCCGTCTTCGAGAACATCCGAATCGCCGCCTTGCTGGCGCAGTAGGCACTGGCGGTCGGACTCGGCTTGATGCCCGACACTGAGGCGACGTTGATGATGCTGCCGCCTCCGCTCTTCTTCATCGCAGCAATGGCTTGCTTGGTTCCGAGAAACACGCCGTCGAGGTTCACGTTCATCACCTTGCGCCATTCGTCGAGCGTCATCTCGTCGATGGGTTTGGCATACGAGATGCCTGCGTTGTTGACCAACACGTCGAGTCGCTGGTGGTTCTTCAACGCTTGCTCGATAGCCTGCCGCCAGTTCGCCTCACGAGATACATCGAGGGCGACCGCCTCGGCCCGCCCACCTGCGGCGACGATCTCGTTGGTCACGGTCTGGGCTGCATCCATCGAGATGTCAGCAACCAAGGCCACGCCTCTTTCACTTGCGAGCAAGATCGCAGTGGCTTTTCCGATGCCGGAACCGGCACCCGTGACGAGAGCGACCTTGCCTTGGACTCGACCAGAGTGCGTCACGGTTCTAGTCGCCATGTGCCGTTGATGCTGTTTTTGCGATCTCGCACATCAAGTTGCGACCTTCAAATTGAGTTGCGAGTTTCACTTGCAGCAGTTAGTTGCGGACACGGCCAGAAGTCGATCGAGACGACCGACTGGACATTACGATGTCGCGTGAGGGATGCACCCTAAATGCACCCTATACCGTGCACTTTTTTGATTAATCAAAATCTCGGCATCTCGTTAGCTGGCAGCTACTTACGAAAACTGGACCTATCTATCTATTTCGCCCATCACGATGTCGAGCGAACCGACGATGGCGGGAACATCGGCGAGGAGGCAGCCGCGGCAGAGCTCGTGGGTGACGGACAGGTTGCAGAAGCAGCTGGAGCGGGCGCGGACGCGCCAGGGAATTGAGTTGCCATCGCTTACCAGGTAGAAGCCCATTTGACCGCGCGGGGCTTCGGTTTCGAGATAGGCCTCCCCCTTTGGGAGCTTGGCGGTAAGCTTGATCGGCTCGCCCCAGTTGCCGGTGGCCGAGGAGTAGCGGTCGATCCCTTGGCGGACGAGATCGATGGCTTGCACCACTTCGAGCATCCGGACGTAGAACCGGTGCCAGCAGTCCCCCAGGATCGCCTCTTGCGGCACGGCGGGGTAAACGTGGTCCTTGGGATAATGCCCCTTTCCGGAAACATCCTTGCGCTCGCAGATCACTTCAAAAGCATAGCCATCGTACATTTCGGTGTAGCGCTCCTCGCCATCGCGGCGAAGATCGTAGTCGATGCCGCTGCCGCGCAGCACCGGCCCGGTGCAGCCATAGTCGAGGGCCATTTCGGGCGACAGGATGCCGATGCCGGCCGTCCGCTTGACAAAGATCGCGTTGGTGGTGAGCAGGGCGTGATATTCCTGAATCACCGGCTCGAACTGCTTGAGAAACGCCTCGCACTTGGCGAGCCAGCCGCGGGGCAGGTCGGCGGTCGCGCCGCCGGGGGTCAGATAGCTATAAGTGAGGCGCGCGCCGCACGCTTCCTCGAACAGGTCGAGGATTTTTTCCCGCTCGCGAAAGGCATACAAAAACGGGCTGAACGTCCCCAAATCGAGCCCATACGCCCCCATGCCGACAAGGTGGCTGGCGATCCGCCCCATCTCGGCGATGATGACGCGCAGGTGGCGGGCTTTTTCGGGCAATTGATAGTTGAGCAGCTTTTCGACGCACAGCGACCAGCCGAGATTCATGTTCATCGCGGCCAGATAATCCATCCGGTCGGTGTAGGGAATCCACTGGCGGGGAGTCAGGTTTTCGCCGATCTTCTCGGCACAGCGGTGCAAATAGCCGATGTGGGGTTCGGTCTGCGAGACGATTTCCCCGTCGGTGCGGAGCACGAGGCGGAGCACGCCGTGGGTGCTGGGGTGCTGCGGCCCCATATTGACGAGCATCTCGTCGGTGCGAACATCGAATTCGACGACACGGGGATCTTCGAGAGTGAGGGGCATGGGAGCAGGGGTCAGGAGCCAGGGGTCAGGAGCCAGGGGGCCGGTCAGAATCCACAAGCAAGAATGGTTCCGGATTGCGGATCATCGAGCCAAGCATCTTTACAATCTCACCGCAAAGAACAGCAAGCGATTGATGTTCCTCAATGCTGATGTATCCGCAGTCCTGCGCAAAGTCCAAGGAAGTGTCGGTTTCATTGAGTTCTCCGTCGCAGTCAGTCAATTTGCTAATAAAGTGTGCTGGGTATCGCCGTTTAGCCCACGCTTCCCGCAAATTCATGCTGATCGAACGCGACGATCGTCGAATTTGGCTGGTTAACGCGAATCGTTCTTCGCTGGGAAATCGCTTGGATAGATGGAAGATCTGCATCGCGAAGTCGTATGTTCGTTGATAGACGATAAGTTCCTTCGCGTGCTTCACAGCCATTGACATGGCTCCTGGTCTTTACCTCATCGCCAAGTGCGGACTCCTGGCTCCTCTTCCTACCGGCTCCTGGTTCCTGCCCCCTGGCTCCTTCTTCCTACCGGCCTCGAATTCCGTGATACTCCAGCGGCATTTCGTAGTCCTTGCGGAGCGGGTGGCCGACCCAGTCTTCGGGGCACAAAATGCGGCGCAAATCGGGATGGCCGACGAAATTGACCCCCGAAAGATCAAAAACCTCGCGCTCGTGCCAATCGGCCGTGCGCCACACGCCGCTGACGGTGGGCACTTCGGGGAGTTCCCCCTCCTGGTCATCTTTCCAGCGGGGAAGCATCACTTTCACGACCAGCGAATGCTTTTTGCTCACGCTCGACAGGTGATAAACGACCTCCAGATGAGGCTGAAAAGGGGCTTTAGCGGCCTTCTTGGGATCGGGCTCGAAATAGTCCACCGCCGAAATGCAGTTGCACAGCTCAAATTTCAGATCGGGATCGCTTTTGAGATATTCGCACACCTCGACCAGCGCGGCCGGGCGCACTTCGATCCACGGATCGATGGCCTCGAAATTCGCGCCCGAGAGCTTATCGCCAAATTTCTTTTTTAACCGGTCGAGGACGTTGGGGCCGCTCATGGACGATGCATCTTGAAGGTCGAGAGGAAGGAAGAACGCGGCATTAGGCCGAAAGGACCTGCTCTTGTTCCAGCGGATCGTCGCTCTTGCCACGCGGCTCGGCGGCGGCGCGCTGGGCGCTGACGGCACGGACCCAGTCGAGATCGCCCCGCATCCAGACGTAAGCAAAGCCGATCATCAGCACGGCAAAGAACGCGGCGATGTCGATCAGCGTGACCCAGGCCAATTGCTCGGCACCGCTGTGGATGACGGCACTCGCCTGCGTGAGCTGATCCCCCGCCGAAACCTCAGCCGCCAGCGAGGCGGGCACCTGCGTGGGAACCGTCGGGTTGCGGATGCCTAGCTCTTGATAGAGCGCGGTAGCCGCGGGAGTGAGCACCACGTCGGTCCCCTGCCGATCAACGACCGCAAACCGCTCGTCGGCCAGGTTGGTCGCCTTGCCGAAAACAGTGGCCCAGGGAAAGAAAAACGCGACTTCGACATCGAAAATGATGAAGAGCAGCGCGACGACATAAAACCGCAAGTCGAACTGGACGAAGCTGCTGCCGATGGTGGGCTCGCCGCACTCGTAGATTTCGAGCTTTTCGGGATGCGGATCGTGCGGGCGCAGGAAGCGGCCGACGAGCAAATTCACGAACAAAAAGACGATGCCAACCGCCGAGAAGAGGGCCAAATAGGCGACAATTCCCACCTCGGACGAAATCGCGGGGGACATAAGCGCTCAGCGAGTAGGAGCCTGCTTGTGAATCATTTCACGAACAAGCCCCTGATTGTAGGCCAACAGGCCGAGTTGACAAGCAGTCGCGGCAGGCATCAGCGAGATCGACCTAACCGAACGACTCTCCGAGTTCGTCCCCATAGCCGGCCGCGCTTTCGGCGACGAGCGACTGCCGGCCGGCAAAGCCCCCTTCGAGCTCGTGCCAGTGCAGCACTTCGGGCTCGCCGAGTTTCCAGCACAAATATACAATTCTCCCGTCCATCAGCGAGGGGAAATCGACCAGGCCATCGATGGCCCCTTTGGGCTCGACCCCCAGCGCGGTGAGCTCCTCGATGTAGCCCTGCAGGCGGGCCACGTCGGTCTCCAGGTCCGCCTCCATTTGGGCCAGCTCTTCGGAATAGGGATCGCCCGCTTTCAGGTCGCGACCAGCGGTGAGCTTGGCGAGGCGGTGGCGGCGGTCCATGACATCGCGGGCCAAGGCCGCCAGGTCGGCGGTGATTGCCCGCACCAGGGGCAATGTGGCGTTGGCCTGCTCGATCGTGAAGAGCTTCGCCGGCTGATAATTGGAAGCCGACATGGTCCGGAACCCTTAAACGAGAAATCGCCGCCGCGCCCGCCTGATAGAAGCATCGCCGGAACGTGGCGATCCTATTCCCTCGCTTCTCACATTTTTAAGGTAATCGAACGTTCGGCAAGTGCCAGGGGGCCAACTTATTGATTTGGCCCGCCATGCACCGGCTCGACAATGGTTTTCGACTCGGCCACCGCCGCCGGATTGAGCGTCGTTTTGCCCCACGCCACTTCAACCGGCAGCCGCGAGAAATCGACAATGCATCCGTCGCGACTATAGCAGCTGAGGTCGTGCGTGGCCCCCATGAAGATGCAATCGACCGGGCAGGGCTCGACGCACAAGGCACAAAACAGGCACTTGCTGTAGTCGATGGTGAAGCCGGTGACCTTAAACCCCTTGGCCCCTTCGACCCGTTCTTTGCCGATGTAAATGCAATCGACCGGGCACGCCTTCGCGCACTGATCGCAGGCAATGCAGGTCGTCAAATCGTAGCGATGGAAGCCCCGATAGCGGGCCGCCACCGGCACCGGCTTTTCGGGATATTCAAACTGCTCGGTGAACGTCCCCCGGTCGGGCTTGTAGGTGATCAGCCAGTAGCGGAGCGTCACAAACATGCCGTGCGCGACGGTGGCGACGGTCATGACGACGTTGCGAATCCAATCCCACATGGGCGCATCCAGATCGTGGGTCCCGGCAGGGCGAAGGGGCCGGGGCCGCTTGGGCGAAGAAGATTCAATTCACTCGCGCTGATTATAGGCAGCCCAGCGAATGCCGCAAGCAAGGGTCGCAATCCAGAAATGCGCGAGTTTTGGGGCTTGGTCGCCAGGGTGAAAAGATTTTTTTGGAGATTCCAACGACGGGGCGAATGACTGGCCGAGCGATGGCCAGAACGAAGCGGTCCGAAGCATCGACGAGTCCAGATGGTTCGGGTTCGATTTTACATAAACTATTGATGCTAAAAGGCTTATGACGACAAAATGCAACATACGCAGACCGCTCTTGCGAGGGGGTTGTGGAGGGCCGAAAAGCTAAGGCAATTAGGGGATATGTCGTTTGGAGCATTTGGTTTCGAAAAAAATCCCAGCTTTTGGGGGCGGCAAATTCTTGACGCGGCGATTTCGCGATTCACAATGAATAGCAGGCGCATTGCGCCCGCAGGTTAGCACGTCCGGTGAGCGGGGTTGCACAACTCGCACCCGACCCGCGAACGTGAGGCCCGGTAGTGGCCGTAACCTCTAACCTCGACCGAAAGGAAGTCGCTATGCTCGTTCTATCTCGCAAGAAAAACGAAAGCATCGTGATCAACAACGACATCACGATCGTCGTCGTGGAAATCCGCGGCGACAAAGTGCGGCTGGGTGTCGAAGCGCCGAAAGAAGTTCCGGTGCATCGCCGCGAAGTGTACGACGCGATCAAACGCAACTCGGAACTGCAAGGTGGTCCCGCCAGCGAAGCGGGCTCGCAAACCTAGTTGTCGCTGGTCGCCTGGGTTGCTTTTCGCCTCGCGTGGGTTCTTCGCACGTTTTCATCCCGCCTGCCGGCCTCCTTCCTTTGCTGCCGGCGCGAACCCCACTTGACGCTGGCCGCTCTAAGTCACTATACCGCATAGTGTTACCCGATAGCGGATTTCGCTATGGGTGGACGGTGTTCCGCCGCTGAAAAAGGTGGCGGTTTGGCCCCATCGTCTAGTGGTTAGGACATCGCCCTTTCACGGCGGTAACAGGGGTTCGAGTCCCCTTGGGGTCAGTTTGCCGGTTCGAGGCTCGCCACGTCTTGTTGTTTGGCGTACCAAATTCGCGGAGTCCGCGCTTGCCCAGCTACGACGCCTTCTTGCTCGTGTCGTTCGGTGGGCCGGAAGGGCCGGACGACGTGCTCCCGTTTCTCGAAAACGTGCTCCGCGGCCGGAATGTCCCCCGCGAGCGAATGCTTGAAGTGGCGGGCCATTATCAGCATTTCGGCGGCAAAAGCCCGATCAACGATCAGAACCGGGCCCTGCTCGCCGCACTCCGCGAGGAGTTTGCCGCTGGCGGGCTGAATTTGCCCATCTATTGGGGCAACCGTAACTGGCATCCGCTCTTGCCCGATACGCTGGCCCAAATGCGGGCCGATGGTGTCCGCCGCGCCATCGCGTTTTTCACCTCGGCTTTCAGTTCCTATTCAGGCTGCCGGCAATATCGCGAGAATGTCGCCGCGGCGCAGCAAGCGGTGGGCGAGGGCGCGCCGCACGTCGATAAGCTCCGGGTCTTTTATAATCACCCTGGCTTCATCGAGCCGATGGTCGAGCGCGTAGCGGCCGCTCTCGCGCAAATTCCGGCCGCACGCCGCGCGGCCGCGCCGCTGCTTTTTTCGGCGCACAGCATCCCATTGGGAATGGCCCAGAATTGCCAGTACGAAAACCACTTTCGCGAAGCCTCGCGATTGGTGGCCGAATCGCTGGGGCACGCGAATTGGCAGCTGGTCTATCAAAGCCGCAGCGGCCCGCCGAGTCAGCCCTGGCTGGAGCCCGACGTGCTCGCCGCGCTCGATAAGCTGCCGGCGGCCGGGGTTCGCGACGTGGTCGTCGTGCCGATTGGCTTTGTCTCGGACCACATGGAAGTGCTCTATGACCTGGACGAAGAAGCCCACCACCGCGCGGGCGAACTGGGGCTGAACCTGGTGCGCGCGGGGACCGTCGGCACGCATCCGCGCTTCGTGCGGATGATTCGCGAGTTGGTCGAAGAGCGGCAGAGCGAAGCTCCCACGCGGCTGGCTCTGGGCACGTTGGGCCCCAGCCACGACGTGTGCCCCCTCGATTGCTGCAAGTACGAACCGCGTCGGCCGGCGTAAGCAGTAGCCCAAAAGGGTGGTTTCTGGGTGGTGGGGCTGTTGGCTCGCGTTGACGCTTTAAGGCGCGACTCCTACGATTCGCTGCAGCAGGCGCAAATGGTTGCCGCGAAAGGCTTTCCGCCAATGACTGACGTGCTGACCGAACTTCCCGACGAGGCCGGCGCCTGGCAGCGCCGCCGCAGCGTGCCGGGCTGGATCTTCTCGTTTGGCCTGCACTTCGCGGTTTTCGTGACGCTGGGACTGACGATCCGCTCGACGCCGCGCGGAGCGGGGGAACTGGCGACCCGCGAAGGGGGCATCGTTCTGGTCCACCGCGCGGCGGGAAAGGCGCAGTACTTTTCCGACGAAGCGGGGAGCGATGCACCCGCGAGCGCGGCGGCGGCGAAAGCGAATCCCGCGGCTTTCGCGCCGGAGTCGTTCCAGCCGGCGCAGTTGCCGGGGCCGCAACTGCCGACCGGCCCCGGCCCGCTGGTCGGCGCGATGCCCGGCCAAGGGGTTCCCGGCGCGACTGGCCTGACCGGCAGCGGCACGGGAAATAAGGGTGGCCCGCTCGGCCGAGGGCATGATTATGGGGTCGAGACCAAGGTGTTCGGTGTGCCCGGCCGGGGCAGCAAATTTGTGTATGTGTTTGATCGCTCCGCGAGCATGAACGGCTACGAAGGGCGTCCGCTCAGTGCGGCCAAGCGGGAGCTGATCGCCAGTTTGCAAAGCCTGCAGAACGTGCATCAGTTTCAGATTATTTTTTATAACGAGAATCCACAACTTATGGAGCTGTTTCGCGGGCAAACGCCAGGGCTTGTGTTTGGCGATGAACCGGGCAAAAAACTGGCCGAGCGGTTCATCGGCGGCGTCTTTGCCGACGGCGGCACCGCCCACATGAAGGCCCTGTCGCTCGCCCTGCGGATGAACCCCGACGTGATCTTCTTCCTCACCGATGCCGACGAGCCGAAGCTGCGGCGCGACGAGCTCGACCGCATCCGCACGCTGAACCGCGGCACGACGATCAACGCTATCGAGTTTGGTGCCGGTCCCTCCTCCGGAGCGCGGAATTTCCTCACGCAGCTCGCCGCGGAGAATGGCGGAGGACACGCGTATGTCGATGTGACGCGGCTGCCGAGGTGAGGGTCGGGGAGCAGGGGAGCCAGGAGCCAGGAGTCGGGGACAGGCGATGGATTACCAAAGAGCCGGAAGCAAACTTGCTTCCGGAGCGATGACGATGAACGGGGCGTTGACGAGAATTCCCTTCTCCGTCGGCGCTGTCTGTATTGTGTGCGCTTTGATCGCCGCTCCAACGACCGCCCAAGACACCGTCATCACCTCGTCCGCCTCCGATCCCGAAGCCCGGCTCAAGAAGCAGGGGCAGATCCTCGATTTCACGGGGGTCGAGCTGAAGTTGAGATCGGCCCTCGGCAAAGACGAGACCATTCCGGCCGCTCGCGTGGTGGAAATCCAAACCGCTTGGACTCCCGCTCATCAGCAGGGCAATGCCGAGCGGCTGGCCGGGAATCTGGACGCGGCCATCGCCGCCTATCGGCAGGCCAAGCGCGACGAATCGCGACCGTGGGCCGTGCGGCAAACGATGGCCGAGTTGGCGGGAACCTATCTCGAAGCGGGGCGGATCGACAATGCCGGGGACGAGTTTCTGGCGATTGTCGCCAGCGATCCGGCGACGCCGCATTACGACATTGTTCCCATTGCCTGGCGCGTGCCGATTGCCGACGCGGCGCTCGATGCCCGCGCGCAGCAGTGGCTCGAGGCGAAGCAGTTTTCGGCCGCGCGATTGCTTGGTGCGAGTTGGCTGCTGGCCGGCCCGCAGCGCTCGGTGGCGATCGCCGCATTGGACGAATTGACGAAAAATGCCGACCCGCGAATCGCCGGCCTGGCGCTAATTCAATTGTGGCGGACGAAGCTCATCACCGCCCGGCCGGCGGATGTGGCGCCGTGGCAAAGCCAACTCGAGCGAATGCCCAGCGAAATTCAAGCCACCGGCTGGTACGTCCTGGGGGACGTGCTCTCGCGGCAAGATCAGCCCGAACGGGCGGCGCTCGCGTACCTGAAGGTGCCGGTGCTCTTTGGCCGGCAGCGAGGGATGGCGGCCGACGCGCTCTTGGCGGCGGGCAAGCAATTGGAAAAGATGGGGCGGCGGGATGAGGCGGCCGGACTATATCGCGAGGTTATGCGTGATTTCGGGCATCTGGCGGCGGCTCGGGAGGCGGAAACGCGGCTGAAGGGGAAGTGAGGAACAGGGAGCGAGGGCGAGGGGAAGAGAGGGTGCCACGGATGGAACACGGGAAGAACAGGGATAGGAAGCAAGCATGATCGAACGCATTGCACGGCCAACCGTTCACCTCCTCATCCGTGAGGCTCCGTGTTTCATCCGTGGCTGCCTGCTGCTCGTGCTCATGCTGGGCACATTCGCGGCTCCGGTTGTAGCGCAGCAGCCGCCGGTCGAATTTTCTCCGGGTGCCGCGCCGTCCGGTACCCCTTCAGCGCCGCCGAAGAAGGCGCCGCTGACGTTCTTTCAGATCGTCTTTTCCGGCGGGCCGCTGGGGATCGCCAACATGCTGGCGCTGATCGGCCTGTCGCTGACGGCTGCGTTCCTGGTGTTCGACAATCTACTTCTGGTGCGCAAAAGCGAGCTGATTCCCGATGGGCTCTCGGACGAAGTCCGCCGCCACCTGGCCGAGAACAATTCGGCCGAGGCCATCGCCGCCTGCAAGGAGAAGCCCGGCTTCTTGTCGTTCGTGCTGCTGCACGGCCTGGCCGAAATGGAGGCCGGCTGGAGCGAGGTCGAAAAGGGGATGGAAGACGCCATCGCCGAGCAAGCCGCGCGGCTGTTTCGCCGCATCGAATACTTGAGCGTCATCGGCAATATCGCGCCGATGGTGGGGCTGCTCGGAACGGTGACGGGGATGCTGCTCGCCTTCAAACAAGTGGCCGAAACCGAAGGGAGTGCCGGCGCGGCGCAACTGGCCGATGGCATCTATCAGGCGCTGGTGACGACGGTCGTCGGCCTCATCATCGCCATTCCCGCGCTCGGAGCGTTTGCCTTGTTTCGCAGCCGGGTCGATCAGCTCGTGGCCGAAGCGGCCTATGCCGCCCTGCACGGGCTATCGCCGCTCAAGCAGCGACGGGCCGGCATCGCGCCCCCTGCGCCGCCCCCTCCGCCGCCACCGCGCGGCCGAGGGTGATTGCCAGCGGTTGGCTCAATCGCGCCCCGGCTTGAAAACCACGGTCGCCAATGGCGGCAGGGTGACGTTGATCCGCGCGGGGCGGAAGTGCCAGCCGGGCTCTTGCGCCTGCACGCCGGGATAGTTCCCCAGGTTGCTGCCGCCGTAGAACTGCGAGTCGCTGTTGAACACTTCCCGATACCAGCCCGCTTGCGGCACGCCGATGGGATAGTTGTGCCGCGGAACGGGAGTAAAATTCACGGCGACGACGAGGAAATCGCTCGGGTCTTTACCGCGGCGAATGAAGGCGAGCATGCTGTCGTCGCGGGCGTTGCATTCGATCCACTCGAAACCGCCGGACTCGAAATCGACCTCATACAGCGACGGCTCGCGGCGGAGCAGGGCATTCAGATCGGCGACCAGCTTTTTGATGCCGCCGTGCGTTTCCCACTGGAGCAAATCCCACTGCAATTCGGTTTCGCTGTTCCATTCGTTCCACTGGCCAAAGTCGCTCCCCATGAAGAGCAGCTTTTTGCCCGGATGGGTCCACATATAGCTATAGAGCAGCCGCAAATTCGCGAATTTTTGCCACAGATCGCCGGGCATTTGCGACAGGAGCGACCGCTTGCCATGCACCACTTCGTCGTGCGACAGCGGCAGGCAGAAGTTCTCGGTGAAGGCATAGATGAGGCTGAACGTCAGTTCGTCGTGGTGATAGCGGCGGTGGATCGGATCGTCGCGCAGGAAGCGGAGCGTGTCGTTCATCCACCCCATGTTCCACTTGAAGTTGAACCCAAAGCCGCCGGTATAGGTCGGCCGCGAAACTCCACCCCAGGCGGTCGATTCCTCGGCAATGGTCAGCACGCCGGGATAGTTGCCGTGCGTGTGAATGTTGAATTCTTGCAGCAGTGAAATCGCCTCCAGGTTTTCGCGCCCG
>JANRLS010000069.1:0-45255 GCA_033762315.1 Pirellulaceae bacterium
GGTGTGGCTAGTCGCGGGAGGGCGAATCGTGGGTGGATTGTCCCCCGCCAAACACAACTCGCACTCCGAGGAGGGACCGGTTTTCGTTCACTACTTCTTGTGCTGCAACGCCTTACGTCGCGACTCGCGCCCTGATCGCGCGCGGGCCTGTTGATTAGTGGCATAAGCTTTCCGGCCCTTGTTGCCTCGCCAACCGTGACTTTCGGCCCACGCAAACTGGTGCTCTGCCAAACCAAAGTAATCGGGTTGAATGCCCCGTCCCGCGCCTCCGTCCGCGTGCCGTTCTTTCGCCCCGGCACGCCGATGTTCCATGATCGTCGCATCCGCAATCGATGAGTGGACGGAGCAACAGTCCGCCAGGCCCCCGCCGAGTGTGGTGGGGGTCGAATTAGTTATCAACTGGCACTTTCCACGAGCTTTTTTTGACCCAACTAATCCTCTTAAGTGATTGATGTTCAACGATTTGCAACGATTCCATCGCGTGGTGGGCGATAAGTGATCTTAACATTCCAGCCCCCCATTTCGTGCCCCTTTCCGGTCGGCCCTCGGGCTCTATTGATCCAAAATTTTCGGGTTGGGCGCCGCGTCCCACGCCTGCGTTCCGTGGGCGTGACGTCCGAAATTTTCGAGTGGACGGAGCACTGCCCCAAAGCACCCGCCCACCACTGCCCCGCCAGTGGCCCGCCAGTGGCCCGCCAGTGGCCCGCTTGGCACGGTCCTTCCGCGCCCAACATGTGTTCCTGAACCCTAATTTACTATACAAAACAACATTTGTCAAGAGTCTTGGTCACGGAATTTTTGGCCTTGGGAGGGCGCGTCGGCGTATGGCGATGACGTGGGGGCGGGCTTCGCGATTGCCGGCCGCGTCGTGGCTTGGGCGTTGAGCTCGCCGGTGGCGGGGAGGTCGATCTCCCACTCGGCGAAGTTCGCCCGCGTGGCGCGGGCGGGCCGACCGTTCACCACGACGCTTGCGAACGGGCCGTTGTCGCTGGTCGTTCCCCGCGCGATCCGCCGGCCACCGGGCGCTGCATGGCCAGCGATTCCTGGTCGAATCCGGCATCCGCAATGGCAGGTGGTGCTCCGCCTGGACGAGCTTCGCGGAGAGTGCGGCTCCATGCTCCGCCAGGAAGTAAACGAGGGAGCGGCGAGGCGTAGGGAGCGCTGCGCCCACCGAACGATGATGGGTGGGCACTTGAGCCCACGCTACAACTCGCGCACCATGCCCAGCGAAAGGAAGATCAGCTTCGCGCTGATTTGCGAGGGGGCGAGGCCGGTCAGCCGGGCGGCGGCACGGCGATAGGCTGCGATTTGCGGGCGGTAGTATTCGACTTTCGCCGCTAGTTGCTTCGCATCGTCGGGCGAGAGGGTGTCGGTTTTGAAGTCGAGCACTTCGGCCCATACGGGCATTCCGCCGGAAGAGGCGACGACCAGCCGGTCGATGTTGCCGGTGAGGATTTTGTCGTCGTCCCGAATGGCGAAGCTCCGCTCGGTTTGCACGGCGAGTGAAACGTCCCCCAGCTTGGCATAGGCCGCGCGCGAGAGGGCCGCGGCGACGGCAGGGGGGGCGATTTGCCGGCGGAATTCGGCCAGACGACGGGCGAGGTCTGCCGGGTCGGCCGAAATGCGTGGCGCGTAACGCTGGGCGACTGCGAGCAGCTTATCGTCAGCGATGGGGCCGTCGTCGAGCCAGGCGATTTGCTCCAGCCAGGCATGAATGAGCGTCCCATGCTCGAACGACCCGGCCCGACCGCCGAGCAGGATTCGCACCGCGAGGCGCTCTCCCCCTTCCAGGCCCGAGGGACTCGTTCGCTCCAATCCGCGGTCGCGAACTTTCGCCGGCGCGGCAAAAAGAATTCTCGCCGGCAAGCTGGCGGCGGGCGTTGGTGGCGCGCTCGCCGGCGGCAGTTTGGCGAACCAGCTCGCGTCGCCATGCTGATAGAGCAGCCCCGATTTTGGTCCGGCCGGCGGGCCGAGGGTCGCCCGCAACAGGCCGGAGAACGTGGCCCGCAGCTTCTTCTCGTTTTCCGGCGGCGGCAGCAAGATCATGTCGAGACAATGGACGGCCCGCGTCATCGCGACATACAAGACGCACAGCGCCTCGGCGACCGAGCGACTGGTTTCTTCCTCGAACAGCCGGGCAAGCCGCGGCGGGAAGAACTGCCGCACATGCTGATTGGCATAGCGGCAGACGACATTGATGGGCTGCGTGGGGCTGGGGCGGCCAACGACGAACGCCTCCGGCTCGCCGCCGAGCTTGGCCTCCAATTCGGGGAGGACGACGACATCGAACTCCAGCCCCTTCGCCTGGTGGATCGTCATTACTCGCACGGCGGCGGCGGTCGGATCGGCGATGCGCTGGCTTTCGACCAGGGCCAGAAAATCGCTCGTCCGCAGCGTGCTGGCGGGCTGATATTCATAGGCCAGTTCGACCAGTTGCTGCAGGCGGTTCTGATCGCGGGCATCGCACGCCGGGGCCAGCTCGCGGGCCCAGCGAAAGACCACCGGGCCATAACCTTCCTCCAGCAGCTCGCGGCGCAGGTGGCGAGCGAGCCGCGCGGCCGCGCGGGTGTCGGCATGATCGGTCAGTTCCAGCCGCTCGGCCAGCGGCGACTTCGCCAGATGAAACCGGGCCGCTGAATCAGCCGGATGATCGGCCAGCTTGAGCAGCGACAAGAGCAGCTCGACCGCCGGCGAATCGACGAGGGGATTTCCCCCTTCCTCGCTCGCCGCCACTCCCTTTTGCCGCAACAGATAGATCATCCGCGCCACGGCGTTGTTCGTACGCACGAGCACGCCGATCGAGGCCCGCGGCGCGCTCTGGGCATGTTCCTTCACCCGCTCGGCGGCAAAATCCCAGACCAGCTCGGCCTGGTCCTCGCCGTCTCTCGCCGGCGGCGCGAATTGCAGTCGCACGCAGCCGGACAATTCGGCTTTGGCCGTTTCGTGCTTCGGAAAGGCCCGCTGCCAGGCGGCGACCGGCTCGGCAAGCTGATCGAGGCTGGGGTGGTTCGTCAGGTTCGTGAAGACCTGGTTCACAGCGTCGATCACCGGCTGGGACGAGCGATAGCTGCGGCTGAGTTGCTGCTGGTCGAGGGGGGGGAGCTCGTCCGCGAGGGCGTCGAAAATTTCGGCCAGTCCGCCGCGCCAGCCGTAGATGGCCTGCTTGGTGTCGCCGACGCAGAAGAACGACCGGCCGCCGCCTTGGGCCACTTGCTGGGCGAGGGGGCGCAGCACTTGCCACTGCACCGGCGCGGTGTCTTGAAATTCGTCGAGCAACAGATGCTTGATTGGCGAATCGAGGCGAAACGCTTGGTCGTCGGGGGAACCGAGGCTCGTGGCCGCGGCGAGCCGCTGCGTGACATCGGCGAATCGCAGCCCGCGGCGGGCCGCTTGCAGGGCGTGGTAGTGCCCGGCGAAGCGCGATAGCAGGCGATAAGTCGCCTCCGTTTGCCGCGCCACCTCCCCCATCAGCACCGCCTCGGCCTCACGAAGCAGCTTTTGATAGAGCGCGATCAACTCGGCCGGCAGCGCCTGATTGCCAAACTTCACTTCGCCGGCGAGCACATTCTTGCCGATCCCCGCGCTAATGAACCGGTCCCAATTCGCCTCGCTGGCGGCGGCGACATCCTTATCGCGCGTATCGGGCAGCCGGCTGCCGGGAAGAGAGAAAGCGGCGATGGCCGCGATGGTTTCGGCCACCTCGGCGGCGGGCAAGCCGGCGGGGGCGGGAATCTGCTCCCAAGCCGCCGGTTCGGTTTCGCGATAGAGGTCGAACAGCTGCTTCACGGTGTCGCGGACGATCCGACTGATGCTCCGAACGGCATCCCCCTTGGCGAGCAGATGGACGAGCGTCAGCAATTCGGCCAGGCGACCTTGGGCGAGCACCTGCTCGATCGCTTCGTCTCGAATACGCTCATCGTCGAGCGGTTCGCAAATCGACCAGCCGGCGGGCAAGCCGAGCTCCAGCGAAAACCCCCCCGCGACTTGCAGAAAGTGGCTATCGAGCGTTCCCACTCGCAGGCGATGCAATGCGCGAACCGTTTTCACCAGCAGCTGGCGGGCGGCCACGCGGCGGAGGCCAGGCAGTCGGATGGCGGTGGCCAGCTCGGCCGCCCCGGCATCGCTGGCGGCGGCGGTGGCGAGTCGCAGGAGGACGCGGTCGAGGATTTCGCCCGCCGCCTTGCGCGTGAAGGTGGTCGCCAAAATCTGCTCGGGGGGCACATCCGCCGCCAAGAGGCTGATAAACCGGTTGGAAAGCTGATACGTCTTTCCCGTCCCGGCACTGGCCCGAATCACCACCTGCCGCTGGGTTGCCCGCGTCATGCCGCGTCTCCTTCCGTCGGTCGCCAGCTTCCCAGGCGATGGTCGTGGCAAATTGCGGCCAGGTCTTCGGCAAACGGCGGCGGGGGGACTTTGGGGGGCCAAAAAATTCGCTGCCGCAAGTTGCGAACGACTTCGCGGGCCTGTTCGTCGGCTGCGGCGAGCTCCGCGCCGGTCCAACTCGCCATGGCGGCCCCGACGCCGCGAACATCCTTCGGCAGCAGGATATAGCCCAGTTCAAGCAGGCCCGCGGTGACGGAAAGTCCCGGCAGCTTCGCGCCGTCGATCAGATGTCGATATAGAGGAAGCTGCAAGTCGATCCACTGGCCCGCTTTCACGTGCGTCACTTGGGGCTTGAGGCCCGCGTCGGCCGTTTTGTAGTCGAGGATGCTGAGGGTGCGCGTGGCGTCGTGATAATCGATCCGGTCGATGCGCCCCTCCAGGCGAATCGGCTCCCCATCGACGGCGAAATCCACCCCCAGCCGCCGCTCGCTATCTTCGCTATGCACGATTCGCCATCCCTCGCGATTGCGGCGGGCCTGCCAATCGGCGAAGGCCCGCAAGCGCAAGCGCCCCTGCTCGATTTGCACTCGCACCGCCGGACGACAATGCTTGCCGAATCGCGCGCCGGCGATGGCGCTGAGCTGATCGCCGAGGAACTCGAAAATCCGCTCCGGATCGCCTGTCGCGCGAGCGTCGGCGGCTTCGGGCTTGCGGCCGAACTGCTCCAACACATCGTGCAGCAAATTGCCGAAGGCGGCCGGATCGAGCTCGTCCGCACCGTCGCTAATCGCCGCGAGACCCAGCACATGGCTGAGGTAATAGCGATACGGACAGGCGAGATACGCCTTGAACGCGGTAACGCTCATCTTCGTCGGCGGCTCGCGGGCGGGATCGGGACGCGGCACCGCGAGGGTCGATGCCAAAAGGGGCGGGCTCGCCGCCAGCAAATTGCGGCGCGGCGGGGTCGGCGGCAAATCGCCGAAGAGCGAAAGCGCTCGGCGGGCCACGGTCTCTTCGTCGGCGGCGAATAGCAGCCGGCTCGGCGCGAGGGGATTGCCCTCCACGTCGCGCCGCGCCACCAGCAACTTCAGCTCGGCCCGCGAATGCACGAGCAGCGCGAGCGCATAAGCATCGCGGGCATAGCGGCGGTCGTTGTGCAAGAGCCCCAGCTCGGCCCGCAATCGATTCGGCAAAAACGGATCGCCGCCGGTGGAAGTCGGCACGAATCCCTCGTTGAACGTCGTCACCAACAGTGCCGGCGCGTCGTCGAGCGGCAGCTCCAGCCAACCCAGAATTTCGACCACGTCGGCCGCGGCCGGCGGTGGCAAAGGCTCGCGCTTTTGAGGAGCGAGAATCAGCTCGAAAGCCTCCCGCGCCGAAACTCGCGGCATCAGCTCGGCCGGAATTTCCGCCAGCGGCAAGAGGGGGGCTTCGATCCGCTCGAACGCCTCGATCAGCAGCCGCTGGGCTGGGATATTCCGGTCGAGCTCGCGCTGCCCATACACGGCGAGCAGCAATTCGCGAAACCGCGATCCCCACTCGGCTAGCGGCAGCGGCTCGGCGGGCAGGAGGGCGCGGAGCGTGCCGACTGCGTCCCAGATCGCGGCGACGAGGGCGAGCTCGGCGTTTTTCTTCAGCCGCTCCGGGTCGATCGTCGCGGGAACCTGCTCGGCGGCGAATTGATCGAGCGCCGCCAGCGGATCGGAGCCGGCGAGCGCGGCGATTTCCGGCCGGTTTTGCAGCCAGTCGAACAGGTCCGGATGCCGGACGAGCGCCGCCAAGTCGGCGAATCGCGGCTCTGGCCCGGCTGCCGCGAGCAGGGCGAGCAGCCGATACGGCCCGCTTTCGGCGAGCGTCCGCCCTTCGAGCGACCGGGAGGGGACGCCGCTTTGCGCGAGTTGGCGGCCCAGTTGTGGGGCGAGGCGCTGATCCGGCGTGCCGATCACGATCTGATCGGCCCGATACTGGCCGCCGAGCCTGTCCAGCCAGGCGGTCACCGCCGCCGCCTGGTCGGCCGGTCCATCGACCCGCTCGATTTGCTCGTCGCGCAGCGGCAGCTCCGCCTCCAGCCACTGCGCGGCAAGCAGGCAGCCATGCGGATCGAACCGATCAACAAGTGCCGGCGGCGCGAAGACGAGCGCCGCCACCCGCTCGGCCACCAGGTCGAGCAATTGCCGCTGGGCCTGATTCAGATCGACCATGCCCAAGAGCACGATGTCGCGGTCGGTTTGGGGCTCGCGGTTTTTGATGGCGACGAGCCGCGCGGTTTGCTTATCCCACAAGCCCAGCCCGTCGAGCCGGGCATGATAGCGGCGTTGCACGTCGGCCAGCGTTTGCCAGCGGTCGTGCTCGGCGAAACCCTCGACCCGGTCGCCGCAGGCAAGCACGCTCTCGAAATCGAGTCCATCGGCCGCCAGTTCCACGTGCAGCTCGCGCAGCAGGTCTCCCAGTTCCAGCCAGCGGGCGGTATCGCCATCGTCCGGCGGATGGGGGACGAAATGGCCGAGCGTCGCGGCAGGGGTCGCGCGGAGCGCTTCGGTCCAGGCCAGTTGCTGCGTTAGCTCGCTGGCGAAGGGCTTTTTTTGCGGATAGAGGAGCTCGGGCAGGTCTTTCTCGGTGATGATCCGCGGCGGCGTGAGCGTTTGCCCAGCGCTATCGGCGGCGGCAACCAGCAATTCCAGCAGCCGGCCACGCGATCGACTGCCGGGAACGACGACAATCACGTTCCCCAGGTCGAACGTCGTCGCGCGGGCATAGCGCTCGGCCAGCCAGCGGGCGGCGGTCGATAAGGCGGGCTCGGTCCAGTCGAGAAAGTGGCGCTGCAAAGGCATCTTCCCACGATAGCGGGGGCGCGGCGGGGCGCACACCCACGGGGCCCGCGCTCCGATTCGCTCCGAATATTGTGCGGCACTGCCGTGACTAGTCTGGTCATGGCGTGGGAGCGATAATGCTACTAGAAGACCAGTAGTCAGTCCCAAAGGTTGGTCACAAGATATTGCCAGCAAACAACTTGCGTCCGCGCCAGCATCTGGCCGCTTTCCGCCTTGTGGCGCTCGCGCGACACTTCTATACTCCGCCGCCGAAAAGCACGGCGCAGGAGCGCCGGCCTGGCCCTGATTTCTGGATGAGGGATCGACGCTCATGAACGGATTCGACGCTCGCGGTACCCGCTGGAAGGCCACCTGCGCCACGCTCGCTTCGCTGGCCCTGATTGCCGCCGTTTGCCTCGCGTTGCGAGCCAACTTCGGCCCCGGCCGCGCGGAGGCGCAGCAAGCTCCCGCCCGGCAGTTCACCCCGGCCCGACCAGCAACCACCGCCGCGCCGGCCGCTCGCCCGGCAACGCCCCCCCAGCCGCCAGCGGCCAGCAAGGGGGCGGCGGCTCCGGCACTCGCGCCGCCGAATCCCGCGACATTGCAAACGATGGCGGTCGTCAATAGCGAGCCGATCACCCGCGTCGAACTGGGGCGCGAGTGCATCCGCCGCTATGGCAACGAAGTGCTCGAAAGCATCGTCAATCGGCAGCTCATCGCCGACGCCTGCCGCCAGCGCAACGTGCAGATCACCGAACAAGACCTGGATGCCGAGATCGAGCGGATTTCGACCCGCTTTGGCCTGCCGCGCGACCGCTGGCTGGCCCTCTTGGAGCAAGAGCGCGGCTACAGCCCCGACCGCTATCGCCGCGAGGTAGTATGGCCGATGTTGGCCCTGCGTCGCCTCGCCGCGGACCAGATCGAAGTCACCCAGGAAGAGTTGCGGCAAGGTTTCGAGGCCGAGTTCGGCCCCAAAGTGCGGGCCCGCCTGATTGCCGTCGGCAGCCGGGCGAAGGCCGAGCAGGTGCGGGCCGCGGCAGTGGCCAATCCGAAGGCGTTCGGCGAGCTTTCGAAGCAGCACACCGAAGAGCCAGGCGTGGCCTCGGCGTATGGCGTCATTCCGCCGATTCGCAAGCACGTGGGGGACAAGAACCTCGAAGCCGCCGCCTTCGCCCTCAAGCCGGGCGAGATTTCGCCGGTGATTCAGGTGTTTGGCCCCGACGGCAAGCTGGTCGAGAATATGTTCTACATCCTCAAGTGCGAGGAGCAGATTCCGCAGCAGTTCATTTCGTCGCAGCAGCTGGCCGAGCAGCAAAAGCGGCTGAGCGAGCGGATTCGCGAAAACAAGATGCGGGTCGCCGCCAGCAAGTTTTTTGACGACATGCAAAAGCAGGCCCAGATTGTGAATGTCATGGCCGATCCGATGCTCGCCCAGGCCCAGCCGGGAATCGCGGCGACGATCGGCGGCCGGCCGATCACCCTGCAGCAACTCGGCGACGAGTGCATCGTGCGCCACGGCGAGGAAGTGCTCGACGGCGAAGTCAATCGCAAGCTGTTGCAGCAGGAACTCAATCGCAAGCGGCAAGTGGTGGGTGCCCAGGATATCGATGCCGAGGTCGATCGGGCCGCCGACTCCTATGGCTTTCACAAGCAGGACGGCTCGCCCGACCGCGAAAAGTGGCTGGCGGAGGTTTGCTCGAAGGATGGAGCGACCGTCGATTTGTACGTCCGCGACGCGGTGTGGCCCTCGGTCGCCCTGAAAAAGCTGGTGGGAGAGAAGGTCGTCGTCACCGAGGAAGACCTGCAGAAGGGCTTCGAGGCCAACTACGGCGAGCGGGTCGAGGCCCTGGCCATCGTCCTCACCGATCAGCGGCAGGCGCAAAAAGTGTGGGAAATGGCTCGCAACAACCCGACCGACGCCTTCTTTGCCGAACTGGCGCAGCAATACTCGGTCGAGCCGACCTCGCGCTCCAATGGGGGCAAGGTGCCGCCGATTCAAAAGCATGGCGGCTCGAAGCAGCTGGAGGACGAGGCTTTCCGCCTGAAGCAAGGCGAACTGTCGGGAATTCTCGTGATCGACGGGCAGTTCATCATTCTGCGTTGCCAGGGGCGGACCAAGCCCGTGCAGCCCGAATTCGCCGAAGTGCGCGGCGAGCTGTACAAGGAAATTCACGAAAAGAAGCTGCGGGCGATGATGACCGCCGAATTCAGCCGTCTGCGCGACAACGCCCAGATCGACAATTTCCTCGCCGGCACCTCGCAAGCGGCCCGCGGCCCCACCGCGCCGAAGAGCGCCACCCCGCGCGTTGGTGCGTTGCCCACCGCTCCCGGCACGGTTGCGCCCGCCGGCGGCATTCAGGGCCGGCCCGCCGGCGCGGTTGCCCCGGCGACGGCGGTTGGACCCCGTCCGCAGGTGCGGTAGAAAACGAGTAATTGCTGTCGCCCCACGCGACTCGCACTACTAAAACCAGCTCAGTACCGGCAGCCCCAGTTGGCGGCCAAAATAGCCCAACAGCAGGGCGGCGGCCGTGTACCAGCACCAGTTTTGCGCACGCGCCAGGCGGACGGGCGAGACGCTGTCGCCTCCCGCCGCGCGAAGCAGGCGGGCATAGTGAAACAGTACGCCGGCGAAAAAAGTCAGTGCCGCGCCCCGCACCAGCCCGGAAATGAAATACGAGCGCTCGAAGACCTCCACCTGATCGAGAAAGCTCGATAGCCCCTCTTCCGCGGCCGGAGGGCGAGTCCAATTGGCAACCAGGCCGCTCACGCCGCCAATCAGGTAGGCAATCGCCCACAGTCCGCAGCCCAGCGCAATCGCCAGCACCGCGTAGCTCCCGCGTTGCATTTGCCGGTGGAGCGAGACCTGCTCTGCACCGTCGCCGCTCGCGGTCGATGACTCGTAGGGATTGGGGTCGCTCATCGTTCACCCGGCCAAATCGGCGATGTAAAAGCTGCCGTAGGTATGCACGCGATCTTTCTCGTGCAGTTCGGCGGCGAGCGGAGTGTGATAGGTCAATAGCTCCGGCAACTTGCGGGGCTGCCCGGCGACGGTGACGTTCACGCGCTCGATGAAGTCGGTCCGCAGGCCGCCGCTGCGCCAAATGATGCGCGTGCCGGGGGCGGCCCGGTTGAGGATCGCCTGCCACTCCAGTTCCAAGAGCGGGAAGAATTTATCGCTCAGCCAGTCCATGTGATCCAGCAGCACGTAGCGCGAAATTTGCCCGTCGTGCTTGTCGAGAAAGCCCTGGACCGAATCGGTGTGCGTGCGAACCCGCTCGACCAGGCCCCCCTTCAGCTGCTCGAAGTTTTCGGCTTTGAGGTATTCGGGGCAGCACGAGCGGCTGTACTCCCCTTTCATGTAGACTCGCCAGAAGTAATTATCAGCCAGCGGCAGCTTGCAAAAGACCGCCTCGACCGCGTCTTGCACGAACTTGACGATCCCCCCTTCGTACTGCGTTTCGACCTGTTTGCGCTGGGCCTTGGGAACGCCGACCATCGAGAGTGTCGTGTCGCGGTTCATGGCAAACCGCATCGACCGCGACCAAAACTTTTCGCGGAGGTGCTTCTCGTAAATCTCCTGCTGCTCGGCCAGCGTTTTGGCTTCGAGGATTGCGTCGATATGCGGCCGCACGCGGATCATCCGGTCCGTATAGATTTTGATCAGCCGGGCAAAGGCCCCGCTGGTGCCGCGAAAATAGAACGGCCGGGCCTTGTTGTCGAAAAACTTGATCCAGCGATCCCACCAGTTTTGCGACCAGGCAGGCAACTGCGGCCGCATCCGCTTTTGATACAGCCGGCGGGCGTCCGGATGAAACCCGTGGCCGAACAGGCGGAAGAAGTCGTCAAACTCCAGCGACTTGATCCCGGCGATTTTGAGATCGAGCAGGGCATTCTGCCGGGGGTTCATATCGACGGCATGGACTTCGTTCGGCCCGCACAGGGCGTAGTCCAGGGCGTTGCACCCCGCCGAGGTGATGACGAGCACGTTGTCGGTCGGCTTCAGTTCCAGAGCGACACGGTCGAGCCGCGGGTCTTCCCAGCAGGTGTTATAGACCAGGTTGTTGCCGTGGACGAACTTGAAAACCCGCCCGCTGACCCAATCGAAAACCGACATCCGACGAACTCCCCAAACAGACCTTTGCGACAAACCTTGTATCGTACCGGTCCCAGCACGGGCCACAAGCCGCGAACCGGCACGGCGGGCCATCTTGCGGGCTAAACGGCCTTTGGTGAGGTGAGGATTCAGTGCCGAGGGTTCTGGGTTCAGGTATTATGGTCCAGTCGCATCTGGCCTATGTCCCCCGAATCCCGACTTCCGAACCTAGAGCCCTCCCAGGACCGCCACCATGATCCCACGCCCCGTTTTCGCCGCCGCCCTCTGTCTCTGCTCTGCCGCTTGGGCCGCGGCCCAAGAGCCGGCCGCTATCGCCAAGCACAATCGCTGGGTCACCTCGCTAGCATTCACGGGCGATGGCTCACAACTCGTGAGCGGCGGGGGGGAGAGCCTGCAATACCGGCCGGGGGACGTGAAAATCTGGAACCCCAAGACCGGCGCGCTCGTCGCGAGCCTCGAAGGCCAGCCGACCAACGTCTGGTCGGTCGCCGCCAGTTCTGACGGCAAAACGATCCTCACCAGCGGCTACGACGGCAAAGTGATCGTTTGGAACGTCGCCGAAAAGAAGCCGGGGCAAACGCTGGAGAAGCACAAATCGTGGTGCCGCAGCGTGGCCCTTGCCCCGGACGGCAAGCACTTTGCCACCGCGGGGGAAGACGGCAACATCATCCTCTGGGAAACCGAAGGGCTGAAGGAACTGAAAACCGTGAAGGCCCACGAAGCGGCCGTCTATGACCTGGCGTTTTCGCCCGACGGCGCCACGCTGGCCACTTGCTCGACCGACAAAACGGCCAAGCTATGGGATGCCGCCGCCGGCACCGAAAAGGCCAAGCTCGAAGGGCATGCCGACGCGGTCTGGGCCGTCGCCTGGGCGAAAGATGGCACGCTCGCCACCTGCGGCGCCGACCGGAAGATCAAGCTCTGGAACGCCGAAGGGAAGGAGCAAGCCACGTTGGAAGGGCACAAGGATTGGGTCGCCGATGTCGCCTTTTCGCCCGATGGCAACACGCTCGCGTCCGCCAGCCACGATAAATCGGTGAAGCTGTGGGACGTGAAAGAGAAAAAAGAAACCGCCTCGCTCGGCCCCTACAAGAGCACCGTCTGGGCCGTCGCCTTCTCGCCCGACGGCACCCTCCTCGCCACCGGCAGCCACAGCGACGCCCTCAAGCTCTGGAACCTCGCCAGCCAAGCCGAAGTCTTTCCCGCCCCCGCCGAAGCCAAGCCCGCGGCCGAGAAGAAATAGCCCAAGATTGCTGATCGCGGTGCTTATCGCGCTGATCGCTGGCCCGTCACGGCCGGCTGACGAGGCGGCCGTCGTCCAGCTCGTAGCGCCGCTCCAGCCGGGCAGCCAGCTCAGCGCTGTGCGTCACGACCAGCAGCATCGTCCCCTCGGCCCGCTGCATTTCGACGAGCAATTCGCCAATCGCGGCGGCGTTGTGCCGGTCGAGATTGCCGGTCGGCTCGTCGGCCAGCACAAGCGCCGGCCGCAGGAGCAGCGCCCTGGCGACGCCCGCCCGCTGCCGCTCGCCGCCGGAAAGCTCGGCTGGCCGGTGCTCCAGTCGCTCGGCCAGGCCGACGCGAGCGATCAGCGTTTTCGCCCGCTCGACCGTGTCGCGGCTCGGCGTTCCCTCGGCCAGGGCCGGAATCAGCACGTTTTCGAGCACCGACAGTTGCGGCAAGAGATAGTGATCTTGAAACACGAAGCCGATGTTTCGATTGCGAAAGTGGGCCAGCCCCGCGTCGCCCAGCGTGAACGGATTCTCGCCCCGGAGCGAAACGGTTCCCGCGGTGGGTGCTTCGAGGCCCCCAATGATCGACAGCAGCGTGCTCTTGCCGCTGCCCGAGGGGCCGAGGATCGCCCCGTTTTGCCCGGCGGAAAGCTCGAGCGAGGCTTCGCGCAGCACGACCAGCGGCGCGCCCCGGGTGGGATATTCCTTCGAGACGCCGGCGACGAGAAGATCGGCCATGCCAAGATTTTGTTTCAGACGGTTGACAACCGCGGGGGTCACTAATCACTCTAGGGCAATCACGTTTCCTCCTCTTTACGTTCGGAGTCGCGAACATGCAAGTCGTCCGTCATCTAGGATTGACGGTGGCCGTCGATCATCCCGCCGCGTGGATCGAGCGCGGCGAGCGGATCGTCCGGGATCTGATCGAGGTGTTCGCCCACCCCGGCATCTCCGCCCGTTGCCTGCGCAACCTGATCGACCAGCGGCGGCGGCTGGTGGGGGGGCGCTATGCGATGCCCGATGGCCGCGGCTGCTTGATGTTCCTGCTGACCGAACCCCTCCTCGGCCGACAAATTCGGGGCAAGGCCGACCTGGTCCGGTTTTTTGGCCGCGAGCATGGTCGGCCAGGGCATGGCGGCTACGTCTCGGCCGAGGATTCGGTCGAGTATCAGCCGGCGAAGTGGCTGGTGCGGCTGGTCGATGGGCAGTTTTGCGAGGAAATACGGGCCCGCTATGGTCGGGCGTGCGAGCTGTTCGATTACGACCTCGTGCTCAAGGTGGCCCGCCAAGTGCTGGCGCAGCGCGAAATCGTCACCCTGTCGCCCGAACGGGAATTCACAAGCGCGAGCTGACGACGCCCCTCCATGCCGACCCCCATCGCCATTGCCGTGGTCGAGCATGCCGGGCGATTTTTGATCGGCCAGCGGCAGCCCGGTGCCGCGCTGGCCGGATTGTGGGAATTTCCCGGCGGCAAGATCGAACCGGGCGAAACCCCCGAAGCGGCCGCCGAGCGCGAGTGCCTGGAAGAAACCGGCCTCGCCGTGCGGGCCCTGTTCCGCTATCCGGCTCAGGTGCAGCAATATGACCACGACCGGGTCGAGCTATTCTTCATCGCCTGCAAGACGTTGCCCGCCGCGAACCTGGAGCCGCGTCCCCCCTTTCGCTGGATTCGCCGCGAGGAACTGGCACAGTACGAGTTTCCCGCAGGAAACCGGGGACTGCTGACGCTGCTTTAAGGGGCGCTTCGCCGTTTGCCAAGCGGCCGGCCTCAGTGCTTGTTCTGCGCGGTTTGTTCGGCCAATCGCTGAACCCATTCAACATCGGCCGCGCGGAGGGGCAAGCTCAGTGGAGCGGCGTAGTCAAGGGAGTACTCGTAACCCAGCTCGTCATAGACGGCATTCAGCGCTGCCTGCAAGTCCAAGTGGGTGTCGGGGTCTCCCTCGGCCAAAGGAATGGGAATCACCGGCAGCCGGCGTGCAAGCGGCCACTCGAATACGAGGGCCCGCGGCCGTTGATTGGCCCGACAGACGAACGCGCAATAATCGGTGGCAGACTGCAATGGCCGTTTGGTTGGCAGTCGCTGTCCTCCCAGCAGCAAATCAATCTCTACAAAGTGGGAGCGACTGCGGAGCAGATCGTCGCGCTTCTCCAGGTATTCGCGGCGACCATCGCTGCCGGGCCGTTTGTTCCCCGGCGACAGCAAATCGACGACCGTCACCACTTCGCGCGCTCCGCGCTTCCGAATCACCAGATACGCCTCATGCTGCTCTTCGGGCATAGGCAGCCAGTACGTCGATGGAATGAGTTCCAATAGAGCCGGGGTGCCAGCCGTCGAGGTGGATTGAGTCGTCGGACCAGCAACGGTCAAAGCAACATCCGCCCGATAGACGGGAGGCAGGTCGTTCATTTTTTCGACGTAAATCCGCTCTTCCGGATCGACTTCGTAGCGCGGTCGCAATTGGGCCACCAGCATCCGGGCAAATTGGGAAATTAGCACGTGGTGAAAGCTGGGCCATTTCTGGTCCTCGATAAAGGGGTCCATTCCTGGAAATGGCGATGGCATGACGGGCTTCCTCGAGCGGGGCGCGGAACCGACCCAATTATACTCCCGGCTCCACCGCCCCATCCATTCGCACGATCCAGGGCTGCCAGACGAGGGCGACGCTGGTGGTGGTGATGTCGGCCTTCTTGGGCACGATGGAGATCTCCTCCAGCACCAGCGTCTCCGCCGCCAGACCCGCTTGCAGCTTCTCGGTTTCGGCTTGCAGCTGAGTGTTCAACTCTTCCATTTGTTCGTTGAGGGCTGCGACCCCCTCGCTGGCGTCGCTGATGTCCTGCCGCTCGCGGGCGATCTTGCCGGCTTGTCGCATCGAGCTGGCAGCGCGGGTCACGTTCGTCGCGCTCGTCAGCTTCCGGCTGAAGAGCGCGCCGAGGATCGAAGTGCCGACCGAGAGGACGGTGTTCATCGTTTGCTGCGTTGCTTGCGACTTTTCCTTCTCGACCTTGATTTCCGCCTTGCGAATCCGCTCTTGGAGCGCGGCCAGCTTGGGGGCGTATTTTTGCCGCAGCTTCTCGACCAACAGATCGCGCTGCTCGCGCCCCGCCTGCCCGAGCCGCACGCGAAACTCCGCTTCCGTTTCGTCAGTATTGGAGATTTGCTTGAAGGCCGGGCATTTCCAGCGCGAGAGCCGCTGGTTGCGATAGAGATAGTCCTTGAGGGCGATGGCCAGTTCACCATAGCGCTTCGGCCGCGAAAGTTCGCCCGGCAGTTCGGCGAATTTCGCGCCGTTTTCGGGCTGCGCGTCGAATTCGTCGAGCGCCTCGGCCAGGGGTTCGGCACTCCCCCAGATATCGGCCGGCAGCGGGCCGTCGATCGCAAGCAGCAGCGAAACCTCCTGCCACTCGTCGATGCCGGCGGTCGTTTGGGTGAAGTGAACGCGGGCCGTGCCCAAAAGGGCCGGGCGATAGAGCACGCTCGCCCCGGACGGCAAGTTCGCCCGCCGCGTACTGAAGCGCTCGGAAATTTCCGGCGGCAGAACGGGGCGCTGCTCGGCGATGGGGGGAGAGACTTTCAGTGCGGCAGGGGAACCCTCAGTTGCGCTTAGGGCTTGTGCCCCCCCGCTGTCGCTTCGGGTTAGTGTCTTCCGATCCGCCATCAGCCGGCCGATTTGCTCGCGGGTGAGGGGACCACGCAAATACGACAACGCCCAGCGGGTCTGAAACACTACCGGCTGGTCCTCGTGAACGTTGTTCATGAGGAACACGCGGTTACCCAGCCCCGAGAGCACGCGTTCCATCTTGGCCCGGTCAAAGCTCGCCCCGGCAGCGGTCGAAGCCCCTTCGAGGCCATCGAGCACGCGGAGTTTATCGCGCTCTGTCTGCAGCCGGCCGAGGAGCCAGGTGCCGCAATTGGCCAGCCCCTTATAGTCGAGATCGACCGGGTTTTGCGTCGCCAGCACGATGCCGAGTCCATACGCTCGCGCTTGCTTGAGGAGCGTCAGCATCGGCGTTTTCGACGGCGGATTCTTCGATGGCGGGAAGTAACCGAACACTTCGTCCATATAGAGCAGGGCCCGCAGGCTCGAGGTGCCCGACTGCGCCCGCATCCAGGCAATCACCTCGCTGAGCAAGATCGTCACGAAAAACATCCGCTCGGCGTCGGAGAGGTGGGCAATCGAGAGAATCGCCAGCCGTGGCTTGCCGGCGGGGGTGTAAAGCAGCTTTTGGATGTCGAGCGGTTCCCCTTCCATCCAGGTCGAAAAACCGGGGGAGGCGAGCAGGTTGTTCAGCTGCATCGCCAGGTCGAAGCGATCCTTGGCCGGGAAGAAACTTTCGAGGTCCATGACACCGACTTTGTCCAGCGGCGGCGTCTGAATCGCCCGAATCAGCGAGCCCATGTCGAGGTTTTGCCCGGCTCGCCAGGCGCGGTCGAAAATGTTGGCCAGCAAAATATGCTCGCGACTGCGGAGCGGATCGGCATCGATCCCCAAGAGCCCCAGAAGGCCCGACGCCGCGGCCGCGACCATGTCGCGCAGCGCCTCCGCATTCTCCAGGGTCGAAGCGGGCGGCGCATCGAACGAGCGGAGGACCGTCAGCGGCAAGCCGGCACTGCTGCCGGGGGTATAAATGGCGACTTCGGCCGCGTCGCGAAAGCGCTGAATCCGCTCGGGGGGCTGCCCCCAGTCGGCCAGCCCCGTTTTCCAGCGTTCGGCCGTTTTGGCGGCATACTGTGCCGGCGTTTGCCCGGCGCGGGTGGCATCGGCCGGATCGATCCACGGGGCGAAATCTTCCGGCCGAAGCTGCGGAAATGTCAGCAGCAAATTGCCCAGGTCCCCCTTCGGGTCGATGATGAGTGCCGGAATGCCGTCGATGGCGGCCTCTTCGAGCAGGGCCAGACAGAGCCCCGTCTTGCCGCTGCCAGTCATGCCGACGCAGACCGCATGCGTGGTCAAGTCTTTCGAGTCGTAGAGAAGCAGGTCGTCGTGCGGACGGCCCGCGTCGAGATTGAAGAGCTTGCCAAGATAGAATACGCCCAGGCGTTCGTAGTCTTGCATGGTGGTGGCGCGCGAGAGTTGATCGTGGATAAGGCCCGCATTCTAGCAACTGCGGATTGGCTCTTCATCTTGGCGGCGGGAAGGCCAGAACTCGGCTGCCACGGCCGCTGCCGAAAGCGGGGCCGGCCGCGCGCCGATTCGTCTTGGTCAATCTTGCCTGGCCCGGCTATTCTACGCCGACCAGGAACCAGGCCATGCTATCGGGGAATGCCAGCACGCTGATCATGATCGGAGGGCTCGCGCTGGCGGCGTTCTTTTTGCTGCGCAATTCGCGGGGATTTTTCAGCCGCTCGCGCCCCAAGGACAACGACCCCCAGCAAATCCGCCAGCTCTTGGGCGAGCGGAGCCGCGATAGTGCCTTGGCCGATGCCCCGCCGGAGGTGCTGCGGTGGCAGGTCGAAATGCACGAAACGGCTCGCGACCTGAAAGCCGAGCTCGATAGCAAGCTGTCCGCCTTGCAGGCGCTTATCCTGCTCGCCCGGCAAGAGCGCGAGCGGCTGGAGCAAACGCTGAAGCTGGCCGGCCGCGGCGGGTTGCCGCAGGCTCCCCCGGCACGTTCCTCGGCCGAGCCGGTCGATCCGCCGCACGATTTGCTGGAGGCGATCGAAGGGCTCGCCGATCCGGCCGCTCTGGCCGACCCGCAGGCGATGAGTCGTCTCGCCGCCCAAATGCCCGCCCGCCCCGGCGGCCGCGGCGTGTCTTAGCGCGAGAGTCTTCGGGCGAGACATTCTCAATCTGAGGATTTTCCCGGTTTCAGATTGAGACAGACGAAGTCGATTCGACTCTCGTCGCAGACGCCTGCCTAAAACCGCAAGTTGCTCTCGCCATTGAACTTGCGCGGGCTTTGTGGGTGTGCTGCCCGCGTTGGCACGCCGGTTGCTTTCTCTGTCGCCCATCACACAGGGGCCGGAACCGAGCAGAGCAACACCGGCAACCAACACTGGAAAGGAACGAATCATGAAACTCGCATTCATCCCCGCGGCTGCCTTGGTTTTGAGCCTCGCTGGCCTCGCTTCGGCACAAACCTATGGCCCGTCCGCGGCCCCCGTCGTCGGCGGCAGCCCGATTGGCTTCTATCCGAACGAAGACTACGGCTACTTCTCTTCGACCTACGAAGAAGGGGTGCTGCGGGGCCTCGGCTACTATGCCCGGTCGGTCGGCCAGGCGAACTACTACCACTCGCTGGCGTCGATCAACCACCAAGAGGCGTATTCGCGCTATCTCGACAACCGCGAAAAGCGGACCGAAACCTACTTCCGCCTGAAGCAGATCAACCGAGCCGCTCGCGATGCGCAAAAGCCCTCGCGAATGACCGGCGAGCAATATGCCGTGCTCGCCAAGCGACAGGCCCCCGACCGGCTGACCGGCAGCGAATATGACCGGGCGCTCGGCCGCTTGGAATGGCCGGCCGCCTTGCAAGGTCCGGAATTCGCCGCCGAGCGGACCGCCCTCGACCGCGTTTTCGCCACCCGCGCTCCCAACGATTCGGGGGTCGGCAGCAAGTTCAGCGTCACCGTGCGGCAGCTGACCGGCCCGATGCAAGACCGCCTGCAAGCGAGCGTCTCGTCTCTCAGCCCGATGCAGTTCATCGCCGCCAAAAAGTTTCTCACCGGCCTCGCCTACGAAGCCCAGCAGCCTGTGCTCCCTGCCGGCTTGGCGGTGGTGAAATAGTCTGATTCAAGAAAGAACTCCCTGTCCCCGATCGAGGGCGTGGCTAGCGCGGAGCGCCGGCCACGCCCGTTTTTTTGTTTCGTATAGCGGCCAGCCGGAGGCGACGGTGTCCCGATTGGCGGCAACGCAGTCGCCCTCGGCTTGGCGTTAAGCAAGGAACAGCTCCTCCCGCACCTGGCATGCCGCGCCTACCGCGGCATTGGCTGCGGCGCATGAGCCACGAGCAGCTCGAACAGCTCTTGCGCGGCTTTCAGCTCGTCGCTTCGCTCGGGGCGGCTTTCGAGCGCGGGAATCAGGTTGCGGAGCGTCCGGGTCAAATCTTCGCGCGGGCCTTCCCAAACGACGCCGGCGGGCCGCTCATTTTCGGTCAGCAGGCGGCCGCTTTCAAACGGGCTGAAATAGATGTCGTCCTGGCTGAAGCCCGCCGGCGCTCGCGAGCCGTCGTATTTCACGAGATAGCGGCCCCCCGCCGGTACCCCGACAATCGGCACCCGCAGCCGGCGGCCGACGGCCATCGTCACTTGCGACAGCAAGATCGGCAGCCCTTGTTTCGTTTCCAGTACGCGGGCCAGCGAGCTGTTGTCCGGGTGATAATAGTCTTGCGTGTTGCCGGTGAATTTGAGGTCGTCGAACAGCACCTTCCGCACCGCCGCGACAACGACCGCCGGATTCTCGGTCGCCGGGTCCGTCCCCTTGGGCAACTGCTGGCGCACGCGGGCGGCCAGATCGTCGAGTTGCTTGACCAGGTCGGCCTTTTTCACCGCCGGATCGAGAATCCGAGCAATCAGCCACAGGCCGTGCTCCAGGTCGAGTTGCTCGTCGGGCTGGCTGCAAAAGGCAGTGAACTCGCGGCGGCGGACCTCGAAGGTCAGCGATTCGATGAGGGCCTTGGCCCGATAGCGAACCTCGGCACTTTTGCTGAGCCGCGCTTGGCGCAGGGCCTCCATCGCCGGCCAGCCGATCTCGGCCAGCTCCCGCGTGGCCCGCTCCCGGTCGTCAAACTTGTCGGCATCGAGCTGCGCGATGAGCCTGGCAATTTGCTCCGGCGTGACGGCCGGCTCCTCGGCAGCCGGGGGATCGGCCAGAGCAACCGCGTTCACCGCCGCCACGATTGCCACGGCTAGAGCCCCCCATTGCGCTTTGGCTTGCCACATGACCGCTGGCTCCGAAAGTTGCCCGCTAGTATCCGCCGGGGCGAGGGCAATCGCAACCTCGACCGAATGCGAAACCGTGCGGACAGGTTAGAATAGGTTCGCAAGTCGTTATCGGAGCCAGCCCATGCCGTCCCCCTTTCCCGGAATGAATCCTTACCTGGAGCAGGAGTCCGTCTGGCATAGCCTGCACGAGCAGTTTCCGGCGTTCTGCCAGGAAGTGCTGACGGCCCAGGTGCGGCCCAAGTATTTCGTGAAGCTGGATGTGAATATCTACATTCACGAGTTACCGGAAGGGTCGCGATTGATTGTCGGACGGCCGGACGTGACTTTGGGAGCGACACCTCCGGCAGTTGCTTCCGGCGGAGCGACGACGCTGGCCGCGCCGCTGTACGGCACGTTCGGTCCTGCCGTCGATGTGGTGCAGGAAGCGTTCGTCGAAATCTACGAGCGTGAGACGCGCAAAGTCGTCACCGCCATCGAACTTCTGAGCCCGACGAACAAAGCTCCGGGACCAGATCGCGAGACCTACCTCGCCAAGCGGCTGCGGTACGCGCATAGCAGTGTCAATTTCGTCGAAATTGATCTGCTGCGGGGCTGGGCGCGAATGCCGACCGAAGGCTTGCCACCCTGCGATTATTGCGTGCAGGTTAGCCGTGCCGTCGAGCGGCCGCGCGTCGGCCTCTGGCCGATCATGCTTCGCGATCCTTTGCCGACGATCCCTATTCCACTGTTGCCGCCCGACGCCGATGCCAAGCTCGATTTGCAAGCCTTGCTGCATCGCCTCTACGACGCTGGCGGCTACGAAGACTACATCTATTCCGGCATGCCACACCCGCCATTGAAGGTGGAAGATGCCCAGTGGGCGGATGATATCGCACGGAGCATTGTCTAGTGACCAATGGCAGCACCTCACTTGCACCTCGACTACCGCCCTCGCCTCCCCAAGCACAAGGATGTCCCGATCGGCTGCATCGGCAGCGGGTTCATCATGGCAGATTGCCATTTGGTGGCTTATAGGAACGCGGGGTTTAGGCCGGTGGCGATTGCTTCCTCGACGCCGGCCCATGCCCAGCGCGTGGCGGAGCGGCATGGGCTAGTGGCGTTCGACACCTACGACGAAATGCTGGCGAGCGGCAAAGTGGAGGTGGTCGATGTGGCGGTGCCGCCGGACCGGCAAATGGAGGTGATCCGCACAATCTGCAAGCACAAGCAGCACATCCGCGGCATCCTGGCCCAAAAGCCGCTGGGGGGAAGCTACGCCGAGGCGAAGGCGATCGTGCAGGTTTGCCGCCGGGCGGGAATCACGCTGGCGGTGAACCAGAACATGCGCTACGACCAGTCGATCCGGGCCTGCAAATCGCTGCTCGATCAGGGCCTCCTCGGCGAGCCCGTGCTGGCCACCATCGACATGCGGGCCATTCCCCACTGGATGCCCTGGCAAGAGCGGCAAGGGTGGGTCACGCTCCGGATCATGTCGATTCACCATCTCGACACGTTTCGCTACCTGTTCGGCGATCCCGTGCGCGTGTTTTGCAGCTTTCGGCCCGACCCGCGGACGGCCAAAAAGTTCAAGCACGAAGACGGCATCTGCCTCTATATCCTCGAATACGCCAGCGGCTTGCGGGCCATGTCGTGCGATGACGTTTGGACCGGCCCGGCCCTCGAAGGGGCCGAGAAAGACATCTACATTCGCTGGCGGGTCGAAGGGCTGCAAGGATTGGCTCGCGGCACCATCGGCTGGCCCGAGTATCCCGCCCCCACGCCCAGCACGCTCGACTACACCACGACTGGGCAGCCCGGCTACTGGCTCTCGCCCCGCTGGAAGGAGGTCTGGTTTCCTGACGCTTTTGTCGGCACGATGGCCCAGCTCTTGTGCGCGCTCGAAGAAGGGACCGAGCCCGAAATCAGCGGGCAAGACAACCTGCGGACGATGGCCCTCGTCGATGCCTGCTACCTCTCGGCCAGGGAGCACCGGGCGGTAGAATTGCGCGAGATCATTCGCGGTAAGAAATAGCCTCTCTATCGCCGAGTTCTCATGTCGTACGATCTCCCCGAACGCCTGCAGCCCAAACAGCCCCGCTCGCTGCTGGCGATGCTGCCGCTGCTCGTGTTTCTCGTCGCGCTATTGTTGGTGGTGCAGTTTTGGGCGATTCTCCGACCGGGGCAAACGCCCCTGGCGGTGCTCGATCCGACGGCGAAGCCCCGCCCCATTGCTCCCGCCGGCGAACTGGCCGCCGACGAAACCTCGACGATTCAGCTCTTCAAGCAATCGTCCCGGTCGGTGGTTCACATCTCGACCGCCTCGCTCGGCCGCGATCTCGATTTCAACGTGCTCGAAATCCCCAAGGGGACCGGCACCGGCTTCATCTGGGACGAAGCGGGTCATGTCGTCACCAATTTCCACGTCGCCCAAAGCGGCAGCCGCTGGAAGGTGACGCTGGCCGATCAGAGCACCTGGCCCGCGGCGCTGGTTGGCATCGCCCCCGACAAAGACCTCGCCGTGCTCAGAATCGACGCCCCCACGGCCCAAATCCAGCCGCTGCTGGTGGGAACCTCGCGCGATCTCGAAGTCGGGCAAAAGGTGTTCGCCATCGGCAACCCATTCGGCCTCGACCAAACGCTCACTACCGGCATCATCAGCGGCCTGGGACGGCGAATTCAGGCAGTCACCGGGCGAACCATCGACGGGGTGATCCAAACCGATGCGGCCATCAACCCCGGCAATTCCGGCGGACCCCTGCTCGACAGCCGCGGCCGGCTGATTGGGGTGAACACCGCGATTCTCAGCCCCACGGGCACCTCGGCGGGCATCGGCTTCGCCATTCCGGTCGATACCGTGCAGCGAATCATTCCGCAGCTCTTGCGGCATGGCAGGGTGATTCGCCCCAGCCTGGGTGCCGAGTACTTTCCGGACAACATCACGCGGCAATTGCGGCTCGAAGGGGCGCTCATCGGCCGGGTCGTTCCGGGCGGCCCCGCCGAGGCGGCCGGCCTGCTCCCCGCGCGGCGCGAGCGCGACGGCGACATCGTGCTCGGCGATCTGATCGTCGCCGTCGATGACCAGCCGATCAGCGGCGTCGAGGCCCTGTTCGCCGCCCTCGAGCAGCGCGAAATCGGCGACACCGTGACTCTCACCATCGTCCGCGGCCTGCGCACCCCCGCGCAGGAGCAGCTGGAGGTGCGGATCAAACTGATCGCCGCCGGGGAGTAAGCAGCGGACTGTGGATTTCAGATTTCGGATTTTCGGCTCCTGGCTCCCGGCTCCTGGCTCCCGGCTCCTGGCCCCTGGCTGCTGGCCCCTGGTCCCCGTCTCCCCAAGGTGGCGGCCTCTTGCAACCGGCGATAGGATGAACTCGAAGCTACGATTCCGCCCGAGGAGAACCACCGTGAAACTGCGTGACGGCCTAATGCTGGCGGCGCTCCTGATGCTCGTTGGCTGCGCCCCGGAGAGGGTGCCCTACGAGACGCTCGTGCCGTTCGTCGAAGATGCCCAGACCAACGCCCAGGTGGACGATGCCGCCATCGGCAGCCTGTCGTTCGTCGATCCGGCGGGCCAGCCGGTCGATTTGGCCCAATATCGCGGAAAGAAGAACGTCGTCCTTGTCGTCACTCGCGGCCCGTTGGGAACGGTTCCCCCCGCCGAGCGCGGCACCATGCTCTACAAGGACCTTTGCCTCTATTGCACCACGCAAACCTCCGGCCTGCTCAACAGCTATCCGCAGTTTCAGGAGCGCGACGCCGAGGTGATCGTGGTCTTTCCGGTTCTCAAGTCGGCCGACGGCGCGGAGCTCGCCACGTTTCGCGAGGCCATTCCGCCGCTTCCCACCGACCAGCCAACGCTCGCCCTCGTCCTCGATGTCGAGCTGAAGGCGGTCGAGAAGCTCGGCATTCGGGACAATCTCTCGAAGCCGGCGACGTACATCTTGAACAAAGCGGGGCAAACGCGGTTCGCCTATGTCGGCCGGACGATCGCCGATCGCCCCAGCGTGCAGGCGATTCTGAATCAGCTCGACGCCATCAACGGCGCGGGGAAGTAGGGGGTCATGTCGCGCGCCGGCGATTCCCCCCCCGATTTTCTGGCCGTGGCCCGCCAGCTTGAATTGCTTTCCGTTGACGCCTGCGCCGCGCTCGCCGCCGAATCGCAAGCCACCGGCCTCGCGCCGCGCGAGCTGGCGTTGCGGCAAGGGGTGCTCAATCCGACGCAGATCGACGTGGTCGAAACCCTCTGCCGGCCGCGCGAGGCGATTCCCGGCTACGAGATCGTCGGCGTCATCGGTCGCGGCGGCATGGGGGTGGTCTATCGGGCGCGGCAACTCGCGCTCGACCGGTTTGTCGCGCTCAAAACGGTCCTCCTGTCGCAACTGGCCGACCACACCGCCCTCCGCCGCTTCGAGCAAGAGGCGACCCTCGCCGCGCGCTTGTCGCATCCGAACATCGTCGCCGCCTACGACTTCGGCAAGCACCAGGGGCGGCTCTATTTCGCGATGGAACTGGTCGCCGGCGAAGATGCCGACAAGCGCACTCGCCGCTCGGCCGGCCTCGACGAACCGCTAGCCTGGGCGATCGTCCGGCAAGTCGCCGCCGGCCTCGCGCACGCCCACAAGCTCGGCGTCATCCATCGCGACATCAAGCCCTCGAACGTGCTCCTCGTCGAGCCTCCCGCCGGCTTTCCGCTGCCGGCCGGGGTGCCGCTCGTCAAGATCGCCGACTTTGGCCTGGCCCGGCTGGCGGAGGATAGCGACCGCACCCAGCTCACCTCGGCCAACGCGGCACTCGGCAGCCCGCACTATATGGCCCCCGAGCAATGGGAGCGGTCGGACATCGACCACCGGGCCGATATCTACGCTCTCGGCGCGACCGCCTGGCACTTGCTTATCGGCCAGGCACCGCTGGCGGAGCTTCCCCTCACGCAGCTCATCGCCCACAAGGTGCGGGGGCAGGTGCCTGATGTCCGCCGCGAGCGGCCGCACATTTCCGAAGTCTCAGCCGAGCTGATCCGCGACATGATGGCCGTTGATCCGCGCCGCCGACCCGCCGACTATGCCGAGCTGCTGCGGCGGATCGATCGCCTGGGGCTCGCGGGGATCGCGCCGGCCGGCGGATTGCTCGCCGCTTCGGCCCCCACCGCCGACTTCGCCGCGGGAGAAACCTGGCCCGCGATTCGCCGGCGTGCTTCGCGTCGTTGGGTGCTGGCGGGCGCGGCGCTGCTGGCGGGGATGATCGCTGTTGGGGGAGTGGCCTGGCTCTGGCCCGATTCCTCCCCCGGCCAGCCCGACCTCGTAGTGGCGGGCCGGGCAGGCAATCTGTTCGACGGTCTGGCCATCGACGAGTGGCGGCCGCAATCGGGGGGCTGGAGCCCCGCCCGCAATGCCGACCGGGCCGATGTCTTGCAAGGGACCGGCGTCGTTCGGCGAGCGATTTCCTTGCCCGATGCTGAGGGAAAATCGACTCCCGTCCCCTACTATCGGCTGACGCTGTTCGTTCAGCTTCACGAGGCGACGGCCGCTGAAGTTCATTTCGACCTCGCCGCTCCGTCGAGCAAAGCCGAGCGGCAAGTGGTGCGGCTCACCTCGGCCGGCAGCCAACTTGGTCGCCGCGCCGGCGATGCGGGGGAGCTCTCGCGGCTTGGGCCGGTGCTCCCTTTTGAGCTGCCCGCCACTGCCGTGCATGTGGTGGTCGTCGAAAGGCACACCGGCGGTTGGTGGGTGACGGTCGATGAGCAATCGCTCGGCGGCCGGCGGGGACTCTTCGCCGATCCGGCTCCCGAATTCCGTCTGCGGGCTGAGGGGGGCCCCGCCTGGTTTTCGGATGTCTCGGTCGAAGAGCTGCTGCCGCCAGCCGGCCCCGCGCCCCTCGGCCGCTGATTTTCCCCCTCACTTCCGCTCCGCGAAAATCACCAGCCGCTTGCTCCGCTGAATGCCGACGAGTCCCCCCGTGACCGGATCGAGGGCGATCCCCTGCCCCGCGAACGGAGCCGCCTCCTCGCGGACAAACTCCAGCACTTCGCCCTTGGCCGGCACGCGCAGGCGATAGAGCGCTTCGTGATCGTGGTCGGTTACGGTCAAGAGGCCGCCGTGCCAAACTCCGCCGGAAATACTCGCCTGACCGATTTTCCGCAGCACTTCGTCGGGATAGGTCCAGCGGGCCTCCTCGCGCCACTCGCCATCCATTCGCGCGAGAAACGTCTCCCGATTCGCCCCCCCATAGCGGGCAAAATTGCACCACCATCGCTCGTCGTGCCAAACGGCCCAGGTCAGGCTGCCGCCATAGTTGCCGAAATCCTTGGCGGTGGTCAGCTTCATCGTCGCGAGGTCCAGCACCTTCAGCTCGCTTTTCTCCGGCGTGCGCGGATAGTTGGAATGGGCGCAGTAGAGTCGGCCTTCGCGCCAAAACCCGCTGTTGAGATGCAGCGCCTCGCCAGTGCTGACCGCGAGCCGCTCGCCCGTCTTGCGGTCGTACCGGGCCACGACGGTGTTATTGATCGCATAGACATGCTTCTCGTCGGCCGCGGCGGCTTGATGGGCCTCGGCGGCGGGGAGAGCGCGGGTCTCGCGCCACTCGTCGGCGGCGTAGCACGGCCTGGAAACGAGCAAGATCGCGGCGGCATAGGTGGCAAGTCGCGGCATGGCGTGGTTGCGCCGCGGCGCGGCGTCTCCTACAATGGGCGGTTTCGAGCAGAATCCCGCGCGGCGACGAGCGCCGCAAGCCAGCCTCTCCTCCAGTTGAGAATCTAATGAAAGCCGCCTACATCGAAGCCACCGGCCCGGCCGAATCGAGCATCCAATACGGCGACGTTCCCGATCCCGTGCCGACCGCCGGGCAAGTGCTGGTGAAAGTGGGGGCGGTGGCGGTCAATCCGATCGACACTTATCTGCGCAACGGCGCCAACTACTGGCAGCTCCCGCAGCCGTTCATTATTGGCTGCGACGTGGCGGGAACGGTCGTCGGGCTCGGCCAAGGTGCGAGCAAGTTCAAATTGGGAGACCGAGTATGGGGCTCCAATCAGGGACTCATGGGCCGGCAAGGAACATTCGCCGAGTTGTGCGCGATCGACGAACAGTGGCTTTATCCGACACCCGCCAGTGTCAGCGACGAAGCCGCCGCCGCCTGTGCGCTCGTCGGCATTACCGCCCATTTGGGCCTGGTGCGCGAGGCGGCACTGCAAGCGGGACAAGCGGTGTTCGTGAATGGCGGGGCCGGCGGCGTCGGTTCGATGGTGGTGCAAATGGCTAAGGCCCTGGGCGCGCGGGTGCTGGCAACGGCTGGGAGCGCCGAAAAGGTGAAGCTTCTTGGCCAACTGGGGGCCGATGCGGCGGTGAACTACAAAACCGACGACATCGCCGCCGCCGTGGCGAAGTTTTCGCCGGGCGGGGTGAACCTCTATTGGGAGACCGTTCGCGAGCCCGATTTCGACAAGATCGTGTCGTATCTGGCCGAGCGGGGGCGGGTCATCCTCATGGCCGGCCGCGACGCCCGCCCGCCGTTTCCGGTCGGGCCGTTTTATGTCAAAGGGTGCTCGCTGCATGGTTTTGTGATGTTCAAGGCGACCGCCGACGAGCAGCGGGCCGCCGCCGAAGACATCAACCGCTGGCTGGCCGACGGCAGACTTAAGGCCAACATCAGTCGTGTCTTGCCCCTTTCTCAAGCCGCCGCCGCCCACAAGTTGCAAGAAGACAACACGTTGCACAAAGCCGGCACCCTGGGGGGCAAAATCGTGCTGAAACCCTAATCTCCACGGGTGGAATGGCCATTCGCCGGGAATGACGTAGAGTTTCGGTGCGGTTCGATTCACACGCCAACGAGGCTCGTTCCATGCGCGCTCGCACCCATCGCCGCGGCATCACCACCACGCAGGTCGCCGTCGTTCTCGCCCTGATCACACTGGCCATCGTCGCCACGGTCTCGGTCCTGGGAAACAACACCCGGAACCGGATGACCCAAATCTCCACCGACGTCGGCAACCCCAGCAGCCTGACCACGCGTTTCGGCAGCTAAAGGACAACCTTCCTAAAGCCGGGAACAAACTTGTTCCCAGTCCAGCGACTACCGGACCACGGATTAGCAAAGAGGGTGGGCGGAGCCGAGCCTAGCGATTCGTGACCAGACTAGTCACGGCAGGGAACTTTTTTTCGCGCGACTTACGACGACGCGCGGGGGCGTAAGTCGTTGTGGGGCAAGAGACTGCGACAACCATGCGCGACGCAAGTCTCGGTCGGCGCGGAAATCCGCGCGCTAGTTGCTTGACGCGCGTCTGTTTCTTTCAGATAGTAAGTTGTTTTCTGTTCACATTCGTGGGCGGATGGCTGAACAGAGACCGCGGCTGACGCCGATCGCGCGATTGCGCGGACGAGAAATCGAGACACGATCCGGGGATGAGAACATGATCGAGAAACCAGCTCCTCTGGGGGATAAACATACCAGGTTTCCAGAAACCCCCATGTGTGGCCCTAATGGTAACCAATCGATCCACCTTGGCCCACCAGTGGGGGGCCGCGAAATCGGACCGAGGATCGTCGCAAAGTGTTTTTCGGAAAGAACTTGCGGCGATCGCCAGGTGTGAGAAGGAGTCGGCTGAATTGGCGGCGGCGGCGAGCGCAGGTTTCCACGGGGCCGAGAATGGTGGAAACCATCCTTAAGTTGTTGGGAGATAACGAGTTAACTACAGTTTCTTGGCCATTTTGGTCAACGTCCGTGGAAACCAGAAATTGCCAGGCGGGGGCGAAGGCCGGGCGAGGTGCCAGCGCGGTCAGAGGGAGTGAGCGAGCGGTGCATTTCGCAGCGCTCATGTACGCCACGCGGTCCCGGCGACTCTGGGAGAGCAGGTTCGCTCTCGGCTATTGCGCGGGAGCGTTCCGCCGCGTCAGGAGCGAGACGACGATGAGCACGGCGAAGCCGAGGGGAATCGTGACGATGCCGGGCTGGCTGAAGGGGACGATGGCGGTGGTGGGATCGAGGCCATAGACATCCTTGTAGCACTGCTGCGAAAGCAGGATCCAGCCGAGCGAGGCGAACATGCCGACGAAGATGGCGGCGGTGATGCCCTGCTTCGTGGTGCCGCGCCAGAAGAGGAGCATCACGAGTGCAGGCAGGTTCGCCGAGGCCGCCACATTGAACGCCCAGCCGACGAGAAAGCCGGTATTGAACCCTTGAAACAAGATGCCCAGGATCATTGCGACGATGCCGACGACGACCGCGGTGACTTTGCCGGCTCGCACCTTGGCATGATCCGAAAGATCGAGCTGGAAAAACTTGGAGAGCAGGTCGTGCGCCACCGCGCCGCTGGCCGCCAGAATCAGGCCGCTGACGGTGCCGAGCACCGTGGTGAAGGCGATGGCCGAAATGATCGCGAAGGGGAGCTCGCCGAAGGACCGGGCCAAGAGCGGCGCGGCCATGTTGCTTTCCGTCGGATCGAGCACACCGCTGGTCATGGCACCCAGGCCGAGGAACAGCGTCAGCACGTAGAAAAACCCAATGCTGGCGATGCCGACCACCGTGCTTTTGCGGGCCGAGGCCTGGTCCTTCACTGTGTAGTAGCGGATCAAGATGTGCGGCAGCGACGCCGTGCCGCAAAACAGGGCGATCATCAGCGATAAGAAGTCGAGCTTATCGGCCAGCTTATCGGAACGGATCCCTTTGAAGGTGGGGCTGCCGCCGGGTGTGAGCAATTCGCTGCCGGGACGAACTTTGGGACAGAAAGTTGTCGTCGTGCCTTTCTTCTCGGCCGGCCAGGTGACAATATCGCTGGCCTGCAGCGTGGCGATGTACGACAGCGGGTTCAGCGGTCCGGTGCTCTTCATGTCATTCGGCAGGCGGGAGATCGTGCCGACGGGATGAAAGTCGGCTTCTCCCTCGCCGTGACCTTGGGGCAGTCCGTTAACCAATCGTTTGCCGTCCACGATTTCCAACTTTTGACACTCGCCAATCTCAGGCGTGGCAATTAGCCCGCGATTCAGAATCATCACCGTCAGAATCGTGCAAAATATGACCAGCAGCCCACCTTTCAGGAATTGCACCCAGGTGGTCGAGACCATCCCCGCGGTTGTGACGATGAGCGTGACGGTGCTGCCGACGAGGATCACGCCGATCGCCTGTGCCGTGATCGTGAGGCTGCCTAGCTCGAAGTCCGAAAGGCCCAAGAGCGGCTTGACGAGCGCTCCGGCCCCGACCATCTGCGGAATCAGATAGAAGATGCTGACGACCAGCGTGCTGATCGCAGCGGCCAGCTTGATGCCGCGACTGTTGAATTGGCTATCGAGGGCGTCGGCAAACGTGAATTTGCCCAGGCGCTTCAGCGGTTCGGCAATCACCAGGAGGGCTACGATCCAGCCGGCGAGGAAGCCAATGGAATACAAAAAGCCGTCGTAGCCGTAGAAGGCGATCATTCCGCAGATGCCGAGGAACGACGCGGCCGAGAGGTAGTCGCCGGCGAAGGCGACGCCGTTGACGAACCACGGAATCTGCCCGTGAGCCGCGTAATACCCCGCAGCCGACTTGGCCTTGGACCCCAGGTAAAAGCTGAGCCCTAGCACCAGGGATACAAAAAAGCCGAAGACCGCTACCGCAGTCCAGGAGAAATCGTGAATCACGATTGCCCCTCCTGGCGGATCGCCCGATAGTTCCGCCCGCAGAGCCACATATAAATGGCCGCTATGACCAGGGCCCCGGCAATCAGCCCCATGCCATAGGTGATCGCCACGTTCACCCCGCCGACCGCCGGTCGGGCCATCACCTGCGGGGCAAACGCCGCCAGGCCCATAAACCCGCCGTAGGCGGCCAGATAGACGAAAAACAGCACCAGGCCCGTGCGGGCGTTGGCATTGCTCACGTCCGGGTGATCTTCGTGCGCGGCGCTGCCGCCGCCCGCCGCCGCGGATTTGTCAGGAGAGGCTGCATTCATAGGCCGCCAGAATAGCAAGGGGCGCGCGGCCTGTCACGCGGACCAGGGGGCCAGTCAAGCTTCGTCCGACGTATCGATCAGTAGCTGAAGACGGGCTGCAAGTTCGTGAGGGAGCCATGCACACCAACTTGCATCGATCAGGCCGACTTTCAGCAAGTCGTCGAGGTGAACTTGATCGTGGCGACGCCAGGCCTCAAGAATCATCTGGACTAGGGCCAAGAGCGAAACCACGGCTAGTCCATTGGGTACGACAACAACGTCGTGCATGGTCGGCGCCAAGTAGGCAACTTCCGGCCTGAAGGGTTCATTCGCCCACACGATGTCCACGGCTCGCTTCGGCGAAGGATTGACCCGTTCCAAGAATTGAGGTCCGGCCGGACCATCGACAAACTCAAAGCCCGCCTCGCTGGCCGCCCGTTGGGCCCGAGGAAAATCGACGCGATCGAGCAGGATATCGATGTCCTTCGTCGTGCGAGTCGCGTCCGGATCGATGGTCGAAATCCATTGAATGACCGCTTGTCCGCCCACCAGGGCGTAGGGCACTTGCGCGCGAGCTAGGGCGGACGTGATGGCGACTAGCCGTCGCTCTTGCGCGGCCATCACCGCTTCGTACTGCGCATATATATCCTTCCACGGCGGACCTGGCGCATTCGGCACCGTGCTCATCGTCAAGTACCCTGGCTGAAGACTTGGCTCTTGCCATAACCTAACATGCCGGCCTCCAATTCGACCGCCGGCAACCATCATGCTCCATTTTCAAATCTGCATCACCGGCGAAGAGGACGATACTCCGCTCGCAGTGTCATTCGATGCGGCTTATGAGGCGCTGGCGGCGCTGCCGCGGATGTTCATCGAGCCAGATGGCTCGCTGGTCTGGCGCGGGACGACGGCCGAGGGAGTGGCGTGGCAGGTCGATGGCAACTTGATCGACCGAGGGGATGTGCTGGCGTATGTCGAACTGCAAGGGGATTGCCCGGTCGAGCAGTTCGATCAGTTTCTGCAAGCGTTCGGCTGGCCGGCGGAGAAGCTGGCGTTTCAGTTGTCGCGCTCGGGGAACGTGCTGGACGAGCAGCAGTTCCGCCAGCAAGCGGCTAGTGGTGACGGGGCCAAGTAATGGCTAGGGGGCCGGTGCTTCTGGCGACAGAGTCCCTCGTGCCCGACCGAGAAACACGAGCACCGCGCCGATGCCGGCGATGAGCACCGCGCCGCCGATCCAAGCGAGGGGGAGATGCTTTTGTCCTTCCACATCGAGACCGAGCGACTGGAGGCCATCTCCCCAGTAGGCGAGCGAAGCCATCAGGCCGTTGTGCAGGGCATGGGCGAGCATGCCGGGAAAGATGCTGCGCGTGGTCCAGGCGATCCAGCCCAATACCAGCCCCAGGGCGGTGCTCGACAGAACTCGTTCGACCGAAATCAACCCGCCGACCGCCGCATGGAAGACACCGAAAATCACCGCGACAAACGCAATCGCCAGCCATGCCGCCAGCCGGCCGCGCATCGCGCCGAGCAGATAGCCGCGAAAGAACAGTTCCTCGCACACCGCCGGCGCAATCGCCACCGCGCCAAGCACGACGAGCGGCGACGCGGCCCGCCACTCGGCCAGCAGCAGATCGACCTGCCCCTTGGCCTGGGCCAGTTGGGCTTCGGAAATGGCGGTCAGCCCCGCCTCGCGACTGAAAATGATGAGCTCGTAGGCGAAGGGCCAGAGCGAAAAACCCAAAACGATGCCGCCGGCAAACGCGGCGAGGCGCGCCCCGGTAAGCCCCAGGCCAGTGCCTGGTCGCACCAACTGCCAGCGGGCCGCCGCCAGCGGAATCGCCAGAAACAGGAGGATCGTCACGCCGGCCGAGGCACCCAGGCGGACCGTCATCGGCACGGCCGCGATTTCGACCAGGGCACCATTGAGCACCACATAGAGGGGGACGATCAGGGCGAGCACGGTAAGGGCGTCTCCGAGTGCGGCCCGCTCGCTGGGGCTCTCCGGCCGCCGCCAAAGATCATTCCAGCTACCCTGGCTGCCATACAGAATCGCATCGCCCCCAAACACGCGGGCCGCGAGGCCGAGCGCGGCCGTGCCATAGAGAGCGGTCGTCACCACGGCGACCATTCCCCACAGCGGATGTGCGTCTCCTTCGAGCACGTCGCGAGCCAACAGCACGATGTTCGCCAGCGGTGCGACCGCCAGCCACGAATTCAGTTGCAGGCCGGGCATCACGCTCAAGAGACCCGGCGCGAGCGACACCAGCATGAGCGGAATCAAGTAGGCCTGGGCCTCTTTGAAGCTGCGGGCAAAGCTGGTCACGCACAACAGGACCGCGGCGAAAAAGGCCGTGAAGAGAATCAGCAGCGCGAATACTACTCCCACCGCGCCGAGCGACAGTCCGCGCTCGCCAAACAGCACCGGCGCGAGGCCCGTGGTGAACACGGTGATTGTCATTCCCAGCACATTGACGACGGCCGTCAGCGTGGCGACCGTGACGACCGCCAGATACTTGGCGAACAGCAGGCTCAGCCGCGGCACGGGGGCGGCCATCAAGGCTTCGAGGGTTCCCCGCTCGCGCTCGCCGGCGGTCAGGTCGATCGCCGGATAGACCGCGCCGGTGATGGTCATCAGGATCAGAATCAGCGGCACGATGGTCGCGAGGCCGAACGCTTGCCCCTCCTTCTCGGCGACGGCGATCCGCTTCCACTGGGCCGGAAAACCGGTTTTGTCCCCCAGTTCCGCCAGTTTCCGCCGCGCGTAGTCGTCGTTGACCGCTTGCAGCCGCCGTTCGATATAGCGGGCGGCCTGACGGCTGATGGGGTTGTCGGGGCGGAAGATGAGGTCGAAATCGGCAAAGCCATAGGCTCCGCCGGGCAAGGGCGGCCCGCGCGGACGGACGCGAACCGCCACGTCGCAACCATTTTGCCGCACGAGCTCTCCCAGGTCGTGCTGGCTGTCGTACCCCATTTGAATGCTGTCGAGCGGCGGATTCGGCGCGCCGGGCTCGGCGACCGATTGTCCCCGCTCGTCGAGCAGCTGCTCTCCCTTGGCCAGCAGCGTGTGCAGCGCGACCAGTTGCTCTTCGTCATGAGTGACAATGATCCATTCGCCGCTTTGCTGCTGGAAGCTCGACAGCAGGAACTGCCGAAAGGCGAGGCTGAGCACCGGATAGACGAGGAGCGGCATGAGCACGAGAGTCAGAATTGTGCGGCGGTCGCGCAGGGTCTCACGCAGCTCCTTGAGCGCGAGGCGGGCGACGCGGCCCGCTCGGTCGCGCTTGAGCGGGGGCGGGGGCGGGGCGGCTTGGTCGTTCATGCGGCCCGCTCCTCGTCCGCGCGGGCCAAGCCCTGGAGGAACATCTCGTTGAGCGTCGCCAGCCCGGTGGCCGCTTGCAGCTCGGCGAGCGTTCCCGTGTGCATCAGGCGGCCCTTGTGCAGCAGGCCGAACCGGTCGCACAGCCGCTCGGCTTCGTCGAGGCGGTGCGTGCAAACAATGACCGCCTTGCCGGTGGCGCGGGCCGATTGGATGAAGTCGAAAATCACTTTGCTGCCGAGCACGTCGAGGCCGCGGGTCGGTTCATCGAGCAGGAGCACGGGAGGATCGTGAATGAGCGAACGGGCGAGGTTCACCCGCTGCTTTTGCCCGGTGCTCAGCGTCGCCGAGCGGCGGTCGAGAAATTCCCCCAGGCCAAACAGCCCCGCGAGCTGATTCAAGTTGGCGGCCGCGGTCGCGGGAGGAACATCGTACAGATCGGCGAAGAAGAGGAGCATCTCGCGCGGCGTCAGCCATTGGTACAGGCCAGCCGAAGTCGAAACGAGGCCGATCCGCGATTTCACCGCGTCGGGATCGACGCTCGACCGAAAGCCATCGACCACGGCGTGGCCGCTGGTGGGGGCGACCAGCCCCAGAATCATCCGCAGGGTCGTGGTTTTGCCCGCTCCGTTTTCGCCGAGCAGGCCATAGACCTCCCCCCGCGCAACCGACAGCGACAACCGCTCGACCGCGACGACCTCGCGGCCCGTCGCGGGGCCGGGAAAGCGTTTCGTCAGTTCCACTACCTCAATCATCGGCGGCGGGGAGAGGAGGCTCGAAGGCTCGCAAGATGGCGCTATTATCGGCTTCGCCCAGCCCAAGTTCCACCGCCCTGCGCAGCAACTCTTCATGGACGTCGGATAGCGGTACGAGCGCGCCGGCGCGGCGGGCCAATTGGCGGATCAGGCCGACATCCTTGCGGTGCTGCGCCAGCCTGGCCTGGGGAGTGAAATCGCCAGCCACCATTTTGGGACCCTTGGTCTCCATGACCGCCGAACGGGCTGGAGTCGCCCGCAGCACCTCCAGCGCCGCTTGCGGATCGATGCCGACGGCCCGCGCGAGGGAAAGCCCTTCGGCCAGCACGGCCCGGTTGAGGCCCAATACCAGGTTGACCACGAGTTTCATTCGCGCGCCGCTGCCGGCGGGGCCGACGTGAAATCGGCGCTCGGACCAGGTTCGCAGCACCGGCTCGGCACGGCTCGCGTCGGCCGGATCGCCACCCAGGAGAACGACCCCTTGTCCCCGCCGAACTTGCTCGCTCGACCCGACGAGCGTGGCATCGAAATAGCCGATGCCTCGCCCGCGAAGTGCGGCCGCCAGAGCCACCGTGTCCTCCGGATCGCCGGTGGTGGCATCGACAAGCAGCATTCCCGGACGAAGAGCGTCGCCGAGTGCGCACACCACTTCGCCAACAGTCCGCGAATCGGGCAGGCAGAGCACGATGGTATCGCAGCGCTCGGCAATCGCGGTTGGACTGACGGCGCCTGCTCCCCGCAGGGCTCGCAGATGATCGAGCCGCGCGGGGTTGGCGTCGTATCCCAGCACGGCATAGCCGCCCGCGAGCATCCGCTCGGCCAGGGCGGTTCCCAAGAGTCCAACGCCGATGATGCCAACAGGCGGGTTCATGCCCGGTGATGCTAACCGGACGGTGGCGCGGCGTTAATAGCCCGACCCGATGGTCCAAGCGAGTCCCATGATCCGGCGGAGCGTGTAGAGACCGAGCACCAGCCCCGCCAGAAAGAACAATGCACCCGCGATGAGGACGATATAGTTGGTCGCGGTCAGGCCCGGCTCGAGCACGCCGAAACTCGGCTCGCGCGGGTCGTAATACACCTTCACTTCCTTGCCGACGGGATAGCGCTCGACAATCGCCCGATGATTGGTCTTGGAGTTGGAGGAATAGCCGCCGCTGGGCCAGATGTAGGCCGATTCGTAATTCTTGCCTTTCACGTCGTAGGAAAACTGCAGGGAGGCGGAGTACTTGGTTTTTCCCTTTTCGGTGGTCTGTTTGACCTCGGAAACTTGAATCCGGCCGGGGACGGTGGGCCACTCGGTGCTCGCCTTCGCGCGGAAGTACATCGGGAGGCCGAGGTAGAACGTGAAGAGTCCTCCGACGCCGACGGCGATAATCGTCACGATGATCTGACCAATGAGCGAATTCGAGCGGCGAACCATGCGGGTGATTCCTGGGGGTGAAGCGAACTAATGTAGCCTAATTCGCCGGGCGGGGGCTGGTATTGGCCGGGGGACCAGGACCAGGCTAGGATGCGAAGCAACATGGCGAGCGCAAGTCGAATCGCGACAACAGTTTCCGCAAGGCGGAGGGCGCGGCAATGGGCCCAGTTGGCGAGGGAACTTTCGCCTGATTGCGAACTGGGCGCACTCGCGGTCGGTGGCCGACTTCTGGTGCCCGACGAGGCTGAACTTGCGTCGCGCATCGAGCGTTTGGCGGTGGACGCCAAGCGGCGTTGGTTGCGAGCGATCCAGTTGTTGACAGGTCCACGCGGCAGGCGAATCGGGACCGAGATCGCCGAGTTGTCGAGCGGTGATCGATCCCCTGGAGAGATCGCCAGCCAGCATTTGCAGCCATTCTTGCACGCTTTGGACGACTCTGCTCGTCGCCGCCGCGGGGTCTATTTCACGCCGCAGCCGCTCGTCGAGTTCGTCGTCAATCGGGCGGTCGCGCTGGCGGCGAAGCACTTTGCGAGCGAACAGGCCATCATGATCGATCCGGCTTGCGGCTATGGGGCGTTCTTGCTGACGGCGTCGCGGCAATGGCCCGAGGCGCGCCGATTGGGCTGCGAAATCTGTCCAATCACTTGGGGGGTCGCGAATTTGCTCTTGGCGAACGAGGGGGGATGCGACGTCAGGCTGGTCAATCCGCTGCTGGCGGGTGGCGACCTGCGCGATGCCATTCTTGGTCCGCCGGGCAAGCCGCTGGTGCCCGTCATCGTCGGCAATCCGCCGTGGTCGAACTTCGGGCGGCAGAACGGCGGGGCGTGGATCGGCAGGTTGCTGGCCGACTATCGCCGCGGCCTGGCCGAGCGGAAATCGAACCTGGCGGACGACTTCATCAAGTTCGTCCGCTGGGGGCAGCACTGGATCGACCAGGCTGGACGGGGAATCCTGGCCTTCGTCACCCCCAACACCTGGCTCGACGGCCTCACGCACCGGCAGATGCGTGCCTCGCTGCTGGCCACGTTCGACGACTTTTTCATGCTCGACCTGCATGGCGAAGCCGACCGCGCGGACGACGAAAACGTGTTTGGCGTGCGCAGTGGCGTCGCTGTGACGCTGCTCGTCAAGCATGGTTGCGCTGCGCGACAAACGACCGGCCGCCAGGTCACCCGTTACGACCTGACCGGCTCGCGAGCCGGTAAACTCGCGGCTGTGGAGCACCTGCCCGATATTGCCGAGTGGCTGCCGCTGCGTCCCGTCGCACCGGATTGGTCACTCGCCATCCCGACTGCGCGCCGTGGCAATCAAGGCGACCGCGAATACGACCGGTTCTGGCCCCTCGACCGCATCTTTCGGCAGTACATCTCCGGCGTGCAAACCAAGAACGACTCAGTCTTCGTGGGCTTTTCGCGCGAGGAATTGACCAACCAGGTTCAGCGGTGGCTGGCCGAACGTGCTCGCGCGGCGGAGTTCGATGCCGGGCATATTCAGCCTTACCTCGTCGCGCCGTTCGACCGCCGCTGGGTCTATTACGATCCGCGGCTCATCGGCCGGGCGCGGCTTCCCGTGATGCGGCATTTTTTGCGGCCCAATCTGGGGCTCGTGTTCATGCGGCAAGCAACGGGCAGCGGCGAGTATGACCACTTTCTGGCGGTCGATGCACTCGCTAGCGACCGGGTCTTCTATAGCCGGCGGGGCGCGCCGTTCGTCGCGCCGCTCTGGCTCGCTGACCACGGCGACGCGAATTTCACGGCGGAATTCGTCGCCACCAGCGAAAAAGGGATCCGGCGTACCTGCGGGCCGCGGCCCTTGTTTGCCTATCTCTATGCCCTCGGCTGGTGCGGCGAATTTCGCCACCGATTTGCCGACGAATTGCGACGCGGCTTTCCCCGGCTGCCGGTGCCGACAAGCGCGGGGGCGTTCGAGGAGCTCGCGAAGCTGGGAGAGGAGCTGATTCGCTGGCACATCGAAGGAACGCACGGCGACATTGCAATTGCCGAGACACCAATTGACAAGGAACTACGGGTAGGAGGCTATGCCGTCATCGAGCGATGGCAGAAGGTTCGCGCGGGTCGCTCGCAAACCACCGACGACGAGCAGTGGCTGGCGGCCCTGCGCGTCATCGCCCGCGAAACGGCCCGCCTGAAAGAATTGATCGACACCGCCTGGAACCAGAATTTCAGGGCGTTGTCCCGGGGGAGGTTGCAGCGGCGGCGGTCGCCGCGCTAATTACCGAAGGGGCGTGCCACAGGCGAACGACCTTGTCCTCGCCGCAGGTCGCGAGGTAGCCATCGGGAGCAAAGGCAATCCCATAGACGGCCGAGCGGTGGGCATCGAGCTGCGGGAGCCAATCGTTGCGCTTCACGTCCCACCACTGCACGCTCCCATCCGCCAGCCCCACCGCCAGGTGCTCGCCGCTCGGAGTCCAGGCGAGACACGTCACTCCGCCCGCCGAAGAATGACCGATCAAGCGCCCCGGTCCATCGGCCGGCAGATCCCACAAGAGGACCTGCCCCGCCTGATTGCCGGCAGCCAGCACCGATAGCGAAGGGGCAAAGGCCACGGCCTCGAATTTGGAGCCTTCCCGAGTCAGCACCGACTGAGGGCGCGTCGGAACCTCCCACAACCGGATGGAGCCATCCCAGCAAGCCGTCGCGATCCGGTCGCCGGCGGGCGAAAACGCGAGCGAAGGAACCCAGCCCCCATGTTCGGCGAAATTCGTCGGTTCGCCGCCGCTGGCTTGCCACGCCTTGACCGAGTTGTCGGCCCCGCCGCTGAGAAGCATCGTCCCACTGGGGTGCCACGCGACCGACATCACCGGCCGGTCGTGCTTGCCGAGCGTGGTCTTTTCGACCCCCTTCGCTACGTCCCAGAGACGCACGGTGCCGTCGGACGAGCCCGAAGCGAGCGTCTCGCCGCTGGCATCGAAAGCGATGGTGGTCACTCGTCCCTCGTGGCCGGCGAGCGCATGGAGCAGTGTCTCGCGAGTCACGCTCCAGACATGGATTTGCTTGTCATAGCCGCCGGAGGCAAGCGAATTGCCATCGCGCGAAAAGGCGACGCTGGTGACAACATCGGTATGGTCGCTCAGCACCACGACCGGACGCGGCGCGCTTTCGATCTGCCGGACCCGCACCGAGTGGAACTCGGCGGGAGAGACGCTGCCAAGACCAAACCGCGTCGTTTCCTCCAGCTTCCAATCGGGCGAAAGGGTCAGGTCGGCCGCCTCCCCGCGCCAGTTGACGAACTGGCGACCGTCGAGGTTAGCGGTGATCGACGCTCCGCGACTTTTGAGCAGCACCGTGATCGCCAGCGTGTGAGTGACTCCCCGCGTCGTCGAGGGGAGCCGGGGCTCTCCATCCGGATTCGCGCCGAGGCTTGCGCCGCCGGGAGACTTGGACGTTTCCAGCGGCGGCAGCGGAATCGGCCGCGGTGCCTCCGACGCGGAGCCCGCGGCGGCGGGATCGGCATCGAGACCGCCGACGAGGTTCTCTCCCGGTCCGCGCAGGAATATCCGCGCGGGGTAGCGTTCCACCGGAAACATCACGGACAGTTCGCCGTTGCCCGCGCGCATGAACTCGACCCGCAGTTCGTATCCCGCGATGGGCACGAATGGAACCTCGATGCGGCTGCCGGCACCTCCGCTGGCGACGAGCTGTTCCCCCTCGAAACGCCAATCCCCCGCTACGGTATCGATTCGCGGAGTGACCATCGCCAACAGCTCGCGCCAGGCGGAGTCAGCCGCGGGTTCGCCGCTGGGATTCGGCCCGGCCACCGCGGGGTCTGGCCCCGGCTCAGGAACGATCGGGGTGACGCCACGCGGCGATTTCCAGGCGAGGAAGGCCATCAGCAATAGCGACACGAGCCCCGCCCCCACCAACACGCTGCTCGCCAGCGGCAGCCAGGAGAAACGCTCGGCAGGCCCGCTTGGCTCGCTCAACTCGAGCACGACCCCGTTCATCGTGTCCTTGGCTTGGGGGATGTTGCGGGTCGTCGAATGATCGCTTTCCTCGGGCGGGACGACGATTTCCTCGGCCGCCGCAAGCAACTGCCCGACGGGGGCCGGTGTCGCGGCGGTCGGGCCGCGGCACATTTTCAGCTCGTGCAGCACTTCGGCCATCGTTTGCTGGCGATCAGCCGGCGCTTTGGCCAGCATTTTGCGAAAGGTCGCCTCCAGCCGCGGGGGAATATCGGAGCGCGATTCCGCCAGCCAAGGAATTGGGCTTTCGCGATGGGCAAGCAAAGTTTCGACGAGCGACTCGCCTCCATAGGGAGTGCGTGCGGTCAGCAGGCAATAGAGAGTGCAGCCGAGGGAGTAAATATCGGACCGCTCGTCGGCCAGCCGGGCGGAAAGGGCCTGCTCGGGAGCCATGTAGTGGCAGGTTCCCAGCACCTGGCCGCTGCGGGTGAGGTCATTGGGGTCTTGCGCCGCCCCCACTTCAAGCTCCGACACCGCGCGGGCCAAACCGAGGTCCAGAATTTTGACCGTCCCGCGCCGGTCGAGTAGCAAATTGCCCGGCTTGATATCGCGATGGATCAGCCCCTCGCCATGCGCGTGGGTCAGTCCTTCGGCCGTCTGAATTGCAACATCCAGGGCGTTTTCGACCGGAAACGGTCCGCGAGCGCGAATTAGCGCGCCCAGGCTCTTCCCATCGACGAACTCCATGACGAGATACTGCGATCCCTCATGCTCGTCGGCGTCATAAGCGGTGACGATGTTGCGATGCGACAGCCGGGAGGCGATTTTCACCTCGCGGCGAAAGCGCTCGACAGCGTCGGGCGAATCGGCCCCCTTGGCCGAAATCACCTTGATCGCCACGATGCGCTCCATCTGCCGGTGAATCGCCTGAAACACCTCGCCCATGCCACCGGCCCCGATCTTGTCGAGGATGACGTACTTGCCGAGCACGAGACGATCGAGTTTTCCGGCGGCCAAGGCCTGAGCCTGAAAAGCGGTCAGCTTGCCGGCCGAAACCAGGACGTTCGACAGGCTTTGCGAATCGAGGTTTTCCTCGCGCAAGCCGTGGGCCGAGAGGATGCTCCGAATTTCGGGCGCGGTGAGCAGCGTGCAGCGCACGACGTCGGCCAGGAATTGGGCAACCGGAGCGGACATGACGCTACTTGCCCTTCAGAATCAGCACCACCGACGGACTCACCTTGCGATCGACTTCGTCCCAACCGGCGGCGGTGCTGGCCGAGGCGATGGGGGGCGCGACATAGCCCGGCACTTTGGCCTTCAGGAAGGCCAGAATCTTCTCGCCGGGGATGGCCATGCCGTAGCTTTCGATATCGGCACCGCCGTGGCTTTTGGCGGTGACCATGCCCGCCACGCAGCCGTTATTCGAGCAGAGCGGCCCGCCGCTGTTGCCGGGATTGATGCGGCAATCGAGCAGCATCAAGCCGTGATGCGTTTGACGGTGGGTTGCGCTGATAATGCCGGTGGTCAGCTTGAGACCGTCCCCCACCACGTCGTTGAGCGGATAGCCAAAAGCCCCAATGCTGGTGCCGCGGCCGAGCTGATCTCCGGCGATGGCGATGGGCTTGGCCCCCTTGGCGGCTGTCGGATCGACCTGTAGCAGGGCCATGTCGTGTTCCACGTCTTGGGCCACGAGCGTCGCCGGCACGCTGCCGGCTTGTTCCGGAAAGCGGACGAGGAGCTTTTGCCCCCCATCGACCACGTGCAGGTTCGTCAGGATATAGCCCCCCTCGGCTACGACAAAACCGCTGCCGGTGGCGAGCACGTTTCCTTCGCTGGCCGTATCGAGCGACCGCCGGGCGCGAACCAAAAGCTGACCGAGCTCGGCACTGGGGGGCCGGAAGGCGATGGCTCGGTCGAGGTATCTTTTGGCGTCGTCGAGGCGCTCCAGTGACATCATCCAATAGGCGGCGGCGAAATAAAGCTTGGCGGCCCGGTCGGCATCTTGAAACTGGCGCGATTTGGACCAGCCGTCGAGCTCTTCGATCACCTGGATCATCCGCTGAGGCCCCGCACCGGCCATCTGGGTGGCTCGCACCTTCCAGGCCGCTTCGAAGATCACCTCGGCCCGGCCACTTTTATTGGCGGGGTCGAGCTTATCGGCCAGGGTTTGCCAGCGGGTGAGTTCTGGTTCATAGAATCCAGTCAGCCCGATTTCGTTAAGCAGAACAACCGCCTCCACCGCACGGGCCAGCTGCGATTCTCCCTGTGCCGAGCCGACGGCGGCGAACAGGCGGTCGCGCTCGGCCCGCACCTCGCGCCACTGCTTCATGCGCGCGACAAAGCTCGCCACATCCCCCTTCTGATAGCCATCGTAGGCATAGGGACGGCCCGCCTCGTCAGCGAGTACGATCGTCGGATACCCTTCGATGCCGAAACGCTCCATCATCTGGTGATTACGAGCGCCATCGCGCACCTTGGCCTTCGCGGCGGGGGAGCGCGGAAAATCGATGAATACGAGGACAAAATTCTCCCCGGCCCTCGCGAGAAAATCCTGCTTGGCAAAGATCGTTTCCGTCATCCGGATCGAATAGCCGCACCAGTCGGAACCATCGAACAGGATGAGGATGTCTTTCTTTTGCGTGGCGGCGATCTTTTTCGCGGCTTCGAAATCTTGTTCCCACGCGTCGAACGGGCCCCCTTTGGCCACGGTCGCAGGGGGCTTGGCGGGAGCGGTCGGCTCGGGCTCTTTTTCGGGGCCATGCCGCAGCGTGTCGCTCTCGCGCAGGCCGGTCAGCGACGTAAGCCAAACGGGCCGGGCGAACTGCGGCGTGATCGTGTGCGCCCCCCCTGCCGAAACGGCAAATTTAGCATCGATCTGGTCGTAGCCACGGCGGATGACGACGACCTCATGCTCGCCACTAGTGAGTGGAAACTCGACCGGGCCAGTCAGCGGAACCTTGAGCTTCTTGCCATCGATAAAGACAGCCGCCTCGCTCCGGTCGGCCGGGGGCCATTGCAGAACCAACTTTGCCGACTTCTGGGGAGTGGACATGTCACCCCCCTTTTTTCTGCCGGAACCAACGCCACTTGAGCCGGCAATCTTGCCGCCGGCCCCTTTGAATGGATTGGGCTGCGTGGTGGGAGACGACATCGCCATCACCACCACGATGCCGAGCAGGGCGGCGACACCGCCCCCACCGAGCGCCGCCAGCACGAGCGCGGTGCTCGTCGTTTTCTTCGGTCGGGAATTGCCGCGGGAATGCTGGGTCTTGGTGGTTTGCGCGCCATGTTGGGTTTTCGAGGGATTCGCGAACACCGGCTCCGTCCCGCGCGTTTCCTTGACCGTCACGGTCGCCAGTCCCGCCAATTCGGCACTCTGGCGCGCGGCGGACAGGGGTGGCAAATGCGCGGGGGACGGTGAGGGGAGAGGAATCGCGGCGGCGACTTGCTCGGCGGTGGGATATCGTAGTCGAGGTGCCGGGGAGGGCGGAGCGGGTGCGGCGACAATCGGCCGGGGGACGACTTCGGTTGGATCGACCGACCCGGGTTGCTCGCGACTAGCACCAAGCAGAGAAGATTGGCGAACCGGCGAGCCATCGAGCGCGGGGGGTGGACCCGCCGGAGGATAGCGCTCAACCGAGGAATCGTCGATTAGTTCGTACTTGCCGATGCCCGATCCCCCCGGCGTGGGACCAACTCCGATACCCGAACCAGCCGCAGGCGGCGCGCTTTTGCCGATTCCTGAACCAGGCCGCATCCCCGAACCAAGTGCCGAGCCGGGCTTGGGGCTGCATCCGAGCCCCGAACCGGGGCGAATTTCGTCCAGGCAAATGGCCGAACCGCCGGCGGGAGTTTCGTGGTGGGCGATACCAGAACCCGTGGGGTGCGGAATAGTGATCGCGGTGGCGCACCAGGAGCACTCCATCCGCTCGCCAGCGTGGCTGGCGTCGAAGCGATATTTATTGCCGCATTGCGGGCAAACAAAGCGAATTTCCATCCCGGCCTCCCCACAAAACGACCGGCGCGCCCAGGAGCATGATTCTACCCTAGACAGGGGCCTCTTCCGCAACTCCCCGCAGGTGGAATTCGTGGGCTGGGGGCGAATCTTGGCGGGGGTAACGCTTGGGCCCGCGCTCGTAGCCGGTTTCGCACGTCAGACCCTAGCCGAACGACCCGGTGAGGTACTTTTCGGTGAGCGGATTGACGGGATTTTGAAAGAACTGCGAGGTTGTCCCACGCTCGACCATTTCCCCCAGGTACATGAACGCGGTGTAATCGGCCACGCGGGCGGCCTGCTCCATGTTGTGGGTCACGATCAGGATCGTCACCTGCTCCTTAAGGGCGAACACCATATCCTCGATTTTTGAGGTGGCGATGGGATCGAGGGCGGAGGTGGGTTCGTCGAGCAGCAGGATTTCGGGATCGGTCGCCAGGGCCCGCGCGACGCACAGGCGTTGCTGCTGGCCGCCGGAAAGGTTGAGGGCCGACTGATGCAGCCGGTCCTTCACCTCGTCCCACAGGGCGGCCGATTGCAGGGCGGCACCCCAGCGGCCCGCCATGGCATAGGCCCCCGACAAGTCGCGCAAGCCGCCACCGACCATGATGGACAGC
>JANRLS010000070.1:0-9591 GCA_033762315.1 Pirellulaceae bacterium
GCGGCCGGATTTGCGCAGCCAGTGGCTCAAGCTGGCAAACCAGTCTTGCGTGTCGGGGACCAGGGAGTTTGCGAGCATGTGGAACCTCGGGAAGTGCGCAGCGTCCAGCCAGGGCGCGCAACGGGAGCGCAAGGGCTAGGGCAAGGTTGGGAGGGCGCGACCTTCGATGAGTCGCCCCCAAGAAGGAGTCGAAAACAGGGCCCGGAACCGGGCACCACGCGCACGAATTTAGGGGCAACGCCGGCGCTTCACCCGAATGTGGGGATAGGCACCGTCTAGCATGCGACGCAACTTAAGCCTAGCACGGGGCGGTTCGCCAAAGCGGATTCGCGGTCGAGATTTGAACCGCAAAATGGCGCGGTCCTGCCGCGCGATCCGCACAATCGGAATCAGCAGCGAGCGGGCGCGACGTTAGGGAGATTCCGCGCTGGGCGGCAGAACGGCCGAGGCGGGAGGTTCGTGCAGCATGGGAACTTCGCGAAGTACTGGGGCAGTGCCTGCTGCGGCTTCGATCTGGCCCAGGCGGGCGACGATGGGCCCGAGAACCGTGTCACCTTCAAGCTGCTTCCGCGACTCGCCGTGCCGCAGTAGGAGGCGCACCTGTTCCTCGGCCCGCTGGGAAGATTCACGATCGCTTCGACCGGCCCAGGCGAATACTCGAGCGGCCAGCCAGCCGAGGGCGATCGACCACGGACCAAGGCGTAGCGCCGCTTCAATGTCGCCGCTGGCAACCTTGAGCATTGGGTCGTTGTCGCTGGCTAGCTCGTTCACCCGAGCGATGCTTCGCAGATAGTATGCCTCTTGCAATGACCGGTTGGCTTCGAGCGCCCGGTCCAGAAACGGAATCGCTCTGATCTCGCGCCCTTGATAGTGATAGTACTTCCCCAAATTCAAATACACCGCCGCTGGGTCGTACCCCAGCTTGAGGGCCTGGGTCAGGTCGTTCAACGCGCTCCCCGAACTCGACCGCAGTTGGCAGCAACCGGCACAGAACCAAAACAGGGGACGATTTTCGATCCGAGCGGCGGCGACGTAGTCGAGGCGGGCGGAGTCGGGATCCCCCAGTTGGCGATGCGCCTGCGCTCGCCCAAACAAGGCGGCGACAGAGCGGGGTTCTTCGGCCAGGCAGGCCGAGAAATCCACGATCGCCGCCGCGTATTCTCCCTGGTCGTAGTTCGCGATTGCCCGCCGATAGCTCCGCTCGTAGGCCGTGGGGAGTTGCCGCCACATGCCGAAGCCCGCCGCGGCTCCCAGTGCGGCGGCCACTCCGCCGGCCAACAGCGCGCGGCGATGTCGCCCCGCCCAGCGCGCGGCGCGCCGCCGGGGGGCGAGAAAGTCGTCCCAAGCCCGCGCCAGCTCAGCCGCCGAGGCAAAGCGGTTTTCGGGCTTGGGGGAAAGGCACCGCAGCACGATCTGGTCCACCCGCGCATTGCCCCCTGGAAAGCACTGGCTCGGCGGAGTCACGGGCTGTTCTCGGGCGGCGAGCCAGCGGCGCAAGCCCGCGTCGTCGCACTGGTCGGCACCCGCCGGCTCGACGGGTAGCTTGCCGGTCAGCAGCTCATAGCCCAGCACGCCGAGCGAGAACAAATCGGCCCGCGGATCGACGGCGTTCTCGCGCGGAGCCTCGCCGGTGAGCAGGGTGAAGATCCGCTCGGGTGCCATGTAGGCGAGCGTCCCCCCCAAGCGATCGGCCCGCTGTTCCAGGCCGGTCGAAAGATTGAAATCGAGCAGCATCGGCCGGCCCGACCAGCCGAGGAGCACGTTCGAGGGCTTGATGTCGCGATGCACCACCCCCACCTCGTGCGCCGCCGCCAGACCGCGCGACAGCTCCGCCAGCAACCACGCTACTCCTTCTTGATAGGTCCAGCGGGCCAGCGGCACGCTGTTAGCAAGGGCTTCGGCCTTGACCAGCCCGGCGGGTTGATAGGCACGCGCGGCCAGGCCGATGTCCGCCGCGGACGTGGGAGGGGACCGCCCCTCGGCGAAAACCCGATCCAGTAGATCGAGGATCGTCGCCGTCCCCAAAAACGGCAGGCAAATCACCGTCATGCCGGTGCGCTCGTCGTGGCGCACGGAGTGAATCGGGACGATGTTGTCATGGGCCAACTTGCCGAGCAGCTGCGCCTCGTGAGCGCCGTGTGGAGCCACCTTGACCACCACCGGCCGGCCGCCAAGCGCTGGCTCGCGCGCCAAATAAACCCGCGCGAGAGCCCCTCGCCCCAGCGGCTCGACGATCTCGAAGCCATGATAGGCTTGGCCCACTTGCGGCCAGGGAGATTCGGCCAAGGTCGCGGCAAAATCGGGGCGCTCGGCACCATAGTTTTCGACCGCCAGCATCTTGGCGATTGACCGCTGATATTGCGGAAAGCGCTCGATGAACGTGCTCGGCACGAACGTCTCGCCGGTTTCCTGGCGTAGGCAGAACTCCTCGTGAATCAGGTCGAGCACCAGCGATTTGCGGGCGGCGATGCGCGGATGACGCTCCAAAAACGCCGCGGCATCGGGCTGCTCGCCCGCCCGCCAACGCTCGATGACTTCGTCCACCAGACCTGGCGCGTCGGATTCGCGAGGCTGCCGCATGTCAGCCTCCCAGGTTCTCATCGTCGGCCGCGGCCTCGCAGGCGACGAGCTCGTCCGCCTCGGTCAGCCGTTCAATCGCCCGCCGGGCGGTCCGCTCGTGAATCTGTAGCCGCTGGGCGATTTCGATATAGCTCGCGCCGCGAAACCGCAGCTCCACGATTTGCCGGACCCGCGGAGGCTGGTTGTCGAGCAGCTTGTCCCACCGCTCGCGAAAAATGGCGACCGCGCTCGGCGTCGGATCGCGGCTGGCGAGCGCTTCGCGCTGGTCTTCGTGCAGATCGTCGATGCGGATGTCGCGGCGAATATCGTGCTTTTGCGTGCGGAGGCGACGGCGACCCTCGTCCACCACCTTGTTGCGGGCGAGTGTCGCCAGATAGGCGAGCAGATCGCCGGAAGTGCGCATCCCGCGCACCCGCTCCGGCTCGCGAAAGAACGAGGCCCACACCACCTGCACGAAATCGACCGAGTCGAACTTCGAGCGCAAATCGCGGTTGAGCGCCCGCCGCACATGCCGCCGCAGGTGCCCGCTATATTGCTCGAGCAATTGCCATACCGCGTCCGTCTCGCCGCGCTCCACGCGCCGCATCAGTTCGGCGAATTCGTCGGTGGCTTGTTCGATCACGGCACAATCCCCCAGAAGCACATCCCTGCTGCCAGGTCGAGCGGCCAATCCCCCGCTGAACGAAGCGTGAACGCAGGCTGGATTGTAACTCCGGTACGGCCGCGGAGAAACACCTTCCGCGACCCGCCGGCAAGATTCGCGCGGGCGAAACTGGCATTCGACTCGAATTCTGATATTCTGTCCCCCAGCCACGCGGATTGGAACATTCCGCCAGCCATCGGAACGAGGCGATTTTGATGCAACTCAGCCGTCGCAAGTCGATTGTCTTAACGCTAGGCAGCGGTGTCGCCCTCTTCGGGGCGGGCGCTTGGCGCTACCTGGAATCCGGCCGGCAAAATGCCGTCACTCGCACCGCCGCCGCCCTCGGAGCGGAAGCCACGATTACCATTCTCGGCCTCCCCGCTGGCCCGGCCAACATCGCCCTCGATGCCGCCTTCGCCGAGCTGGAAGCCGTCGAATCGGTCCTCAGCCTCTATCGGTCAAGCAGCCAGGTTTGCGAGCTCAATCGCGCCGGCGTCGTCTCACGTCCTCATCCCTATCTGCTCGAAGTGCTGCGCGTCGCCGAGGCAACTTCGCGTCGCTCGGCGGGGGCGTTCGACATCACCGTGCAGCCCCTGTGGCGGCTCTTTGCCGAGGCCCACCGCGCCGGCCGCTTGCCGCCGGAACCCGAAATCGCCGCCGCTCGCGACCTCGTCGATTGGCGAGCGGTCGAGGTTTCGCGCGATACCGTACGTCTGACGGGCGATGGAAAGGCGATCACCCTCAACGGCATTGCCCAGGGCTATGCGGCCGATCGTGTGCGGCAGGTGCTGCGCGAGCAAGGAGTGCGGCACGCCTTGGTGAATACCGGCGAAATCGGCGCTTGCGGAGCGAACGCCTCGCGCCAGCCCTGGACCATCGGCATTCAGCATCCGCGCGAGCCGGAGGCGTATGTCGCGCTGGCTCACCTGGGAGACCGCTCGCTGGCCACTTCCGGCGACTACGAAACCTCGTTCTCGGCCGATTTTCGGCACAATCACATCTTCGATCCGCGCACCGGCCGCTCGCCGGGCGAACTGGCAAGCGTCAGCATCGTTGCCCCGACCGCCTGCCAGGCCGACGCCCTCAGCACGGCGGCGATGGTTCTGGGGGAGGCGAAAACCTTGGCGCTCGTCGCCACGCTCCCGGATGTCGAGGCCTTCCTGGTTCGCAAAGACGGCGCGACCGTGGCCACGCCGGGCTTTCCCGAAGTGGCCGCCGCTGGTTGACGATTGGCCGTTTCCGTTTCCTCTCCCTTGGGGAGAGGGAGTCATTCAGCGGGTCGGTAGCGATTGCAGCGGCCCCACCGTCACCGTTGTGGGCCGGCTCAGCGGATACTTTTCAAGTAGGGCGGCAATGTCGGCCGCGGTGACCCGGCGATACGCCTCGACCCCCTCGCGAATCGTCTTATACTGCCGCCGCTGTATCCAGCCATTCCCGACCGCGAACATCCGGTTGGCGGGGCGCTCGGCTTGCAGCACCATGCTGCTGCAGATTTTGTTCTTGGCCCGCTCGAGCTCTTCGGTTGTCACGCCGTCGGCTTCGACCTCGGCGATGATCTCGGCCACGCGGGCCAGGTTGTCGGCGGCGGCCTCGGGAGCACAGCTGAGATACGTCATGAAGATGCCGGCCCCCTGAAACTCGCGAGCGCTCAGCGAGGCATATTCGGCGAGGCCGGTATCGATCAGCTCCCAAAACAGCCGGCTGCCGGTGTCGTCCCCCAGAATCGCGCCGAGCAGGCGAGCGGCATAGCGGTCGTCGTCTTCGCAGGCCGGTCCGCCGGCAATCTGCAACACATATTGCTGCGTCGCCTGCGGCTTGTGAATGATCTGGAACTCTTGCCGCCCTGTCGCGGGGAGCAACTTGCGAGCCGCGTCGAACGCCTTCCAGCCGCCGCAATACTGCTCGGCCTGGCGGACGAGCGCGTCGAAATCGACGTTCCCCGCCGCCGAGAGCACCATGTTCCGCGGGCTATAGCGCTCCTCGAAATAGCCCAGCATCTGATCGCGCGCGAGAGCCCCCACGCTGTGGGCTGTCCCGAGCACGCTTTTGCCGAGCGGATGCTCGCCAAAATAGGCCGCCATGCACTTCTCGTCGGCCCCATAGGGAGGCTGATCGTCGTACTTGGCAATCTCTTCGAGGATCACCTTCTTCTCGGTGTCGAAATCGTCCTGTCGCAACACGGGGCGCATCATGTCGGCCAAAAGTTCGACGATTCGCCCCTGATCTTCGGGCAGTGTCGTCGCGTAATAAACGGTCTGCTCTTCGCTGGTGAAGGCGTTGCTGCTGGAGCTGAGGTCGTCCAGGTCGCGGTTCACCTCGGCAGCCGAGCGCTTGGCCGAGCCCTTGAACACCATGTGTTCGAGAAAATGGCTCACCCCCGCGACTTCGGCCGTCTCATCGCGCGCCCCCGTCCGGACGAAGAACGCATACGACGACGAATACGCCTGCGGACTCACCTCCGCCACGATCTCCAAACCATTGGCAAGCGTTTGCTGACGAAATTGCATGTTCAGTTCCTTGGCGACAAGTTTTAACCCCCGTTATACACAACCGCCCCGCCCCCGCGTCGCATCGCGACCCAGCCGGGTGGGTTATGCTTCAGCATGACAATTCAGGAACTCATAAAGAATTATTCCGAACCGTCAGCCACCCCTGCCACCTGGCGACCATCGCACGCATCGGCCCGTTAAGCTCTGGCAAACCGCTATTTCTCGCCGCGCGTGAACCGCCGGTTGAAGATTTCCGGATCGAATTCGTCGCGCGGGAGGAAGTTTGCCGGCGCGGCGGCTTTGGCGGGCAAGCCGGCTAACGGCGGCCGCATGACGCGCACTGCCGGCGCGCTCCCCGCGGCGGATGGGCTCGTCTCGATCGCGGACTGCTCCGCCGCCGGCGCGGTCGGCGCGGGCTGGGAGAGGGTTCCTTTCGGGTCGGCAGGAATCGTCGCCGGCTGCGGGGGGGTGGCGGCGGCGGTGGTCAGCTTGACCCACTGCGTCAGCTCGTCGAGCTGCTTTTGCGATTGCTTGTCGAACACCGCCGCCAAAGCCGAGCCATGCCGTCGCTGGGGGAGCGTTATCAGCGGACTCGCTTCCGGTTGCGAGCGGTCGATCTGCTGCATGACGGCATACAAATTGCGCTGCGTGAACCGCTGATTCGCGGCCAGTCCGACCGGCGACTTCAGCAGGCGAAACTCCGACTTCGCATTCGGGCCATGACACTGATTGGCCCCGCACCGGTTCAGCAAGATTGGCTGCACGACGAGCGAGAATCGCTCGATGCTCCCCGCCGGCAAATCGCGAACCGCCTTTTCCAGCTCCTCGGCACTGATCGTCCCCTTGCCCAGGGCCGATTTTCCTTGCCCCTCGCTTGGTGCCTGGCTCGCCAGCGCCAGCCGCCGTTCGAGCTGCGCCACCCGCGGGTCTTGCGGATCGAGCCGCATCGCCGCGACGATCTGCTCGGCACACTTGCCCGGCAGCCGCTGGCGAAGGCACCACTCGGCCAGCTCCAAATGCCCGGCAATGCCGCGCGGAAAGATCGCCTCGCGTTTGCGGTCGTAGGCCTCGTTGAGCGAGGCCGCTTGCATTTCCACATCAACCGCGGGAAGACGCACCTCGCCGGTCGCCCCGAGCGTGACGACATAGTAGTCGCCGGCCCGCGTGATTTCGCCCGCCAGCACTTCGCCATTGCGCAGCACCAAAACCCCCGCCTGCGGCGAGAGCGGCGGATCGGCCCCGTGGGCCGCGGTCAACGCGAATAGAACGAGGGCCAGCGCCCCCAGCGAGCGAGCCATAGGGGCCGGACGGTAAAGGGACCAGCCCGCCCGGTCAAGGTCAATGCCTGCATAGCCTTGACGCTTGCTGACCAACCGAAATAGCATGAGGGCCTGGTTTTCGCCCTTCGCTGGCCTGCCGCTGGCATCGCCGCAAGTCGTTTCCTCATCAAGACTTCCGCCATGCAGGTCACTAAAGTCGCGCTCGTGGGCATGGGTACCGTCGGCACCGGCGTTGCGCGGCTGCTCATCGACCACGGGGACCGCACCGCCCGCCATGCCGGCCGCACGCTGTGGGTCGAGGCTGTCGTCGTCAAGGACACCGAGAAGCCGCGCGATTACGACCTGCCGGCGGGGGTCATCACCGCCGATCTGGAGCCGGTCCTCCAGAACCAAGAGATCAAGCTGGCGGCCGTGCTGGTCGGCGGCCTGGAACCGGCCCGCACTATCACCTTGCAACTGCTCGAAAGCGGCAAGGATATCGTCACCGCCAACAAGCTGCTGCTGGCCGAGCATGGGCCGGAACTCTTCGACCGGGCGCGCGAACTGGGGCGCTCCATCGCCTTCGATGCGTGCGTCGCCGGCGGCATCCCGATTATCACCAACATCGCCCAGTGCTTTTCGGCCAATCAAATTCAAAGCCTGCGCGGCATCTTGAACGGCACCACGAACTTCATCGTCTCGCAGATGGAAGAGCAAGGGACCACCTATGCCGCCGCCCTCCAAGAGGCGCAGCGCCTGGGGTATGCCGAGCCGGATCCGACGATGGATGTGAGCGGCGGCGACGCGGCCCAAAAGCTGGCGATCTTGGCCCATTTGGCCTTCGGTGCCCGCGTCCATTGGAGCGACATCCCCACCGTTGGCATCGACACGCTCGACCCGGCCGATTTGCGCTATGCCAAGGAACTCGGCTACCGGATCAAGCTGATCGCCGTCGCCCAGCTGCACGATTCGGGCCTGGAGCTGCATGTCACGCCGACGCTCGTAAAAATCGGCACTCCCCTGGCCGAAGTGCGGCAGGATTATAACGCGATTAGCGTCATTGGCGACGCCGTCGGCCCGGTGTTCTTTCACGGACTAGGCGCTGGGCAAATGCCGACTGCGTCGTCTGTGGTGGCTGACATGATCGACGTGGCGGTCGGCCGCACCGGCATCACGTTCCGCACGCTCAATCTGTGGTCGCAAGCGGCCGCACGGGTCAACGCCCTCGACCACAAGCAGCTTCCGGGCCGCTACTATCTGCGGTTCACCGTTGAAGATCGCCCCGGCGTGCTGGCCGAAATCGCCGGCGTGCTCGGCAAGCACCAAATCAGCATCGCCTCGCTCATTCAGCATGAACCGACAGACGACAGCGCCGGCCGCGTTGTGCCGCTGGTCATCATGAGCCATCAGGCGAAAGAAGGGGCCGCACAGGCCGCCGTGGCCGAGATTGACCGGCTGAAGTGTGTGCGTCCGGGGAGCGTGCGGATGAGGGTTTTGGACTAAATAACATGAAGTATGCGATTGTGATTCCCGATGGCTGTGCGGACGAACCGCAAACCTCGCTTGGCGGCAAGACTCCACTCCAGGCGGCGAAAACGCCCGCGATGGACGAAATTGCGCGCCTCGGCGTTGTCGGACGGGCGAACAATGTCCCCGCTCATCTGCCGGCGGGGTCGGATGTCGCCAACCTGAGCCTGTTCGGCTACGACCCGAACAGATATTTCACCGGCCGCGCCCCGCTGGAGGCGGCGGCCCAGGGAATCAAGCTCGGTCCAGACGATTGGGCGATCCGCTGCAACTTGGTGACGATCGAAAACCAGACGATGCGGAGTTTCACCGCCGATCATGTCAGCACGGCTGAAGCGACCGAGCTGCTGAAGACCTGCCAGCAGACCATCGGCACCAACGAGCTAGAGTTTGTCCCCGGCGTCAGCTATCGCAATCTCCTGCTCTATCGCGGCACAAAGCGGGCCGCCCCTTTCACGCGCGACACACGCGCTACCCCGCCACACGACCTGACCGATAAGTCCGTCGCCGACGACTTCCCCCGCGGCCCCGGCAGCGATCTTTTGAGCGATCTGATGTTCCGCTCGGTCGAGCTGTTTGCCGACCACCCGGTCAACATCGGCCGCCAAAAAGCCGGCAAATTGCCCGCGACGAACATCTGGCTCTGGGGCCTAGGCAAAACCCCCTCCCTCACGCCGTTTTTCGACCTGCACGGCAAGCGCGGCAAGATGATCACTGCGGTCGATCTGTTGCGGGGCCTTGCCGCCCTGATCGGCTGGGAGCGGATCGAGGTGCCCGGCGCGACCGGCTATCTCGACACCGACTATGCCGCCAAGGGGCGTTATGCGATCGAGGCTCTCGATTCGACCGACATCATCTGCGTCCACGTCGAAGCGACCGATGAAGCCTCGCACGAAGGGCGAGCCGACGCCAAAATCAAAGCCCTCGAAGAGATCGATGCCCAGATTGTCGCCCCCCTGCACGCCGCCCTGAAAAAGCAGGGCGACTACCGCATCCTCGTCAGCCCCGACCATCCCACGCCCATCCGCACCAAGACCCACAGCCACGGCTTTGTTCCCTTTGCTATCTGCGGTCAGGGTGTAACTGCCGACGC
>JANRLS010000071.1:0-12854 GCA_033762315.1 Pirellulaceae bacterium
GAGCTGTTGGTGAAGCTGGGTCGCGATCAAGGAATGCCGATCTTGATGGTCACGCACGATTCCCGGATTTTCGATGTCGCCGATCGCAGCATCGACATGGAAGACGGCCGCGTCCTGCCGGGCGGGGTTCGTGAACGTGCCCGCGTTAGCCGTGCCTGAACTGATTACCAAGGGATGCGGGCAGTTCCCTGGTATTTCCCATTTGCCCGATTTCAACGAGGTCTCGCAATGAAATGTTCTCGACTATCTGGGGCGGCGGCAAACATGCCCAATTTCGAGAAGGCCAAGGTTGCCGTGCCACCAGCCGGAAGTGGCAAGGCAAACTTGCTGACTCGTCATCCCCGACTGGTGGATGCGACCAAACGGATTTGAGGTCCGCATGACCCGTTTTGCACGAAGCACGATCCTTCTTCTGCTGGCGGCGACGAGTCTCCCGGCGCGGGAACTCGCCGCGCAAGAGCGGTTGCCTCCGGTGATCGACCCTGGCCTTGGCGAGCAGGCAATCCCGTATGGGGAGCCAGGGCAGGCCGTTGAGCCGGAACCGCCCCCGAGCGCGTCGTATCCCCCACGGCGCGCCGGGGGCGGCGGTTTTGGCTCGGGTGGTCCAGGGGGCGGTTTGGGGATGGGTGGTCCAGGGGGACCGATGGGAGGCGCGCCGGGCTATGAGGCCACCTGGTACCCCGCGCAAGACGTTTCCGGTCAACCGACGGACCTGGGACTGGTGCGCCAAAGCCTGAGCTTCGGGGCTCCCTTGTGGATGGGGGAGACCGACATGGTCATGGCCAGCCTCAGCTTTCGCAATTCGCTCTTCTTCACCGACGCCATCCTTCCCGACTCGCTGCGCGCCTTTCCCGATCAGCTGACGAGCGTCAATTTTGGCCTCAATTACATGCGGCAGTTCGACAATGGCTGGTCGGGGGGCTTGATGGGGGGTTTTGGCTCGGCGAGCGACAAGCCGTTTCATTCGATGGACGAAATGACCGCGAATATCGGGGGCTTTTTGCGCGTTCCCGCCCGGAATGGCCGCGATTCATGGCAATTCATGCTGATGTACATGTATGGCGGGCCGATCAATTTTCCGATTCCGATGCTCGCCTACGCCTGGAATCCGAGCGAGCAGCTCCGGGTAAATATCGGCCTCCCCTTCTCGGTCGCCTGGCAAATGTCGGACGATCTGCTGCTGAATCTCTCCTACATGCCGCTGAACAACATCAATGCCCGGTTGACCTGGAGCATCGCACCGTCGCTGCAGGTTTACGGGGGCTACGAATTCCTGAACGAGTCGTATTTTCTGATCGACCGGGTCGAAACCGACGATCGCTTTTTCGCCTTTGAGCAGCGGCTGATTACTGGGCTGCGGTGGAATTTTTGGCGAAACGCCAACTTCGAGCTGCACGCCGGCTATTCCTTCGGCCGCAACTATGGCGAGGGAAGCAGCCAGTGGAGCTCGCTCTCCGACCAGGTCGATGTCGATCCCGGGCCCTTCGTGGGAATGAGCCTGCGGTGGCGGTTTTGATTTTCGCCGCGCGGAGGGGAGCCGAACGTTGCAACGCGGCCCCTGACGACGCATCGCTCATGGACTACACTGCCCTCATGGGCAAATCGAGGCCGAATCTGGCGGGCAAACCACCGCCCCCGCCCTTCATGATGGCGGACGACAAGCGCTCTCTTGTGCTCCGAGCCGCGCACAAAATATTCCTGCGCGATGGCTTCTCCGTCACCAGCATGGACGCGATCACGCTCGAAGCGGGGGTCTCGAAGGCGACTGTTTATGCCCACTTCGACAGCAAGGATAAACTGTTTGAAACCTTGATCCATCTCGGTTCCGAAGCCGCCCTGAAATCGACCCCTTCGCTCGAACGGAAAGGGGGCGACCCGCGCGTCGAACTGCTCACCTTCTTCCGTCCGTTTTTGCAGTTGCTCTTCGGCTCCGGGGGTTATGCCTGGAGCCGGATGCTGATTGCCGACGCGCCGCGACATCCGCACAATGCCCAGCTCTTTTTCGATTGCACCGTCGAGCGAATCACCCAAACGGTCGAGCGCTATTTGCAAGCCCTGGCCCAAGATGGCCTGTTTCCCGCCGACAACATCCGCCTCTCGGCCGAGGCCCTCGTCGCGATGGTCCTGCTTGGCCCGCTGCACCGCGCCCTGCTCATTGGTACCGAAGCGATCGATTTCCAGCAAACCCTGGAATTCGGCATCGATTTGCTGCTGCGCAATTCCCCTCGAGCTTGAGTGACACCGAATTCGCGATCGACTTTCGCGAACCCCCGCCTCCTTACCCGCGTCCTTGCCACTGGAGCAACCAAGCCCTTGCCGACGCCGCCGAATTTGTTACCTTGATGAATTCGCCCGACACGCCCCGCTAGCTCAATTGGTCAGAGCATCTGACTCTTAATCAGAGGGTTGTAGGTTCGAGTCCTACGCGGGGCACTACTTAAAGCCTTGTCAGCAAAGAACTTGCGGCAAGGTTTTTGTTGCGAGGTAGCGGTTGGCGAACAGCAACGCGGCGGAAGCGGACAAGCTGTCTTTGTGTAAATCGATCATCGGCCGCTCCTATCGCCGCTTTTGCCTCATGCGGCGGCTGTAGTCTTCGAGGATGCGGCGCTCGCGGGCATTCAGGCTTCCTTCCCCCTCGCGGTGCAGCTTGTCGAGTACCCGGTCGGCCTCGGCATCGAGGTCCTCGTAATATTGCTCGGGGTCGTGCAGCCGCAGGTCGGGCTTGGGTTTGAGGGCTTTGGTCAGCGATTGCCAGCCGCGAGTCAGCCCCGCTAAGCCGGGAAGGCGGCCAAAATTCCAGCCGAAATACCAATAGGCGAGGGCGAGGGCGGCACCGGTGAGATGCACGTCGTGGGCGACGTGATCGCGCTGAACGCCAAACATGTCGAAAGCCACCAGGAGCAGACCGGCCAGCCAAGCGGGTGTCGGCAGGGCGAAAAAGAGCAAGATCGTCGCCCGCGGATAGAGCAGGCAAAACAGAATCACCACCGCCACCACGCCCCCCGAAGCGCCAAACAGTGCCGATTGCGGACTCCCCCCGATAAAATAGACTCGGCTGGCCCAGACTAGTCCACCCAGCAAGATCGCCAGCAAATAAAACCGCAGCAGCTCTTTCCACCCCAGACGCTGCTCGATGACGCGGGCGAAGAAAAAGAGCCCGACCATGTTGCCGATCAGGTGCATCAGATTCTTGGGATCATGCACGAATCCATAGCTCAGGAACTGATACCAGAATTGCGGTTGGACGAGCGAACCGGCCCGCAGGCTCAAAACCGCGGTAATGCCGTTGTTGGCGACAAAGAGATTGGCCAAAAAGAGCAAGCAATTAACGACGATCAGCTTGACCGTCAGCGAGACGGCGACCGCTCCTGGGGGACGCTCGTCGCGATAATACTCCCGATCCTGATAACCCATATCCGCGACCTGCTCCCTCATCGGTAGGGGCCCAGCCTTCGCGGGGCCTACGCTCTATCTTACGGCGCGGGGCGAGCCGGGTGGAGTGCGAATGCGGACCGGCGGCCTACTTTTGCCGCGTCAGCTCGTATTTTCGGGCGACCGGCCGGCAGAGGGTGGCGATTTCCCGCTCTTTGGCGGCCACCAGCGGATCGAACTGGGGAATCTCGACGGCGTTGTTTCCCTGCTCGTGCTTGCGAAACAGAAACAGGTAGGTCTCGTTTTGCGGGCGATAACGGTGGAAATAGAGCTCGTTTTTGCCGGCGGCCAGCTCCCGCAGTTTGGCCGTTCCCGCCACCGAGGCCGCATCGCGCAGCGCCAGCCCCCGCGACCAGACCTCCTGATCGGCCAGGTCTTGCTTCTCGCCATCGATCCTTAGCTCGTAGTTCCCCGCCGGCAGATTGCGAATTCGGAGCACGCGATGGCTTCCCGGCAACGATTTCGGCGGCGGCGCGACATCGATCAGGCTCGCCGCCGGCGGCTGCGGCGGCATCAAGAGCAATGGCTCGGTGGCGGTGAACCGGAGCGTCGTGCCGTCCCAGGCCACGTCGGCAACAGCCGTCCGCCGGGCGGCCAGGACCGCCGCTTTGGCCGCGTCGAGCTCGATGAGCGGACCTAAATCGGGACCGACGAGGCCGAGTTGCTCGCCGGCATCCCAAGCCCAGAGCCAGGCCCCGAGTTTCGTGAACTGAAAGCCGTTGGTGGTCAGGCTGCTGAGATAGGTTCCTTGCTTCGCGACCGGGGCGATGAAGCCTGCACCCCGCTCTTGGGCCAGGGCGGCAATCGCGTCGGCATACTTGGCTTGGGCCGAGTTGTACTCGGTCGGGCTAGGAAGCGGCGGGCCGAGATTCTCGTGCGGCGGCGGGGCAATCAGCAGCACCCGCGCGCCGGTCGGCTTTAGTGCGTCGAGCAGCGCGAGAAGGCCCGCCCGAAAATCGGCCAGCCCCGCCTCTCCGGCGTAGGCTTCGTTCTCGCCGTAGCAAATCGCCAGCACGGTCGGCTGGGCCTCGGTGACATCCTTCACCAATCGCTTGAACCCTTCCGCCCGGCTGCCGAAAACGCCCCGCGAATCTCCCCAGACCGTGTCGCCGCTCCAGCCCAGATTGCGAAACGTGAGGTTTTTGTCCGCACAAGCGACGGTCAGCATCCCCTCGAAATAGCCATCGAACTGCAATCGCTCGGCGAGGCCCGAACCGAGCAAGACAACCCGGTCGTTGGGTTGGAATTGGAAGGGCTCGGCGGCGATAGCGGGAATCGCCACGAGGCATAAAATCGCTAGGGACACCGTTCGATTGGCGTAGAAATTCATCGGCAAAGCCTCGCTTCGCAAGCTCGCGCCTGTCTATTGGGGTTCAATCCTTCCAAACCACGCCCTTGGCCCCGGCGACGACTTTGCCGAGCGTCCAGCTCTCGAGTCCGCAATCGGCCAGCACGCGGCGAATCGTGTTTTCGTGGCGCGGATTGAAGACGAGCACGAGGCCAATCCCCATGTTGAACACGCGCTCCATCTCGTCGTCGTCGATTCCCCCCAGCCCCTGCAGCCAGGTGAACACCTTGGGAATGGGCCAGCTATTGCGGTCGATCAGCACCCGCGTGCCGTCCGGCAGAATCCGCTCCAGGTTGTCGCGCAGGCCGCCGCCGGTGATGTGGGCGATGCCATGCAGGACGTTCTTTACCGGATATTGCTGCATCAGCTTGCGCACGGGGCGGGCATAGATCCGCGTGGGGGTCAGCAGGGCCTCGCCGACGGTTTGGCCCAGCTCGGGCACGTCGTCGTGAACCCCCAGCCCCGCCAGATCGAAAACCACCTTGCGCACGAGGCTATAGCCGTTGCTGTGCAGGCCGCTACTGGCAACGCCCAGGACCATGTCTCCCGCGGTAATGCTTTGGCCATCGATTAGATGTCGCCGCTCGACGACGCCAACGCAGAAGCCGGCGAGGTCGTAATCGCCGCGGGCGTAAATATCGGGCATGATCGCCGTTTCGCCGCCGAGGAGAGCGCAATCGGCCTCGACGCACCCGTCGCTCACCCCCCTGACAATCGCCTCCAGCCGGGCCGGGTCGTCGTGCGACATGGCGACATAATCGAGGAAAAACAGCGGTTCGGCTCCGCAGCAGAGGGCGTCGTTGACGCTCATCGCGACAAGATCGATCCCGACCGTATCGTGCCGATCGACCAGGGTCGCCACCTTGAGCTTGGTTCCCACGCCGTCGGTGCAGCTCACCAGCACCGGGTCGCTATAGTTGCGGGCAAAGAGCCGGCTGGCGAAATCGAGCTGAAACAGCCCGGCAAAGCCCCCATCGAGCTTCATCACCCGGGGGCTGAAGGTCCGGTGCATCAGCCGGGGGAGGCGGGTCATTGCCTCGTCGTACACTTCGAGATCGACGCCGGCGTCTTTGTAAGTGACTTTGGCCATTGACTTTAGGGCGAAAGGCCGCGGACCGCTGACCGCGGCCCGGAGGGGACGAAGGTCGGATTCTAGGTTCGACAAAACGCCATTGTCAACGCGGTGGCTGTCGCGTGCTAGGGGCGGATGCCAACGACTCGCCCGCCGCGACTGCGTTCCGAGGCATTACCGATGCTGCGCCCCGCCGCCCGGATGGCGTCGTTCGCGGATCGGCCAGTCGCGGATCGACGGCAGTCTCGCGCGCGGCGGTTCGTTTCGCGGGCGTCGAACATTTCTGTTCGCCCACCTCTATTCCTGAAAGCCGAGGGGTAACTTCCGCGACCAGTTCGTCGGCGTTCTCATTGAGGCGCGGTGCCAGCAGGCTCCGTAGCCACGAGTGGGCGATTGACGCCGGGTCCGCCTCCGGCCAAGCGAGGGCATTCGACAGGATTTGAATAGCGGGTGATAGGAGATACGTTCTCGATCCTCGATTCTCAATCTATCTTGCCACGCCACGGCTGGCCATTGACCTCACTCGTCCGTCACGCAACCTTCGCTCGCGGTTTTCACGTTCTTGATGTACTTGTAAAGCGTGCCGCGAGTGGCTTTGAGCGGGGGGGCTTTCCAGGCGGCGCGGCGGCGGGACAGCTCATCGGCCGAGAGGGCGACGTTGATGGTATTCGCCTCGGCATCGAGGGTGATTTGGTCGCCGTCTTGTACCAGGCCAATGGGACCGCCGAGCTGCGCTTCGGGGGTGACGTGCCCGACGAGGAAGCCGTGCGAGCCGCCGCTGAAGCGGCCATCGGTAATCAGAGCGACCTCTTGCCCCAGGCCGGCCCCCATGATGGCCGAAGTCGGCGTCAGCATTTCCGGCATGCCGGGGCCCCCTTGCGGCCCTTCGTAGCGAATGACGATGACATCCCCCTTCTTGATTTTGCCTTGCTCCAGGCCGTGCAGCATGTCTTCTTCGCTATCGAACACCCGGGCCGGACCAGTAAATTGCAGCCCCTCTTTGCCGGTGATTTTGGCGACCGCTCCGTCCGGGCAAAAGTTGCCCCGCATGATGCGAATGTGGCCGGTCGCTTTGATCGGCTTGTCGAGCGGATAGATGACTCGTTGCCCTTCGGCCAGCCCTTTCACCTCGGCCAGATTCTGACCCAGCGTCTTGCCCGTGACGGTAAGCTGGCTGCCGTCGAGCAGCCCCTTTTCGAGCAGGTATTTCATCACGGCCGGGGTGCCGCCGACGTGATGCAGGTCTTCCATCACGTATTTGCCGCTGGGTTTCAGGTCGGCAATGAACGGCACGCGGTCGCTGACGGTTTGGAAGTCGTCGATGGTCAGCGAAATATCGACCGCCCGGGCCATCGCGATGAGATGCAGCACGGCATTGGTGGAACCGCCGAGGGCCATGACAATGACCATCGCATTTTCGAAGGCGGCGCGAGTCATGATGTCGCGCGGTTTGATATCCTTTTCGAGCAGGTTCAGAATCGCCTTGCCGGCGGCTTTGCATTCGGCTTCTTTGAGCGGGTCTTCGGCCGGAATCGACGAGCTATAGGGCAGGCTCATGCCGAGGGCTTCGATCGCGCTCGCCATGGTGTTGGCGGTGTACATGCCGCCGCAGGCCCCGGCACCGGGAATGGAGCAGCGGATGATCTCGGCCCGTTCCTCTTCGGTGATCTTTCCAGTGATGTATTCGCCATAGGCTTGAAAGGCGGAGACGACATCGAGCTTGGGATGGCGCGGCGTACATCCGGCTTTGATGGTACCGCCATAGACCATGATCGCCGGACGGTTGAGGCGGCCCATCGCCATGACGCAGCCGGGCATGTTTTTGTCGCAGCCGGGGAGGGCGACGAGGGCGTCGTACCACTGGCCTCCCATGATCGTTTCGATGCTGTCGGCGATCAGGTCGCGCGATTGCAGCGAATAGCTCATCCCCTCGGTACCCATGCTGATGCCGTCCGACACGCCGATGGTGTTGAACCGCATGCCGACGAGGCCGGCCCCTTGAACCCCCTCTTTGACCCGATCGGCGAGGCGGTTGAGGTGCATGTTGCAGGGGTTGCCGTCGTACCAGACGCTGGCGATGCCGACCTGGGCCTTGTGCATGTCTTCGGGGGACATGCCGGTCCCCAAGAGCATGGCCTGGCTGGCCCCCTGGCTTTTGGGCTGGGTGATTCGTCGGGAATACTGATTGAGTTCGCGGGTCATGATTCTGGGAAAGGAGCAGAGGGGCTGGAAAAGGTTCGGGGTCGGTATTGACGACCCCAGTTTACCAGGAATGCCGGGATTGCTGGACAGCTCGGGGGGAGGGTGGAACCGAGGGAAATTTTTTGTGGGGGCTGGGAATAAACGAGTGGGCAAGCGCATCTATACAATTGGATCATGCAGGCGCGACCCAGCGGGAGATTTTTTGAGGTCAGAGATCGAGAGCAGCAACCGCTGGAGGAACACAAAGACTGCAAAGAATAGCTGGTTTACGGGCTTTGGGAGTTCTGGATGTCCAAAAGGGCTGGTGTCATGAAAAGAGGTAATGGCGAGAGTGAGTCGGGTGGTCGAGTTGGGACAGCGCGAGACTCGCGGAGTGTTAAGAAGGCTTATCGGACGATTGTGGCAATAAGCGATGCAAGTGCAATTGAGGAAAGGATTTACGACAAATTAAATGCGCGAGAACAATTCGTTTGATAAGTAATTGAGAGGGTGGCCAAATCATTAGAAAAGCGGAGTGTAGCGATGGCAATTAGGTTGGATTTACCACTCGGTGGCTCCGCAAGACGTGGCTTCGCTTTCCCGATTAGGCAGCCTGACGGGCAACCCATTACGCGTTGCTCCGCCACCCGCGCTACTGGCGTTTCGCCCAACGACTTTGGTATCATACGAGTCGATTCACCCACCGCCCGCGGCTGTTTCCGCTGGTGTCCCGCCTTTCCGTTAGGAGTTCTTCCGCATGGCTCGTAAAAATCGCCGTCAGTTTCTGGAAGATTCGATGTTTGCCGCCGCGGCCGCGGCGATGGCGGTGCCGGGCAGCAATCTGCTGGCTGCCGAAAGCGAACCGCAGAGCAAAAGTGCGAATGACCGGCTGAACGTCGCGGTCGTCGGCGTGAAGGGGCGCGGGGGGAGCCACATCGGGGCGTGGGCCGGTCGGAAGGATACGCTGATAACCTATGTCGTCGATGTTGATCGGGTGATCGGCCCGCAGCGCGTCGCCGAGATCGCCAAGCGGCAAGGGGGAGTCGAGCCGAAGTACGTTGAAGACATTCGCCAGGCGCTTGACGATAAATCGCTCGACTTTGTTTCCATCGCCACGCCGAACCATCTGCACAGCTTGCAGGCGATCTGGTCGATTCAGGCCGGCAAGGATGTTTATGTCGAGAAGCCGGTGAGCCACAACGTGAGCGAGGGTCGCCGCGTGGTCGAAGCCGCCCGCAAGCATCAGAAAATCTGCCAGTGCGGCACCCAAAGCCGCAGCAACCCCGGCATGATCGACGCCATCGAGTTCATTCGCTCGGGCAAGATCGGCACGGTGAAGGTCGCTCGCGGTTTGTGCTACAAGCCGCGCGGCTCGATCGGCGAAAAGGGAACCTATCAGATTCCCGCGAACATCAACTACGACCTCTGGTCGGGCCCCGCGCCGATTCTGCCGCTGACCCGCAAGAACCTGCATTACGATTGGCACTGGATGTGGGCCTATGGCAACGGCGACCTGGGGAACCAGGGTATCCATCAGATGGACATCGCTCGCTGGGGTCTCGGCGTGAAGGCGCTGAGCGACACCGTGTTCAGCTACGGCGGCCGCTTTGGCTACGAAGATGCCGGCGAGACGGCCAACACGCAGGTCGTCGTACACAACTATGGCCCACAAACGCTGACGTTTGAAGTTCGCGGCCTGAAAACTGGCGACTACAAAGGCGCGAAGGTCGGCGTCATTTTCGAAGGCTCGGACGGCTATGTCGTGCTGCCGAGCTATAACGGCGGAGTCGCGTTCGACAAGAGCGGCAACAAAATCGCCGAATTCAAAGGTGGTGGCGACGAGAACCACTTCGCCAACTTCCTCAAGGGTGTTCGCAGCCGCAAGGTGATGGACCTGAACGCCGACATCGAAGAAGGGCACCTGTCGAGCGCCTTATGCCACACGGGGAACATCTCGTATGTGCTGGGCTCGCAAATGTCGGCCGACGAACTGGATAAATCGATCGCCACGTTCCAATCGGCCGACAATGCGAAGGCAACGCTCGAGCGGACGCTGGCCCATCTGGCCGATAACGCGGTCAACATGGGAGCGACCAAACTGCGCGTCGGCCCCGTGCTGAAGTGCGATCCCACGACCGAAACCTTCCCCGGCAACGACCAGGCGAACGCCCTGCTCACCCGCGAGTATCGCGCGCCGTTCGTGGTGCCCGCCGCCGGCAAGGTTTAGCCGTGGGGCAGGCGCCCCGCCTGCTTTGCTGTTTTGAAACAATTCCGCACCCCGGTTGCCATTTGCAGCCGGGGTGCTTGCTTTCCCGATTGGCGATGGCGCCCCGCGAGTCCTTTAGCCACCGATGACCTTCGACATCCTCTACGAAGATTCGCACTGTATTGTGGTGGCCAAGCCAGCCGGCTTGCTCACGCAAGCGCCGCTAGGCATCGATAGTCTCGAAGTGCAGATCAAGCAACTATTGAAAGAGCGCGAGAACAAGCCAGGGAATGTCTATCTCGGTGTGCCGCATCGGATCGACCGGCCCGTTTCGGGCGCGATCGTGTTCGCCAAAAATGTGCGCGCCGCCCGCAAGATTTCGGAGCAATTCGAGCATCGGATGGTGAGCAAAACCTATTGGGCGCTCGCCGAGGGGACCGTCGAGCCGGATGAGGGAACCTGGACAGATCACCTGAAAAAAGTGTATGGCAAGCCCCGGACGCAGGTGGTCGGCGCGGACGATCCGGAAGGGCGAATCGCCGTGCTGCATTATCGGGTGCTCGATCGTTTTCCCGAGCGCACCTTGCTCGAAATCGAGTTGGAAACGGGTCGCACGCATCAGATTCGCATTCAAGCCGCCAGTCGCGGGCACATTTTGCTGGGCGACGAGCTATACGGCAGCCAGATTCGATTCGGCCCTTGGAGTGAAGACGAACGCGACCGACTGATCGCCCTGCACGCCCGCACGTTGGTTTTTCGCCATCCGATGACGCGCGAGACGATTTCGGTCGTCGCCCCGCTCCCCGGACACTGGCCACCGACCGCCGCTCCGGCCGAGGTGGCCGAAATTGCCGAGCCCGCTGCAACTTCGGCACCAGCGGTGCGGTCCGAACCACTCCCTTCGCCGCTCCCGCCCACACCCTCAGATTGACCCCCAACCGGGCTTCCGAGAATCTTCATGGCTGCTAAAATGCGAGGCTTGGCGTGAGCCAACGGTCAGGTAGCTCAGTTGGTAGAGCAATGGACTGAAAATCCATGTGTCGCCGGTTCAACTCCGGCCCTGACCACTGAAAAAGCCCTGAAAAACAGGCACAAAGCTCGGCGCTGCTCAGCCGGGCTTTCTTTGTTTATTCGGGATTTATCGCCTGAAAGGTGCCACGAAAGGTGCCAGATCTTGCACAGGACACTCTTAGCTAAGCGCAACAAGAAGCAAACGACTTGGGTTGAGTTAGGGACCGGCGACGATCCGTGGGAATTTACCACGGCGTGCAACTTGCCGCTCGTCAAACTGACTTTGCCCGAAGATGAAGATCGGAAGGATCTGGAGAACGCCATCTGACGAAATCGCTCAATCTCCACGGTGGCATTTGTCTGCTAGATTGCATAACCAAGGGCAGACGTGAAGTTCTGTCTTGACGGTGAACGCAAAAGGGTTCTCGCTGGCGAGGCGGAAGATAATGGAGACGACGAGAGAGGGGAGTAGTGGACACCTTCACGCCGCGCCTCACATGAAAGGTGATGTCGCGCACCGATCGCATCAATCGCATCACAAACAAGACCAAATGTTGCCCCGCGAGCGGTCATCGGAGGAACTTTCTGATCTAACCCTCTTGAATCGTTGTTGGTTACTTCCCTGGAAGGATTTACGCGAAGGGTAGTTGACAACGGGGCGCGGGGGGTTACAAATTAACGTAGGTTCGTGAAAAATATCACAAAGGTCGCAGCGGATAGCGTAAGTTATTGACCTGATTCAGGTTACATTCCCGCTGGCGACCGGTCAGGCTGCCTGCTATGGCCAAGAAAATGTCGGTCGAGGAAATCCTGGCCGCCGCTCGCGCGGAGAAGGCCCAGGCGGGCGCTACCTCTTCGCCTTCCCCCACGCCCCCGGAAGAACCCACCCCTGCAGCCCCTGCAGCCCCGGTCGTCGCCGCTGCCGCCGAAACTCTCCCGCCAGCCGCTGCCCCCGCTCCGCCGGGCTCGAAAATGCCTGCCGGCGGCAAGGGGATGAGCATGGCCGATATTCTGGCCGCCGCGCGGGCGAAAAAGGGGGAGGGGGCTCCGGTCGCCGAAAAGCCTAAGGCCGCCGTGGCCGAGAAGCCCGCCAAGCCCGCTGTCACCGAAAAACCAGCGGCCAAACCTGCTGCCGCCAAGCCCGCCGCCAAAGCTGCCGAGGTTCCTGCGACCGCCGCCAAAGACACTGCCAGCATCCTGGCCGCGGCTCGCAAGGGAGCCAAGCCCGGCCCGATTAGCAAAGAGCAGGCCGCGGCCCTCGGCAAGCCCACCACTGGCGGCAAGACGAAGCTCGAAGTTCCCCCCATGCCCGCCAAGCCGGACTATGCCCGGCCCGCGCCGGCGGCCGCTGCGGACGACGCCTCGCGCCGCTCGTTCATGGCGATCATGGCCGGAGCTCTCTTCGGCTCGTCGCTGGCCATCGGCTTCACGTCGCTGGCGGTGACGCACCTGATGTGGATTCTAGGCCTCGCCCGCTACATGTTTCCCAACATCCTGATCGAGCCGCCGACGAAGTTCAAAGTCGGCTTTCCCGATCAATTAGCACCAGGTCAGGTCGAAACCAAATTCATCCCGCAATTTGGCGTCTGGATCGTCCGCTACGA
>JANRLS010000072.1:0-3168 GCA_033762315.1 Pirellulaceae bacterium
AGCCGCCGGTGGCCGCCGCGGGTACGCAGACCGCGGCGGAGTCCGCCAGCGAAGCGCGACACACCGCCCCACCAGTCGATTACTGGTCGCTGCTGTTCGTCTTCGTGCTGTCGACGTTCATCGGCCTGGGCGTCATTGGTCGGGTCAGCCGCTTGTTGCACACTCCGTTGATGTCGCTGACCAATGCCATCTCGGCCATTTCAGTCGTCGCGGCCATCGCCATGACGGGTGCCGACCATTCGTTGCCGATCACCATCCTGGGCGCGATCGCCCTGTTTGCTTCGACGACCAACATCGTCAGCGGCTTTCTGATTACCGACCGGATGCTGAAAATGTTTCGGCGCCAGGAGCCCAAATAGCCGTGAACGACTTTCGCGTTTACCTGGTCGAGACGCTCCGCGCCACGGAACTGGCGTATCTCGTGGCCACTGCCGGATTCATCCTGGCGCTCTATTGGATGAACAGCCCCGCCACGGCCCGCCGCGGCGTGCTGGCGGGCGTGCTCGCGATGGCATTGGGCATGGTCGGAGCGGCGCTCGATCCGCATGTCACGCGCTGGGTTTGGGTGCTGGGGGCGATTGGCCTGGGCTTTTTCGTCGGCGTCCCGCTCTCGTGGGTGCCGCTCACCGCCGTTCCGCAGCGTACCGCCCTGTCGCACGCGTTCGGCGGGCTGGCGGTCGGCCTTTTGGGCACCGCCAAGTTTTACGATTGGCTTTTCGCCCCCGCCCATGCCAAGCCGCTGCAAATGACGGCGTTCGTGATGGGGGCGCTGGTTGCCGAGGTGCTCTTGGGCTTTCTCACGTTCACGGGCAGCCTGATGGCGGCGGGCAAGCTGCAAGAGATCAAGTGGATTCCGCAGCGGCCGGTGACCTATCCGTTTCAGAACTTCGTCAATATCGGCCTCCTCGGCGTGGCGGTGTTGTGCGGCCTCGCGCTCGTGGTCTGGCAAGATCAGGTGGCGTATCTGTTTCCGGTCATCGTCGTGCTGTCGCTGGCGTTTGGGGTGCTGCTCATCATTCCGATCGGCGGGGCCGACATGCCGACGGTCATCTCGCTGTTGAACTCCTATGCCGGGTTGTCGGCGGTGGCGCTCGGCTTCGTGCTGAACAACAAGCTGCTGATCACGGCCGGGGCTCTCGACGGCAGCTCGGGCCTCATCCTGTCGATCATCATGTGCCGGGCGATGAACCGGTCGTTTTTCAACGTGCTGTTCGGGGCCTTCGGCCAGGTGCAGGGCAAAGCGGCAGCCGGCGAGACCAAAACGGTCAAAAGCGAAACGGCCGAAGGGGCCGCCCAGATCATGGAGCAAGCCAGCCTCGTCGTCATCGTGCCGGGCTATGGCATGGCGGTCGCTCAGGCGCAGCATCGCGTGAAGGAGCTGTACGACCTGCTCACGAAGCGGGGCGTCGATGTGCGGTTCGCCATTCACCCGGTCGCCGGCCGCATGCCGGGGCACATGAACGTGCTGCTCGCCGAGTCGGAAATTCCCTACGACAAGCTGGTCGAAATGGACGACATCAATCACGACCTCCCCCAGGCCGATGTCTGCCTGGTGATCGGGGCCAACGACGTGGTCAACCCCGCCGCCCGCCACGAACGGGCCAGCCCCATCTTCGGCATGCCCATCATCGATGCCGACAAGGCCCGCACCTGCTTCGCGATCAAGCGCGGCATGAATCCGGGCTTCGCCGGGATCGAGAACGAGCTGTACTACGGCGACCGCACCTACATGCTCTTCGGCGACGCCAAGGCGGTCGTCGGCGAGATCGTCAAGTCGCTCAGCGGGGGTGGGTCGGGACATTAGTGAACGTCGGCCGCCCGATTGGCTTTGGTGAAGCCATCGCGATACAGTTTCCATCACCAGCAGCGCGAAAACATGACTGCCGCGGAACTCATCGAATTGTTGGAGGAACGCCCCTTCCAGCCGCTGCGTCTGCACCTGGCGGATGGTCGGATTCGCGAGATTCACCATCACGCAATGGCCATTATTTCGGAGAGCCTGGTCGTCATCGGAAATCCGCGGTCCGATGAATCCCGAATCGCGACGAAGATTACCAATTGCTCGCTGCCGCATGTCGTCGAGGCGGAGCCCATCGACTCGCCGGCTTAGCCCCTCGGCCGGGTCTCGCGTGTTTGAGCGGGGGGCGAGGGGGCCGGGAACTCAGCTCCGCGTGGTGGCTGGCGGCTTATTGCGCGCCTCAACTTCGTGCCGCTCGGCGGGGACGGAAGGGGGCGTGGGAGGCGAGTCGCAAGTCGTTGCTGGGAAACGGTTTGCAGCGGGCCGGGTGGGGGGCGATGGCAATCAGCGCGGGGGTGGATTTTCGGCGGGCTTACTATAGTTACTAGGGTTGGGAGGGGCCTCCAATAAGCCCCTCCCGGCAGCCGCTGGTGCCCCCATTTCGCGGGCAATTTCAGCAGCCGACGCGGACAGCGCGTCGCGCTCGAATGGGTGTCCGGGCGAATCGTCGGGCAAGGCCGTTTCGAGCCGTGCCTGCAGCTCGGAAATGCGCAGGGCGAACCGCAGCCAGAGGGGACTGCTAAGCGACTCGCGGGTAATCGTCTCGCTCCACTCGCGACCGTTGCGACGGCCGCGGCGCTCGATGGTCACGCTTTGACGCGAGGACTCGAACTCCCGGCAGGCCCACGCGAAGAGTTGGGCCAACTGCTCGCGCAGCACTCCCCGCCAGCCCCGTGCTTGGGCCAACGGATTGGTGGGGGATTCCTCCGCCAGCCAGGCCGTCACCTGGGCGCAGATTTGCCCCACCCGCTGCTGGGACAGCCCATGCCGGCGGGCGACCTCGGCCTGCCCGCGGCGCAGCTGGCACACCTCGCCATGAATCCGCAGGTTGCGGGCGCTGGGCGTGCGGCGCGGGCGCTTACCGCCGGAAACTCGGGGCTGGGGGGGCGAATCGATCGTGGGCTGCATGGCGAAGTCTCCCGTGAAAATACCCCCTCGGCAGGCCGCGCCGGCTTGCCGAGAGGGTATATGTACAAATTAACGCACATACTCTGAAAGAAACCTCTGCGCGTCAAGAAACTCGCGCGCGGATTTTCGCGTCGTCCGGAACTTACGTCGCGCGGCTCACTCGCAGGTGCTTGGCCCCCAACGACTTGCGCCGCCGCGCCTCGCCCTAAGTCGCGCCCAAAATAATCCCCCGCCGTGACTAG
>JANRLS010000073.1:0-3776 GCA_033762315.1 Pirellulaceae bacterium
CAACACATGACCGCGCACATCCCCAAGCTCCGCGGCTTGGGGCTCGAAATGCCCCGCGCGCTGGACGACATCCTGCAGCGCCTGCTGCGGAAAGATCCCCGCGACCGCTATCAATCGGCTGCCGCCGTGCTCGCCGACCTGGCCGCCATTCAAGCCGCCCGCGCGGCGGGAAACCACGATCCCGATTTGGTCGTCGGCCTGCACGATCGCCGCCGGACGTTGACCGAACCCGCCTTCGTCGGCCGCACCCGCGAACTGGAGCAGCTCGATACCCAAATCGCCCGCCTGCGGCTCGGCCGCCCGGCCTTCATCGCGGTCGAAACCGAGTCGGGGGGTGGCAAGTCGCGGTTGCTCGACGAGTTGGCCCTTCGCGCCCGCCGGCAGGGAATTTGGGTGCTGCGCGGAACGAGCACCAACCAGGTCGGCCTGCATCCGTTTCAAGAGCTCGATGGCCTGCTCGATGGCATCCTCGCCGCCGCCGCCGCCGAGCCCGAATTGCCCGAAAAAATTGCCGCCCGCTTGGGGGACCACCGCGACGCACTTTGCGCCGTGCTCCCGCGCCTGGCCGAAGCCCTGCACTGGGACACCACCGAAACGCTCGGTCCCGAAGCCTTCGGCGAAGCCCGTAGCGTCGAGGCTCTCGTCCATTTTCTCGATGCCCTCGGCAACGCGGGCCGCCCCACGCTCATCATCTTCGACGATTGCCAATGGGCCGACGAGCTGGCGATCAAGCTCCTCGCCCGCTGGGCCGAGGTTCACGCCAGCGAAAGCGCCATTCCGGGGCATGTTTCGCTCGTCGCCGCCTTTCGGAGCGATGAGGTTCCCGAAGGTGCCCCGCTACGCAAACTGCGCCCCACGCTCCCCTTGCGGCTGGCCAAATTCGCCCCGGAAGACGTCCGCAGCCTGATCGAATCGATGGCTGGCCCGCTGGACGAAGAAGTGACTCGGCTCGTCATTGGCCTGGCCGATGGCAGCCCCTTCATGGCTTCGGCCGTGCTGCGCGGCCTCGTCGAATCGGGCGCGCTCGTCGCCGAGCCGCAAGGTTGGCGCGCCGAGCAGCTTTCGCTCGCCAACCTCAGCTCGTCGGGCCAGGCGGCCTCGTTCCTCTCGCGCCGCCTCGATTTGCTCCCGCCTGACGCGCTCGCGCTACTCACGGTCGGCGCGATCCTCGGCAAAGAGTTCGACCTGCAATCGGCCATTCAATTGGCTGGGCAAGAGGCTGCCGCCGCGCTAGCCGCGCTCGAACTGGTCCGGGAAAGGCATCTGGTTTGGCTCCGCTCGAATCTGGCCGAGTGCGCCTTCGTCCACGACAAGATCCGCGCCGCCTTGCTCGACCGGCTCTCGGCCGCCGAGCGCCAAAAGTTGCACCACAAGGCGGCCCAGTATCTGGAAGCGCGCGGCGAGAAAAACCTGTTCGAGCTGGCCTATCACTACGATGCCGCCGGCTGCGGTCGGCTGGCCCTGCCTTACGCCCTGGAGGCGGCCGAGCAGGCCCGAGCGCGCCACTCGCTCGAAATCGCCGAGCAGCAATATCGCATCGCCGAGCGCGGCGCGGACGAGGTCGATCGCGAGACCCGCTATCGCATTTTGGAGGGGCTCGGAGACGTGCTCATGCTCCGCGGCCGCTACGACGCCTCGGCCGAGCTTTTCGAGCGAGCCGCCCAAATCGCCGCGGGCCCCTTCGCCCAAGCGCAAATTCGGGGCAAGCTGGGGGAATTGTCGTTCAAGCGGGGGGACATGGAGACCGCCACGCGGTCGTTCGAGCAGGCCTTGCGCATGCTCGGGCGATTCGTCCCTCGCGGCCTCGCGGTTTTTTTCGTGCTGCTCGTGTACGAAACAGCCGTGCAAACTTTGCACACCCTGCTGCCGCGGTGGTTTGTCGCGCGGCGCAAATCGGCCCCTCGTCCCGAAGACCTGCTTTGCTGGCGGCTCCATAGCCGGCTGGCCCACGGCTATTGGTTTACCCGGAGCAAAGTGCATGTCCTCTGGACGCACATTCGGGGCCTGAACCTGGCCGAGTGCTATCCGCCGACGCTGGAGCTGGCGCAAGCCTATTCCGAGCACGCCCCCGCCATGACCCTGCTTCCCTATTTCAGCCGCGGGCGAACCTATGCCCAGAAGTCGCTGGAGATTCGCCAGTCGTTTGGCGATTTGTGGGGACAAGGGCAATCGCTCGCTTACTATAGTGTGGTGCTCTATGCCGGCTCGCGGTTCGCCGCGTGCATCGAGAAAGGTCGCGAGGCGGTCCGCCTGCTGGAGCGCACCGGCGACTTCTGGGAAGTGCATATCGCCCGCTATCAGGTAGCGGCCGCGCTCTACCGGGCGGGAGAACTAGCAAGCGCCATCGAGCTGGCCCGACGGAACTACGAATCGGGCCTTAAGCTCGGCGACGAGCAGGCCTCGGGCATCAGTCTCGATGTCTGGTCGCGGGCCGCCCTCGGCAAAATCCCGGCGGCGATCGTGGCCGGCGAGGTCGCCCGTCCCCGGCACGATGCCCAAGGACTTGCCCAAACGCTGCTAGCGGCCGGAGTTCGCCATCTCAGTGCCGACCAGCTGGACGACGCGATTAGCCAGTTCGAAACGGCCTTGGCGGCGGCGCGCCGGGCAGGGGTAATGAATGCCTACATCGCCCCGAACCTGGCCTGGCTCGCCACGGCCCGCCGCTTGCGACTCGATCGCTATACCGGCCGAGTCCCCCATCGTCGCCGCGCGCTGCTCCGCGCCGCGCGGCGCACCGCTCGTCAAGCCGTCAGCCTGTCGAGCCGATTCCAAAACGACCTTCCTCATGCCTTGCGCGAATTGGCCCTCTTGGAGGCGAGCCTAGGGCGCGCTACCCGCGCTCTGCGCCTGCTCGATCGCAGTCTGGCCGTCGCTCGCCGTCAGGGGGCACGTTACGAGTTAGCCTTATCCAGCGTTGCCCGCTGGCAAATCGCTGCCGAGTTGGACCAGCCCGGTGCGGCCGAACAACTAGCCACGGCGCAAGCCGAGCAGCGGGCGCTCGAAATTCTCCCCGCCAGCAGCGACCCCACGGCCGGCGGACCCTCCAAGGGAGCCTCGCTCTCGCTGGCCGACCGGTTCGATACCGTCCTCGATGCGGGCCGCCGCATCGCTTCAGCTCTGTCTCCGGCCACCATCTTCCTCGAAATGCAACAAGCTGGCCTCCGCATTTTGCGCGGAGAGCAGTGCCTGGTGCTGCAAACGCTCGAGAAAGGGGAGGACGGCTGGCGGCTGGTTCCGGAGGCTCGATTGCCGGCCGATGTGGACCGCGGGCTCGTCGATCTGGCCCTCCGCGGCAGCCGGGCCGTATCGTCCGCCGATGCCGACGCGGCCAGCCCGGAGCAAGACACCGGCAGCGCGCCGCAATCGGCGGTTTGCGTTCCCATCCTCGTCCGCGGCGAGCCGGTCGCGTGTCTCTATGTCTTTCATAGGCAAGTGCGCGGGCTGTTCCGGGACGACGAACGCCGGCTTGCCGAATTCATCGCCACCCTGGGCGGCGCGGCCCTCGAAAATGCCGGCGGCTTCCAGCAATTGCAACAGCTCAACGAAACGTTGGAGCTGCGCGTCGCCGAGCGAACCGCCGCCGCCGAAGCCGCTAGCCAAGCTAAAAGCGTCTTTCTCGCCACCGTCAGCCACGAAATTCGCACCCCGATGAACGGCATCATCGGCATGACGGAGCTGACCCTGGCGACCCCCCTCACCTCGCGGCAACAAAGCCAGCTCGGAATCGTCAAACAGTCGGCCCATTGCCTGCTCAGGCTGCTCAACGACCTGCTCGA